>JAAFJU010000041.1 GCA_013298165.1 Synechococcales cyanobacterium bin31.maxbin.ball.101 | reverse complement strand
CCAGTGTGACGGGATTGACTTCGGCGGCTTCCCTGTGGGTCACGGCGGCTTTGGGAATGGTGGCGGGCTGTGGACTTTGGGTATTGGGGGTGATGGCCACGGGGCTGACGCTCTTGACCCTAGGTGGAATGAAATGGCTGGAAGAGATTTCTTCAGATAGATTTAATGGGCGAGAAGAGGATTTAGATTGAGAATGACATTAAAGTGGTAAATGCGTTTTGAGTCTAGCTGAAGGCTGGTTAACGAGAATTGAGTGAGCTACAACCCTTCTGTAACCGCAGTCTCAGAGGATTGGGATCTGGATGATTAATATCGATGGGCGATTTCGCCAAATCTTACCTGAAACCGCTCGGTGGGTCGATCGCTCTTGGATGATCGGGTTAACCTTGGCGTCGCTCATCCTCATGGTGTGGCAATTGGGACTGTTGCCCCTGCAGGATGGCTATGAAGGCACGATCGCCCAGGAAGCAAGGCGGTGGCTTCAAGCCTGGGATTCACTAGAAACCATGGATGACACCATCAACCGATTATTAACGCTCACCGGAACCGCGCTTCCCAAAGATTTTTCCCGATCGCCCCTGCTGCTGTGGAGCTTGGTCCTAAGCTATGGGATAGGCGGGATTAATGAGACCATGAGTCGCTTACCCAGTGCGCTCTTGACCGCTGCTTCGGTGCCTTTGATGTATCTGCTGGCCCGAGAGCTGTTTGTGGGGCGATTGGCGGCGGTGACGAGTTCGGTGCTGTACTTGAGTTGCTTGCCTGTGGTGCGATTAGGACGATTGGCGGCTCCGCCGGGGGCTTTGTTCTTTGAGATTTTGTTGTTGTTGCTCTGTGTGTTTCGATCGCGGCGGGATATCCGGTGGAGTCTGGGATTGGGGCTGGTGACGGGGTTGCTCTGTCTGACCGAGGGCTGGCTGGGGATTGGTTGGGGCCTGTTTGGGCTGGCTTTTTTAGCTTGGGATACGCCTCGCCTATTGCGATGTCCCTATCTGTGGTGGGGATTGGGATTGGGATTGTTGCCCTTGGGGATGTGGGAAATCTGGACCTATGTGCCTCAGGGTTGGCCTGCTTTGATGCGGCAAATGATAGGACCGGGAGATCTAGCCTCGATCGCAGCCCCGATCGCAGCCCCGATCGCAGGCAGTGGATTTCGGGCCTCTTGGGGCTGGACGATCGCCATGCAGATTGGCTTTCCAGCCGTCTTATTTTTGCCCAGTGCGCTGCGGCACCTGTGGCGGAATCAGGATTTTAGCTGGGCTAAGTTTTTGTTGAGTTGGAGCTTTTTGTCCGTCTTGCTGATAGGGGCAGGTGCTCGAACGAGTCTTTCCGTTTCGAGCTTGGGACTCCATCCGCTGTTGTCGCTGATCGGGGGCGTGTATCTGGCACAGCATTGGCTATCCCATTGGAATTCAGATTGGGGTTCAAATTGGAATTCAAACTGGAGTCCCAATTGGGCATTATCTGAGTCTTCTGAGTCATCCTGGCAACAGGTGCAAGCGATGAGTCCCCGTGAGATGAAGCAGTGGGGCTGGATTTTTGCGGTGGCGGCGGTGGGACTGAGCTGTGGCGCGGGCTGGAGTCTGGGGGAGGGCTGGGTTTGGACCGCGAGTAGTGTGGGACTGATGGCGCTGAGTTGTACGGTGGTGATGGTGCTTTGTCGGCAGCGACGCCGATCGGAAGCCCTCGCCGTCCTATTTTGGGGAACTTATGTGGCGCTGCTGGTGTTTGTCAGTGCAGAGCAGGAGATGTGGGATGCGAAGAATGACTATCCCGTGCAGCCTGTGGCTCAGATGATTGCAAAGCGAACGCCGGAACAAATACCGATTTATACCTCCCACAAAGTGCGTCGATCGTCCTTAGATTTTTATAGCGATCGGCAAGTGATTCCAGCGAGTTTGGCAGAGTTGGAGCGGCATTTAGTCCAAGATGAGCGTCCCTTTTTGCTGGTGGATGTGGACAGTGCTCGAAAGTTGCCCCGATCGAAGGTGAAGTTTTTAAGTCAGGTGCGGGTGCAATTTCAGGGCCGATCGCAGATTTGGGCTTTGTTGACGCGGCAGGGAGTGGCAAAATAGAGAAACCTATTTCTTGAAACCCCGTGAACTCAACTTTGCTAAATTCTTCTTTACTTCGCTCTGTCTTTCTGGGCCTTCTTTGGATTGCATTTGGCACCTATGCGTTTGTGTTTGCGCCGCCGGATTCGCCGGATACGTTGGATTTGATTATCAACCTGTCGAGCGGGAAGTTCGAGGGGGTAAATCCCTTAGTGGCGAATTTGTTTAATATCATGGGCGTTTTGCCGTTGATGTATTGCTGTCTGTTGTATTGCGATGGTCGGGGACAGAAGCTCCCTGCTTGGGCCTTTAGTGCCGGATCGTTTGCGTTGGGAGCCTTTGCTCTGTTGCCTTACTTGATCTTGCGTCGAGACAATCCCACGTTTGTCGGGAAAAAGAATTGGGTGATTAAGCTTTGGGATTCCAAGATTACGGCGAGTTTGATTGCGGTGGCGGCGTTGAGTTTATTGTTTTTGGGTTTGACGCGAGGGGATTGGGCTGATTTTGCGATGCAGTGGCGATCGAGTCGGTTTATCCATGTGATGAGTTTGGATTTTTGTATGTTGTCCTGTTTGTTTCCTACGTTGATTAAGGATGACATGAGTAGACGCGGGTGGGAGGACGATCGTGTTTTTGTCGCGGTGTCATTGATTCCGTTGTTTGGGCCATTGGTGTATTTGCTCCTGCGGCCTTCGTTGCCAGAGACATTGCCAGAGACATTGCCAGAGACGCTGGCGGAAAGCCCTCTAGCCCCCAATTCTGGGGGGACATGAGAAGGAGGAATGGTGAAGGAGGAAGGGTGAAGGGGGATGGGCATTTCTTACGATCGTTATTCGGTTGATTTAGCAATTGATCCGGAGAGCCAAGCGGAGTATTATGCTTGGCTTTCGGCGGATGAGTGCGATCGGGTTGAGCGGTTTAGAAGTCCCCAACATCAACGGGATTTTGTCGCGGCTCGGGGAGCATTGCGATCGTATTTGGCCCAATATTTGAACTGCCATCCCAAAGAACTTCGGTTCGACTACGGCACTCATGGCAAACCGAAACTGGTGGATGATCCAAACCTGCATTTCAATTTAGCCCATTCCCATGAACGGGCTTTGATTGTCGTTTGCAAAAGCGCGGCGATCGGGGTTGATCTCGAAAGAGTGCGGCCCGTACCCAAACTACTCGCATTAGCCAAACGTTTTTTTAATGTCTCTGAATATGAGTCGATCGCAGCATTGCCGGAGACATTACAGCCGGAAAAGTTCTTCGCTTATTGGACCTGTAAAGAAGCCTATCTCAAAGCAACAGGTACAGGACTCAGTCAAATTTCCAAACTAGAATTGCAGATTGATCCAGGGCAGGTCAAGGTTCTGAAAAGCCCTTGCGATCGGCGTTTTGAATTGACTCAGATTTTGCATCCGGAGATTCAACCAAGCCAGACAACAGATTCAATCTTTATGGGTGCGGTGGCGATCGAGATTGTTTAGAAGATGTTTAAACAGTCTTGGCGTTGATCTCAAAGCGCCCGATCCCCCTAAATCCCCCTTAAAAAGGGGGACTATGAGAAGAAAAAGCGAGATTATGAAAAGATATTTTGTTCCTTCTTTCTCTTATTCCCCCTTTTTAAGGGGGCTAGGGGGATCGGGTTTCGGTGCTAGAAGCCAACTAACGCCTGCCCGATCGTCCCTGCACCGATCGTCTCGGCTGCATTGCATAATTTTCAAACCAACCCTTCTTCCAAAAAAACGTCACCATTCCGATCGCAATACATCCCATCACCCCCAGACAAATCACATACCCATAGGGATGATTCAATTCAGGCATATTTAAACGGGATTTTTCAGTACTGAAATTCATCCCATAAATCCCCGCAATGAAGGTCAAAGGGATAAAAATACTAGAAATCACCGTCAGAAATTTCATAATTTCATTCATCCGATTACTCACGGACGACAAATACACATCCATCAAACTAGAAGCCACCTCCCGATACGTCTCCACCATATCCATCACCTGCACCGTATGGTCATAGCAATCCCGCAAATGAATCCGAATCTCATCCCCAATCAGCGGATTGCCATCCCGAATCAATGAATTAATCGCATCCCGCTGTGGCCAAATCGCCCGCCGTAACCGGATCAAATCGCGCTTCATTCGATGAATCTTCTCCAGCGTATGCACCGTGGGATTCGCCACAACCTCATCTTCTAATAGCTCCAACGCCTCACCATACGCCTCTAACACCGGGAAAAATCCATCAATAATCGAATCCAACAACGCATACATGAGGTAATCTGCCCCGCGCCTGCGAATCGTGCCCCGCCCACTCCGCAACCGATCGCGCACCACATCAAAACAGTCATAATCCGGCTCCTCCTGCACCGTCAACACATACTGCGCCCCCAACACAAAACTCACCTGCTCCGTCATAAACGTCGGAGTCGTATCCACCACATCCAACTGCTCCCCATCAGGAACCAATCCCACCATGCAGGCAATCAACAGCAATTGATTCTCCCCGTCCTCCACCTTCGGACGCTGCGGCACATTGACAATATCTTCCAAAAACAACGGATGAAGCTGAAATACATCCCCAATCTGTCGAATCGTCTCCTCATGACCAAAGCCCTTCAAATCAATCCAAGTCACAGAGTCATGATCTAAATAGGGCTGAATATCGATCGGCTTAATATCCAATCGGCGCTCACATTGGCCTTCCGAATAATCCAGCAGCACAATCTCCGGCGGCGCAGAATCGGGATCAATCGTCAACGTCCCAGGAATACTGCCGATCGATTCCTGAAAATATTCGGGCTTCACTTTTGGCTTGGAAGCAGGCGTCGAAACGGGCATTGAAGCAGGGGAAGCCTTATGCGATCGAGACGATTTCCGAGATCGCGAAGATTTTTGCGATCGAACACGAGGGTGCGCCATAGCCTATCCTGTATCATGCTTACGCCCTCCACCATAACTCTGATCTATGTCTGAAGATGCGGCCAATTCTGAAGTAAATTCTGAAGTAATGTCTGAACCCCAGCCCCGATCGGGCCTGATCAGCAAAGTCCTCGTCCCCGCCATCCGACTTTGGCTCAAATCCCAAACCCAACAGCTCGACGACCTAAAACTGTCCATTCAAGCAGGCGATCGGCAACTCCTCTCCGGCACCATCCCCAAAGTTGAAGTCTCCGCCGCCTACGCCGTCTACCAAGGGATCCACCTCAGCAACCTCCACTTGACAACAGGTGAAGCTGTCCGCCTCAACTTCAGCCAAGTCCTACGCGGCAAACCCCTAAAACTCCTCGCCGCCTTTCCCATCGATCTGGAAATGGTCCTCTCCGAGGACAACCTTAACCAGTCCCTCACCGCACCCCTCGTTCGCGCCGCCGTCACGGCCTTTTTACTCAATCTTTTAGGACGAGACCCCTCCCAAGGCTCAGACAGTCAAGAATCCTTGACGATCACAAATCTTCACACTCAGTTACAGGGGGACAGCCTTCTTCTCTGTGGAAACCTGCCCTCTAGTGGCGACAATACGACCGAAATTGCCATTCGGACAACGCTCAAGCTGACGCAACCCAACGAAATTCAACTGGAAAATCCCGTCTGGCTCCCCCATGCCAAAGCCAAGCGGGGCATGGCGATCGCAGAACTCAACGGCTACCGCTTTGACCTCGGAAGCGAGACCCATCTCAACTCTCTCACGATCGAATCCGGCCAAATTTCCTGCACCGGACGACTGATGGTCCTACCCTAGAAAGGCCCCAGAAATAGGGTCTAATCAGAACCCAGTAAATTAATCTATCAATACGTAAAGAGTTATCTCGTTTATGAGCCGTAGCTGATGCAATTGATAACATCAGTTACATAATATAGACCTTTTTATTAACCTCAATTTACAACGATCGTATACCTTCTCTCTGCTGTCTTGTTTTAAGCTGTTCTGTTTTAAGCAAGACAATAGAGAGAAACCTGTTTAAGAACATCCCCTTTAGATCAAGTCCTTATTTTTAATAGCATCAGGATGACTAGCGCGATTCAGTTCGATACTAGTGAATCTTTGCTTTCAATCAATTCGGGCTTGTTTCGATCCTTAATTTAAGATTTCGTTTGTGATACCAATTTATGAAACTGATTTTTAGATCCTCACTTTAATGTTCGTTTTAATATTTTTTTAGGAGACTGTTTATGCAGTCAGAAGATCAGCCCACCGACTTGTTTGCTCCTACTCGTCTCTCATCTGACACCATAGGCGCTTTAACATCCGACAGAAATCGCGATCGGATTGTTATTCTCATTGATGGCGCGAGTTTGTTTTATGCGGCATTGCAATTGCAGTTGGAGATTGATTATGCAAAGCTCTTGACCTATCTCAAAGGCGATCGGCAGCTCTTGCGCGCCTATTTTTATACCGGAAGCGATCGTAACAATGAGCGACAGCAAGGGTTTCTCCTATGGATGCGGCGCAATGGCTATCGGGTCATTAGCAAGGAGTTAACCACCTTACCCGATGGCAGTCGCAAGGCCAATTTGGATGTCGAAATTGCCATTGACATGATGACCTTGGGCGCTTACTGCGACACGATCGTCCTCCTGACTAGCACAGGCGATTTAAGCTATGCCGTCAACGATCTCTCCTATCGCGGCGTCAAAATTGAACTCGTCAGTCTCCGCGCCAATACCAATGATCAACTGATTAATCTGGCCGATCGTTTTATTGATCTCGCTGACATTCAAGATCGGATTCGGAAAACAACGGATAGACGATCGGACGATTGAGTCAATAACGTTAATACCCAATCAATGCGTTGTTGCTACAATCCCGATCCCCCTAACCCCCTTAAAAAGGGGGAACTAGACTGTAAAGACTATCTATAAAGACGATCCAGTAAAAATCTCTTACTAGACTCAAAGTCCCCCTTTTTAAGGGGGATTTAGGGGGATCGGGTGTTGTGAATGCAACCGATCTACCGAAACAACGGCAACACCAACGTCACAAAGTAATACACCAACGGAGCCGTAAACAAGTAACTATCCGTCCGATCGAGAATGCCCCCATGACCCGGGATCAAATCCCCCGAATCCTTCACCCCCGCATCTCGCTTCATCAACGACTCCGTCAAATCCCCCAACAAACTCACCACCCCAATCATCAACCCAAACGCCGATCCCGTCAGCCAAAACAATCCCCACCCCAGCAACTTTGCCCCCACGATCGCCACCAAAATACTCCCCAACGTCCCAAAAAAAGCCCCTTCCCAGGTCTTCTTCGGACTAATCTCCGACAGCGGCGTCTTCCCCACCATCCGCCCCATCACATAGGCCCCAATATCCGCCGCCCAAATGCAACTAAACGCCAACAAGGTCAACCACAACCCCACCGGAATCTGCTGCGCTCCCACAATCCAAAAGCCATCCAACGGCAAATTACTCAGCGCCCCCTGTCCCAAATCCCGCAACCGCACCCAAAAACTCGGCAAAAATCCCGTATAAAACAGCCCCATAACCGACGCCGACAAATCCGCGATCGTCGCCAACTTCGGCTGAAACAACAAATAAAAACAAATCAACGTCCCCGCCACAGGCAACAGCGCATCCGCCAACATCGGATGACCATGGGATCCCAGCATCACCATCTGACTCAAAATCATCGTCGTCTTCACCGCAGGCAGCATTCCCTTCGCCGCCACCATCCGAAAATATTCCAACTGCCCCAAATACACCAACACCGCCAGCGCGATCGTAAAATACCAGCCCCCCAAGCACAACATCGTGAGGGCCGCCGCGATCGCAACCACGCCGCTGACAATTCGCTTTAGGGTTTTCGATCGCAACTCAGTCACCTGAAGATTAAGACAATAATCAAACAATTAAATTAAGAGGTTAAGAAAGCCAAAACTACCTCTAGTAACTGTACTGGATTCTTGGAAAAAAGCTCGGAAAAAAGGGCATGTTAACGCTTCACAACGTCAAGCATGACCGCTTCAAATCTCACAACTTCTCACCACTTAATACAAACATCGGATCCACCGCCGCAAAAACCTGATGATTGCCCCGCTTTTCCAAGCGATTAATTGCCGACTGCACAATCTCAATATTTCGCACCTGCAACTGTGCAAAACTCTCCGACACCTGATACAGACTTTCCAAACTCGGCGCGATCGTCACAATCCGTCCACCCGGCTTCAGCCGCTCCCACACCGCACTCAAAATCGGCTTAATTGGCCTCCCCCCCTCTAAACAAATCCGATCGGGGGCCATCTTCAACGCCGCCAGACAATCCGGCGCACTGCCCTCGATCACCTCCACATTCTTCACGCCAAACCGATCGCAATTGCGCTGAATCAGACTCGCCACTTCCCCATCATGCTCCACCGCCACAATCTTCCCCTGCGTCGCAAACAGCCCCGCCTCCACCGGAATCGTCCCCGTCCCCGCCCCAATGTCCCACAGCACCGAATCAATTTGCAGCCGCAAATAGGACAGCATCAGCAGGCGCACTTCTCGCTGCGTGATCGGAATCCCCGGCAACGTTTCAAAATAGTCATCCGGGATTCCCGGCGTAACATAAGACCAGATGGGAGAAGGCATGACGGGCAACTCAAAAGGACAAGATTTAAAAAAGCATCAACTCAAAATTCTCAATTCTCAATTCCCTCACGGTCCCGCAAAAATCGCCGCTTCCACATCCTGACGACTCAACGAATACTTAAACGATCGCACCACATTCTCCACCCCACTCCCGACATAGCGCACAATCACCTGGTCCGTATCCAACAGCAACTCCGCCTGCCAAGCCGATCGCATCACCGTCCAGCGATTGAGCTGCCGATCGTCTTGACGACATCCCAAAGAGATCAACCAAGCCTCCAAATGGGGCAAGGGATGGTTATACAAAGCGGTCGTTGGAGGAGGAAGTTGAAACATGAATAGTAATGACTCTGAAGTAATGACTCTGAATGGTTTGAAAACTCTAAACGCTCAGGTAAACCCTTGCCCGATCAAGATTGCACCCGACCTAAGAATATCGCTAATCCAATGCAACCCACAAACGTAATCCCCATCAAAAACAACGCAAACTGCTCACCAGACGATAATGGCCGATCTTCCGGATCCAGATAGGCCCCAAACTTCGGATCGAATTTGGTGTGCGGCTGTCTTTGTGGGTATCTCTGCATCGGGTTTTGCGTCTGGAAGCCTTGACTAAACTCGCGATGTAAAGACGGAATCGATCGCACCACCGACACCGACGAATAGCCAATCGTCCGATCGTAATGTAGACGACGTTCTGGATTGCTGAGGGTCGCGTATGCTTCATTCAGGATTTGAAAACGGCGCGTCGCGATCGGAGGGGGCAGGTGAGTCGTATCCGGATGGTAAAGCAAGCTCAACTCTCGATAAGCCCGCCTAATCTCGCTCCCCGAGGCTGAAACCGAAACCCCGAGCAACGCATAATGCGTCAGTTCCGACAGATTTCGCCCCAATATGTCACATTGCGAACCCTGGGCTGCGGTCTCTTCAAAATCTTCCCGTCCGCCCATACGATCCTCACAAAAACTCTGGTCTCTATCATTATTGGGAGTTGCCCCCAGATTAGCAACCCATCTCACAAGCCATCTTGCAGCTTCTCTGCCCCTGCAAAATAAACCCAAAATTTAACCAAAACTCAATGAGACAATTACCTCACCTTGAGATTTAGGCTCTAGATTTAGCACCAGAGCTTGAATATTCCCTCTTGAGGTTCGTTCTATGCAGTCGTCTCAGCTTCTCCAGCTTTCCCCCGGTCACGGATCTCGCGATCAATCTCTCACTGACCTTCAGCAAATTCTCGAAGCCCAATATCAAGGCCGAAGCCTCCAAAGCTTCCGTAAAGGCCAGACTATTCCGCTCTACGAGCAAGATATTTGGTTGGTTTATCGGGGCGTTGTTCAACTCAGCACCCTCTATCCCAATGGCGATGAATCCATTTTGGGACTGATTTCTCCCTTGATGCCCTTTGGTGAGCCTATCAGCTTGATTCAACCCTACAGTGCGGTGGCCTTGTCAGATGTGGATCTAATGCGCCTCAACTGGCAAGAGGTTTTAAAATCTCCCAAGTTGATGGAATGCCTCTTCAGCCAAATGACCCGTCGTCTTCAGCAGAGTGAATGCCTGCTGGCGATCGCGAGCTATCGTCGCGTCGAAGATCGCCTGATCGAGTTTCTCAACTTGCTCAAACGCGAAATCAGCTCCCCCGTGGACGGCCATCATCGTCTCAACATCCGCCTGACTCACCAACATCTGGCGAATGCGATCGGCACCACTCGCGTCACCATCACTCGCCTGTTGGGTCAACTGCGCGATCGGGGGTTGATGGATTTCGACAACAGCCGCCACATCATCCTGCCCTAAACCCCTGTCTTAAAACCCTGACTTAAATACTGAATGTAAAAAAGAATACTGAATGTCAAAAAGAAGGACCGGGAATCACTCCCAGTCCTTCTTTTGGTCTAGAACTTATAACAATTGAGCATTACGCAGCCAGATTAGCAGCCACAAAATCCCAGTTCACAAGCTTATCCAAGTAGTTCGCAATGTAGCCAGGGCGAGCATTGCGGAAATCGATGTAGTAAGCATGTTCCCAGACATCCAAGGTCAGCAACGGCTTCTGGCCATGGGTCAAAGGATTATCAGCATTCGCGGTCTTCGTGATTTTCAAAGCACCTGCTTCTTCCACCAACCAAGCCCAACCGCTTCCGAACTGAGTTGCAGCAGCAGCAGCAAATTCAGTCTTGAAGTTGTCGTAGCTACCGAAAGCCGCTTCAATTTTCGCCAGAAGGTCGCCCGTAGGTGCGCCACCGCCACCCGCTTTCAAACTGGACCAGAAAAATGAATGGTTCCAAACCTGAGCCGCATTGTTAAAAATGCCTGCTTGGTCCGCTTTACCCGCCGTCATCCGAATCACGTCTTCCAAAGATTTTCCAGCAAATTCACTTTTGCCTTCCACGAGCTTGTTGAGGTTGTCAACATAAGCCTTGTGATGCTTGCCGTAGTGATATTCAAAGGTTTCAGCCTTCATCCCATAGGACTCTAAGGCATTAGATGCAAAAGGTAAGGGCGCTTGTTCGAATGCCATGCCAATGTTCTCTCTAAAATCTGTAAGGATAGTTGAGGTAAAGTCAAAATGAACAGGACCTTCATTTATGGCGAAGTCATACCCAGTTCAACTTAACCTGTTGTTACAATCCTACCAGATTAAGACTTCATCTGGGACCCAGACTTCAAGATTTTTCTTAAGCCTCTCCACTGAATCTCCAGATTCGTCTCCTAAGATTCAGGGTGCATGATGATTCTCTGGTTGACTCGAAGTCCAGAACCGGGAGCAGGCTTAAGAATCACCACATCGATCGGCACCACACCCACCTGGTCGCCACCAATTTCAGTTGCTGCACGATAGGATAAATCTAAGATGCGGAAATTCTCATCCACATAGGGACCGCGATCGTTGACTCGAACCACCACGCTCTTACCATTTTTCTGATTCGTCACCTTCAGGTAGGTATCAAAGGGCAAGGTGCGAGAGGCAACCGTCAGATCGTACTGATTGTAAACTTCTCCAGTAGCCGTGATTCGACCATGGAAGTAAGGACCATACCAGGAAGCACCACCCGTCAACACTTGCCCGGTTTCCTCCAGGCCATACATTTCGGTTTGAGCCTTAGCCAGTTCAAGCTCGGGCTGACCGAGGGCAACTCTGAGATGGTTAGTCCATTCCACCGCAATCAAATCAGCATTGCGACCCAACTGCTGTGCCAACTCTGGTGTCACCACAAACAGAAGCTCATTGCCCAGCTTTGCGGCAGGGTCTTGACCTTGGTAGACGGGACGAAGCTTCGAGAAATCGAGATTGTTGCCTGCCAACACCTCAGTTAACCGCTTAGAGAGTGTATTGGCAGCTTCACGGGTCGGGAATTCAGCAATTTGGCAACCCCTGACCCAAACTTGGAACAGACCATTCACCGCCTTAATGCGAGATTCCGCACCCTGACGAGGCGCACATTGCCAAAACTCTTTGCGAAGCTCGGCGATCGAAGGCGGCAGAGCGGCATTACTGGAACGATCGCTCTCCTCAACCACCATGACCGTTGGCAAGACCGCATTCCAATTTTCAGAGGCCCGCTGTATGGGACCAAACCAATTACCAACAGCTTGGTTCAACAGTCCGTCCACAGCAAGGGAAGGCTCGGCAGAAACACCTTCGGATTGGGATAGAGAGCCAAAAGAGAGTTGAGTGGCTTGGGGCAACGCATCATTCTTAGCCCCGACAAACAAAACCTGCTCCAGCATTCCCGCCAAAGGGGCTGACTCAGAAGAAACAGAAAAAGGATTTTCTAATGGTTTCAGCGCCTCCGGAGGAGCTACCGCGATCGCTGAAGAACTTAGCCAGGACAATACAGGGAATGGCTGAGCAACCGAAGACAGTCTTGCAGCGATCGCCAGTACAGCTACCGCCGTCGAAATTACTGCAACCGATTTATGGTTAGGCATATGTAAAACTCAAAATGTAAGATGCACTACAATTTCAACTCTCAAATTATAAAGATGGCATAAAGAACGGGCCATCTATCCTAAGTAAAGTCTTGATCTCAAAACCTTAGGAAAACCGTGGTTTCACCGATCCCTTTCCGAAAAGGCGAAAAGGTGCAATACCAGTGAATTTCACGATCGACAAAAGGCTAAAAACTTCTAGCGACCGAAAAATTTAAGTCATGATTCCCTGACTTAACATCTCGGGGATCATGGCCTAGTCACGCTTTGAAGTCACAGGAATGTGTCAATCCGATCAGCGCATCTCACAGGACAAAAATATTATTCATATATTGGAGAAAATTCGCATAGTCGGACATACGGCTTTTTTCTTCCAATTGCTGAGGGGTCCGGCCCCTCGTCCGTATTTTCAAGGTTGTAAAAAAATATGTTTTAGGCATTTTGGGTCTTAACCCGCAGCGACTAGTCCCACATCTTGAGGGGCCATATTCGCTTCCAAAACGCGCCCATCTTTAAACCAAATCACCCGTCGGGTCCGTCTAGCTACTTCAGCTTCATGCGTCACCATCACCACGGTCATCCCACTGGCATTGAGTTCGCCGAAGATATCGAGAATTTCGTCAGTGGTCGTAGAGTCCAGTGCGCCCGTCGGTTCGTCGGCTAAGAGGAGAACGGGACGGTTGACGATCGCCCGAGCAATGGCGACCCGCTGCTGCTGTCCCCCGGAGAGTTGCGTGGGCTTGTTTTCGAGGCGCTGTTCTAGGCCAACGCGGATGAGGGCTTCGCGGGCACGATCGCGCCGTTCCTGGGGCGGGACTCCGGCGTAGATCATGGGCAGCATGACGTTTTCCAGGGCGGTGAGTTGGGAGAGCAGGTGAAACTGCTGGAAGACAAAGCCGAGCTTTTGGTTGCGGATGCGGGCGAGGTCGTTGTCGGGGAGGGTGTCTACTTCGATGCCGTCGAGGTAGTAGCGGCCTTGGGTGGGGCGATCGAGGCAGCCGATGATGTTCATCATGGTGGACTTGCCGGACCCTGACGTGCCCATGATGGCGCAATATTCGCCTGCGTCAACGGACAGTTCGATTCCGGCGAGGGCGTTGACGATGATGTCGCCGATGCCGTAGACCTTGGTGATGGATTCGAGTTTGACGATCGTTGACATGGCGGTGATGGGGAGTGATGGGCAAGTTGCTGAGGGAAGCGATCCCCCTAGCCCCCTTAAAAAGGGGGGACATGAGCTGGGCAAGTCGGCTTAAACCCGCTGTGTTTAGAGCTTTCAGTCTCTCAAAGTCCCCCTTTTTAAGGGGGATTTAGGGGGATCGGGGATTTAAGCACTACGGAGAGCGACGATCGGATCCAATCTCGCGGCTTGACGGGCTGGGACCACACCGAAGACGAGGCCGATCGTGCCAGAAACCGTTACCGCTAAGGTGATCGCCACGGGTGATACCACCGCTTGCAAGGGCGAAAAGGCGGCAACGAGCAAAATTCCGGCAATGCCCACGCCTGTGCCGAGAATGCCTCCTGCGGCGGAAAGCATGACGGCTTCGATGATGAATTGGGTCAAGATGTCTTGTTCTGATGCGCCGATCGCCTTTCTCAACCCAATCTCCTGGGTCCGCTCCGACACCGAGACCAACATAATATTCATGATGCCAATGCCGCCCACCAAGAGAGAAACCGCTGCGATCGCCGCCAGCAGAGCCGTCAATCCACCCGTAATCGTGCCGACAATTCGGAGAATGTCTTTTTGAGACTGAACTGTGAAGTCATCTTCATTTGTAATCTTGTGGCGACGACGCAGGAGATTGGTGATTTGGAATTCGGCGGCGGGGATATTGGCTTCGTCGATCGCCGAGATCGAAATAAACGTCAGGTCTAGACCAAACGGGGACGTTCGACCCGTCAGCAGCGTCGCCGTTGTCGTCAAGGGCACGTAGACCACATCGTCCTGGTTACTTCCTAGGAATGAACCCTTCGCCTGCAACACGCCCACCACTTCAAAGCTGGTATTCCGAATTCTGATGCGTTCACCGATCGGATCCTTATCTTCAAAAAACTGCGTCGCCACATCCGCACCCAAAATCGCCACCCGCGTATTCCGTTCAAGATCCACATCATTAATAAACCGCCCCTTCGCCACGTCGAAGTCTCGCACCGTCAAATAGGACGGCGTCGTGCCCATCACCAAGGTCGTCCGGTTTTTACCACCGTAGGTCATGGCAATTTGGGATTGGCGCTGGGGGGCGACGCCGCTGACGCTGGGCACTTCGTTAGCGATCGCCTTGGCATCATCCCACACCAAGTTTCGCGGCAAAAACGTCGTCCGCTGCCTCGCCCCTTGGGAACCGGGCGTCACAAACAGAACATTCGGACCTAGGGATTCAAACTGCTCCGAAGCCAGTCTTTGCGCCCCTTGTCCAATGCCGATCATCGCAATCACCGAGGCATTACCAATGATCATGCCCAGCATGGTCAATCCCGTTCGCAGCTTGTTGGACGTCAGGGTTTTGACGGCCATGTTGGTGCTTTCCATCCAATCCATGATGCGTTCTCCTAATGGGTGATTGAGTTATTTGCTCTTCTCTTTTTCTTTTTCTTTTTCGTCTTTCAGGAGTTCATCCAGCTTTTTGCCATCTGGAAGCTTAATAAACACCCGATCGCCCTCTTTCAGACCTTCTGTAATTTGGGTTTTGCCACCGCTCTTACCCGCGCCGCCCGAACTCCCACCACCATCTTCGCTCTTACCGCGACGCGATCGACCCGATTGGGCCGCTCCCGCCGTCACGGGTTGGAATTTGGGATTGCCTTTTTCATCGGGAACCAGCACACCGGGCTTGCCTTTTTTCGTGACGATCGCCACCGTGGGCACCAGCAAGGCTTCGGACTCGGGACCGGAGAACTCAATATCGGCATTCATCCCAGACTTCAGTTTGCGTTGGCCACTGATGAGTTTGAGCCGAACCTGGAAAAATCGAACATCCCGTTCCTCGATCGCTTCTGGAGCAATCAGCCGCACTTTCGCCTTGAAGGTTTCGCCCGGAAACGCATCGACAACCATGTCTCCGGTCAATCCCACCTTGACCTGACCAATATCCACCTCTGGGATTTTGGCGAGGACTTCGACATCACTGGCGATCGCCACCAAAGAGGTCGAAGTCGCCCCACTGCCTGTGGTCGAAGAGGCCTGGGTCGTGGGGGTCACGAAGGCCCCGACGGAGGCATACCGCTGCGTCACAAGTCCCGCAAAGGGGGCACGAACTTCGGTATCCGCAATTCTTTGTTTGACGGCATTCAGTTGGGCGATCGCAGACCCGAGTTGCGCTTCGCCGATCGCAATATCCCCAGTACTCCCAGATTGATTTTGCTGACTCAAGCCCTCCTCTCGACTAGCGACTTGAATCCTAGCTTGCTCACGTTTGGCATAAGCCTGTTTGAGTTTTTCCTTCGCTTGATCGCGTTGAGCGGTGGTTTGGCGCAGGGTTTGTTCGGCACCTTGTTTTTTGCGTAAAAATTCATCTAGGGCATTTTCGGACAGTCCTCCCTCAGCTCGCAGTATTTTATTCCGTTCATATTGCCGAGTAGCCAAGGTGAGTTGAGAAGTCGCATCTCCGATGAGTCCTTCGGTTCGGGTAATTTCACTTTGCGCACTGGTGATGTCGCTCTCAGCGTTGAAGACATCCCCCTGCGATCGTTCGACCTCATTCCGCGCTTGATTGACAGCTTCCGGTCGAGTCGGGTTGCGGAATTGCGCGAGCCGAGCTTCCGCCGCCAGGACATTGGCTTCCTCGCGTTGACGGTCCTGCTCTAAATCCGACGAATCCATTCGAGCAATCACCTGCCCTTCCGTCACCGTATCGCCTTGCTCCACCAGCATTTCCACCACTTTCCCAGAACTCTTAGGGCTGACATTCACCGTCTGACGGGGGGTAATACTACCGCTAGACTTGATTTTCATCGTCAGTTTTTCGCGCTTGGCAGCGACGGTCAACTCATCAAGGACCTTGTTGGAGGCATTATTGCCCTTCAAAACGCCAAGCTGCCCTGCCACTGGAACCGCGATCGCCCCAGCCGCCAACACCCCTCCCAGAATCAGCAACGGACCTTTACGAGATTGAATAAATTTGGGTAGAGAGGGGAGTTTCATAACGCGATCGGGGGTTAGAAGAAATTAAGTGCAATCTGTTACCTATCTTAATACGCGCTTTACGCCTTTGTGGGCATGGCTTTATCGAGAGGGGCGATCGGGAGGCCCCTCAACCCCAGAAGTCCTCCCAACCCGATTTATTTCCGTCAAAGGGAAGATTCAATCCCTAAAAATCCTAACTTTTTAGAGATTTGTAGCAAACTAATCCCAAGTAGCCTGCGAGAAATCAGTATCATAGGAGGGAAGACCGTTCAAAATGATTTCGAGTCCTGCTCAAAATCGTACGGATTGTCTTGCAGCCCCCTTGGATTCAGTAATAGCTGACTCCAACCAAGGCGGCTGCTGCTCTGCCTGAAATAGCCCTTAAGTCCCGTGTCAAATCAACCTGAGTCTCTCAAATCTAAACCTTCTGCCCCGGCTGAAGAGAACCTGCCATCTCACTCGGCAGAGGAACATCCCTCCCCTCCTATGAAGTTAGTCCGTCCCCCCTCACGGCCCGCTCCCGTTCCAGTGGAGAAGCCACCTGTCGCGCCGCCACCCGTCGTCGTGCCTGAACCTCCTGCGCCCGTCGAAGTCTCTGATGGTCGGCTGCGTCCGATTCCACCCCCTAGCGAACCGACTCAATACCGAGCGATCGGTGTCGTGCGAGGAACCTACCAGCCGTCCGACGAGCAATTCACGCGGGGCAACATGGTCATGCATGATGGCTCCAACGTGGAAGCCGTGCTCCTAGGTCGGGTCATGAGCTTGGTGCGAAACCACCTCGAACTGGACAAGGAGCATGTGTGGGTCGTCTATCCCCGCACCCGCGAACGTGAGGCCACCTTACATCTCCAAATTGTCGGGGTCTGGGAACCGGAAAACCTGACGCAGCCTGATGAACTGGATGGAGAGTCCGATGCGGATGAGTCTGCGATCGAAGCGCCTCCTGCTAAAGCAGCGGCTAAGGATTCGATCGAAGAAGAACCACCCCAGTACGTGCCTTCAGACGAAGTCGATACGGACACCTTCTCCATTCGTGGGGAAATTATTTCCCATGAACCGGACACCCAGAAGATCTCCGTCAAGATCCAGCAGGTCTTGCGGAAGAAGGGCGAGAAGGAACCTTCTATGAAGTACTTCAAGCTGAATCTAGAAGGCAACCTGCGCGGTAAAGTCTTGGGTTACTTCTGGGATCTCGATGTCAAGCGCGTCGGCCAAGACCTCAAAATCGTCGGGGGCACCTCCATCGTCCTCGTGATGCCGAAGAAATATCCGAAGAGACCGATGGGTCGTCGTCCCATGGGCGGCGGCGGTCGTCGTCCCGATGGCGGCGGCGGTGGGTTCCGAGGGGGCGGCGATCGGGAAGGTCGTCCTCCCGCAGCGGTCCCAACCCGTAAAGAAGGGGAAGCGGCACCTGCTAAGCCCGTCATTAAGAAGAAGGAAGCGATCGATGCGATTGAGTAGGTTGTCAAAATAGAGTTGTCAATCCTTTCAGAGCAGAGCTGCATAAAGCCACCGTTTTAAACGAACGGTGGCTTTTGTTTTGAGGAGCGCTTGTTTTAAGGAGCGTTTGTTTTGGTGATTTAAATCGATAGGAAGTCTGCGATCGCCTCGATCAGCTTTCCAGGTTCATCGGTACGGAGCATATGACTACTTTCTTCAAACATTCGCAACTCCGATCGCGGAATCAATCGCACAATCTCTTCCGAAAATTCCGGCCCACAGATCCAATCATGCCGTCCAGCTAAGATCAAACTAGGCACGATGATATTTGGCAATTCCGATCGAATATCATAGGTTCGCAAAAAGCCCCCAAAGGCTTCATTAATGGCTTCAAAGGACAGAATCCGATCGGGTGAGGGATTGGTTTGCTCCGTCGATCGATAGCTGTACAGGGGAGCCATGATTTCAAAGTAGGATTGCAATTCTAGGTTGGATTGAAAACTGCCCTGCCACAGTTTTTGAGCGATCGCAAGTTGGTCTGGGGTGCCGCGATCGTTGAGGGTTTGCTGAGCTTTGGCTAAAAATTCGTAGCTTGCAACGGTCGCGTAAGCAATCAAATGGGACAGCGCGTTTGGATAGCGGGCTGCGTAGGCCATGGCGACCATTCCGCCATAGGACCCGCCGATCACGATGATCTGATCCAAGCCTAAATATTGTCGCAGGGCTTCTAAATCCTCAACATTGTTATCTAAGGTGTAGGTGGATTGATCCCCCCGAGCCGATCGGCCCTGTCCACGATGGTCAATGTAAACCAATTGCAATCGATCGGCCAAGGCGCTAAAGGTCGGCTTATAACTCGTATGGTCTGCGCCAGGACCGCCGTGGAGCAAGAAGGCCACGGGTTTCTCCCGAATTCGATCGTCTTCGACCACCACAGAGGCACCTTCAACATCGAAGAAGAGTTCTGTATCCCGAATTTTAGCTTTCACCGTTCAACCGTCTCCATTGATCAATCATCCTGTTCAGCATAGTCCAAGGACACGGCACTAATATGCTGACAAATGATCGGATCGTTTGCAGGCGTAGGTGGGATTTTGGCCGTGCGATCGCGAAATTCTTCCAGTTCTTGTTTGAAGGCAATCGCGCTATTGATCTGTACGTCTAATTGTTGAATTTTCTCATCTAGCAATTCATCGACCAATGCACAGGGCGATTGTCCCGCATTCCGAATGGTTAAAATCCGCTGAATGTCAGCGAGGCTGAAATTGAGGGCCTGCGCTTTTTTAATAAATTGAACTTGCTGAAGGGTTTCGGGACTGTAGTAGCGATAATTATTGGCCGCCCGATCGACGGGTTTAATCAGATTCAGGCTTTCGTAATAGCGCAAGGTTCCGACGGAGAGGTGCGATCGTTTGGCAAGGTCTCCGATTTTGAGGAGCGGGGTTTGGGTGTTCATGGCAAACGCTGGGGCGAAGGTGCTGCCTACAGCATAAACCCTCAAGTGGGCTGTAGGGTCAATCATGAGTCAATAGCTGCTTCGAAAGATCACCAAATCCGACTCATACTCAATACAAATCCCGGCATCACATCACCACAATCGATCGAGCTGGGTGAGTCTAATACCATTGCCGACTGTCCGGGTCGATAGACCTCAATTTGTTTGTTCTTAGGATTGATTAGCAGCCCTAGTTGCACCCCTAAGCGCTGATATTCCTGCATCTTCTCCTGCAATGGTTTCAAATTATCCGTTGCCGACCGTAACTCAATTACAAAATCAGGCACGATCGAAATAAATCCAACGATTTCTACACCGACTAGCCGGGATTTTTCGATCCAAGAAACATCGGGTGACATTTTCCCGCCCCCGATCGCAACGAAGTCATAGCCTGTAGACGAGTCGAATGTTCGCCCCAAATTACTTTGTCGATTCCAGATTCCAACATCGATGGCTAAGTCGAAATTTCGTTCACCACTTTCACCACCTGTTGGAGGCATAACAATCAACTCTCCTTCTTTCGTTAACTCAAGACGCAAATCTGGATTGTCAATGCAAAGTTGATCAAAGTGTTCGGGCGTTACCATGATCTTGGCACGACTAACATCCAACAATAACGGCTGAAGTTCGATGGTCTGAGACCGCTCTTCGAGCATCGAATCAGGCATCAACTCAGTAAGGGCAGTAGCAACGGTCATAAACCCTCCAAACTATCTGCGGGGACTAGTTTTACATATTTTATCATTCGTTTAGAGCGATCGAAGATTTAGATCAGAAGGTTAATAGTCCGATCGTTTTGACTGACTTCGATACATAGTCTCATACCAAATCTAGTAATGAATACAACAAATACTGGCGAACCGCCCCCCAGCCCCCAATCCTGGGGGAGCTAGAGCTAGAAAGAGCCTCATGTCCCTCCAGAATTGGGGGTTAGGGGGCCTGATGTATTGCAATGAGTAATTGATTTGGTATTACTTCCGCCGTGCAGTATTAGTAGTTCTTCCCATCATTCAAAAACCGAATCACTTCCCGTTGCAAATCGATCGATCGCAGCATTGAATCATGGTTCGCGCCAGCAATCTTAAAAAAGACTTTTGGCTCCTGCGCCGCCGCAAATAATTGCTCGCCATTATTCAAGGGAATGTAGGAATCTGTTTCGCCATGAGCGATCATCACCGGAACCTGGACCTGCGAAATCCATCGCTTAGCCGATGTCTCTGCCACTTTGAAATTTGCTAATTCCTCCGATCGTCCGATCGCCCGTTTACGCCAAAACTCTGGCAACCATTTCGTCTGTGTTTCGATCGTCTCACCTAAATCAGCAAAGGTCCCGATCGTCACCACCTTCCGAATCCGTTCATCCCGCGCCGCTGCCGAAATCGCCACCGTTCCCCCAGCAGATACGCCGAGAATTGAGAAGGTTTGGTTGGATTGTTTCGTATTCACGGCATCGATCGCAGCCATAACATCTTTCCATTCATCAAAACCATAGGTAAAGTATTTCCCCTCACTCATCCCATGACTCCGCAAATCTAACATCACCAGATTAAATCCCGCCTTCCAAATCGGTTCTGCAAACTCCAATAAATCAACCCGATTTCCACCCAAGGTATGCAGCAGGATCACTGTTTGTTTTGCATTCGACTGCGGCACCCACCACCCCGCTAATTTCGTCCCTTCGGCATTCTTAAATTCTAATGCCTCTACCTTGGTGGCATCATTCCAAAGAGCCGATCGGGCTTCCACAGGACGATTGGCATGGTCAATCAAGGCATAGGGCAACCCGTTATCTAATGCAAACCCTAATGCCAAGGGTAATGCCAAGGGTAATGCCAATAAGATACATCGTTTTCTAGCCATATTTAAATTATAACCTGCTAGATCAACTCATCACTGACCTGCAAGCTCCTGAATCTTCTTGTCATTGTAAGTTACCCTTTTGACCGCAACTTTTACACATCCACTGGAAATCAGCATTTGATAAACAGGATCTACAAACGATGGCTGATCTTTGAACTTAGCTTTAATGCTATTCAGAAGCGTGTCTACCTTGGCAGGGCGATTTTTTCGATGGGCAATTAAGTGGGCACAATAGACAGCGATCGGAATCGGCTGAGAAGCCTGCGGTGAGACAATCTGTGGCGAAGAACTCTGCGAAGATTCGATCGGCTCTTCCTTGCGAGAACCAATTCGTTCCGCCGATCGTTCATGGCTCCTCAGCAAATGAACCACATGATCCAAATCCTTATCATTCGATACAATCACAAAATGGGTTTCCTTAGGCATCTCCTGCATCAAAGCACCCGCCAAAAAACAAATCCCAAAATCCGCTGAATTTTTGCTCACACAGGCCATCTTGACGATCTTGAGCTTATTTTCAGAAATTGCAGTGGACAAGGGCACTAGCCAATTCAAAGGAAGTTTTGAATGACTCGTCGCATAGCAAATCACCACCTGCAGATAGTGAACCAGATCCTCCGGCAACTGATCCAATTGACTGGGGCAATTTTCTAAATCAATAAGCAAAACTTTCTTGTGTTCAATCGCTGATGTCATAGTGTTGAGGTATTCGGTCTGATGACTAGTACTACCCAGTCACAGAAGTATATTCCGCACATCACCCAATCGAACTATCGATCGCCCCCCACCATGCAATCCCTCACCACAGACATTCTCATCATCGGCGGCACCACCAGCGGCACAGCCGCCGCTATCCAAGCCGCCAGACAAGGCGCAGCCCAAGGCACTCAAGTCATCCTCATCAGCGAATTCGAATGGCTCGGCGGAATGCTGACCAGCGCAGGGGTCGCCGCCCCCGACGGCAACGAGTTGCTGGCATGGCAGACAGGACTCTGGGGCGCATTCCTGCAAGAACTTCAGCAGCAACAACCCGGCGGACTGGACAATGCCTGGGTCAGCCTCTTCACCTACGAACCCCGCCTCGGCGCAGAAATCTTTGCCAACTGGGTCAAAGACCTCCCCAACCTCACCTGGATTCCAAACCAAACTGCCCAAAGCGTCCAACGATCGGCCACCCACATCACAGGCGTCACCACCCAAGACTATTCCATCACCGCCAAACTCACGATCGACGCCACAGAACTCGGCGACCTGCTCGCCCTTGGGAACATTCCCCACCGCTGGGGCTGGGAACTGCAAAATGAATTCAACGAACCCAGCGCCCCCACCGAATACCAAGACTGGATGCACCGCTACCCTATTCAAGTCCCCACCTGGGTCGTCATCCTCCAAGACTACGGACTCGGCAACAGCGCCCCAGCCATTCCCAAACCCGAAGACTTCGACTTCACCTGCTTTAAACGTGCCTGGGAAAACTACGGCGGTGAAAAATTCCTCAACTACGGCAGACTCCCCGGCGATCGGTTCATGATCAACTGGCCGATCCACGGCAACGACTACGGCGAAGGAGTCGATCGGCTGATCGGGACAGAATCCGATCGCGCCGCCTACGCCCTCGAAGCCCAACGCCACAGCCTCGCCTTCGCCTACTGGATCCAACAAAAACTCGGAAACCGCTACGGACTGGCTGAAAACGTTTTTCCCGACAGCCCCGCACGCCTCCACCCTGCACTCGCCCTTCATCCCTACCACCGCGAAAGCCGTCGCCTAAAAGGCATCACCACCGTCCGCGAACAAGACCTCCTCCCCACAGGCCAAACCACCGCTCCACTCCCCTTCCACATCAGCGCCATGGGCTGCGACCAAGTAGACCTCTGCTGCACCGCGATCGTCATCGGCAACTACGCCAACGACCACCACTACCCCAGCGGTGACATCCCCCTCGCCCCCAAATCCATCCCCTGGGGCGGACGCTGGACAGGCACCCCCTTCACTATCCCCTTCACCGCCCTCATCCCCGAACAACTCGACGGCTTCCTCTCCTGCGAAAAAAATATATCCGTCACCCACATGGCCAACGGCGCAACCCGCCTCCAACCCGTCGTCCTCAACCTCGGACAAGCCGCAGGCATGGCCGCCGCCCTCTGCATTCAACACCAGATGGAACCTCGCCACCTTCCCGTCCGTCTACTTCAAAATGCCTTAATCACCGACCCGATCGCCCCCACCGCCCTGATCCCCCTCTATAACCTTTCGCCCCAAGATCCCCAATGGCACTTTTGGCAAAACTACTACCTGGACCACCCCGAAGCCTACCCTCGCGCAGGCAACGCTCCACAAGTTGGCTCCCCAATCCCCAAGAAAGTCAAAGATTTCTCCCTACAAAATAAGAAAAACTTAACTTTCTGCGGGAAAATTACAGTTTTCCATGAATATTTCTATGAGATCAAAATACATATTCCTGTAGAATTAGCGAATCGTGTGTATAAGCTGGTTACGATCGACACATCTGTTGATCAGATACTTAGAAATTCCCCTAACCATAGCGACCTTTCTTTTGAGGGTCAACTGAACCTGTCCGGTGAGTGGATCTTGGTTGAAACCATCCATCCCAGCATTGCAGACTCCTTTGATTAAGGAAGTTGAGCGCCATGTCTGTCGATTGATCAATTTTCCAAAACGCCTAGCCGATCGGATGATTTTTGGAAAAATATCGAGAAATCCTGGAATGTTTCCTGATCTCACTACGGAGAGTCTGTATGAGTGAATAGTTACATACCCAATAGACTATTATGCGCGCTCAATCCATTCTCTTTCTGTCTACACTCCTTGCAATCGTCCCCGTTCTCAACGCTGTCCCTAAAGCAGATCTCTCTGAACTCGCCTATCGCGGCAGCGGTCGAGTTGAAACGGCCTATCGCGGCAGCGGTCGAGTCGAACTCGCCTATCGCGGCAGTGGACGAGTTGAAACGGCCTATCGCGGCAGCGGTCGAATCGAAACCGCCTATCGTGGCAGTGGACGTATGTCGATCGGCTAGTCTTTGCGAAACATTTCTCATCCGTTAGATTCTAGACAATGGCAATAATTAATGCGTGGAATCTATTGTTTTGTAGTTTTAGATACCCATAAATCTCTTTTTTAAGAAGTCTCAGATTGTTAACATGCTCCGCTGTGGACTGCCAAGAGGATTCCTACAGAGATAAGCGATTTGGCCTAAATCAACTGTTCCAGCGGCGCGACTATTGGGTAAACTAATCTCAAGAACGAGGACTTCGCCTATATTTAGGCTGAAGGCCCAGACAAAAGATCCGTGAGTATAACTAGAAACATCATTTCTAAATTTACTCTGTATGTTCGATCGTCTGTTCCGTACCCTTTTGACCTAAGAGATAGTGTTTGCCTGTCATGACTAAAGATTTAGATCTGATTAAGTTGCTTAGTCCCAGTGCTATGGATCAGATCATGCTCTACCTAGCGTTTAGTGCAATGCGCACTGGTGGGCACCGTCATGGGGCTTTTTTGGATGCCGCTGCGACGGCTGCAAAATGTGCGATTTACATGACCTATCTAGAGCAAGATGGCAACCTGCGCATGACGGGCCATTTGCACCATATTGAGCCGAAGCGCGTCAAGGCGATCGTCGAAGAGGTCGGGCAAGCCTTAACGGAAGGTAAATTGCTGAAGATGTTTGGGTCTCAGGAGCCGCGCTACTTGATTCAGCTTCCCTACGTGTGGATGAAGCAGTATCCTTGGCAGCCCGGTCGATCGCGCATTTCTAGCAGCGGTCTCACCTCTGACGAAAAGCGCCAGCTAGAGCAAAAATTGCCGAATGTGATTCCTGATGCTCAGCTCATCAACTCGTTCCAATTCTTAGAACTGATCGAGCATCTCCATAGCCTGTCCCAGGACGACCTTCCCCGCGAACAGCGCTTACCCTTGAGCGAAGCCCTCGCCGAACATATTAAGCGACGTTTGCTGTACTCCGGCACCGTCACCCGCATTGAGTCGCCTTGGTCAATGCCTTTCTATGCCTTGACCCGCGCGACCTATTCTCCTGATGACGATGAAGAACGAACCTTCGTCATGGTGGAAGATACGGCTCGGTTTTTCCGATTGATGAAGGGATGGGCCGATCGTCAGACGAATTACATGCGGGTTTTGGAAGCCTTGGATATTCCCGCCGATCGGATTGATCAGGCTCTAGAGGAATTAGATGAAGTGATTCGGCAATGGGCCGATCGCTACCATGAAGATGGTGGAAGACCGTTTATTATGCAGATGGCCTTTGGGGTCCGCGAAGATTAAAATTAATTGGTCTTAAAAAAAGCCCTGAGTCTAAGATTCAGGGCTTTTTTAGCGGCTATTTTTGGAAGTCACGCATAAGTTTGAAGCATTAGGATGAAGCATTGAAAAAAGTCTCTTGAGGTTTTATGAACGCTAAATTCAATTCTCTTCCGTCTCTTAATTTGCTGTGGTCGCCGTTTTTTATTGGAACGCTTTGTGTGTTGCTATTGCTCGTGGATATCGTTCCGGGGAAGGTGATTACTCTATTGCTTGAAGCGCCAGGTGTAATCCTAGTTGCGATCGCGATCGTAATTATCAGCCTAATCCTTTTAACGATCGGATGGTTCTGCTGGACTGTTGTACAACTAGTTCGTCGTAAGGTTAAGTTTTGGACAAAGCGCGTCTATTTGCCACTGATTTCAGTGTTGATGGTAATCGTCACCTGTTTTGCAATCAGCGTTCATGTGCCGACGAAGCTTGCGTTTGTGGTTTCTTATCCACAGTTTCAGCGGGCGATCGTCCCGGATGCCGTTCAATCCGGAAATCATGTGGGATTGTTTCGCATTCAGTCTGTGACGTATCCCTCTAAAAACGGGAAAGAGGGCGTTCACTTTCAGCTTTTATCGACCTGGAGCGGAGCCACCTCAAACTACGGTCTCTCCTACCGCCCCAATCTGAAAAAAGAAAGAATGCCCTATGGCTTTGTTTCTGAGCGGAGTTACGATCGGATTTGGGGAAATTGGTATATTTTTCAGGCGGCAGAGTGCTGAGGGATTACGATCGGGTGCCTGAACGGAGAGACTTCGGGTACCTTGGGTAGTGGTGGGTGTGGCCTAGAAAATCCCACAGGGTGAGGAGGCTGGAGAAGTTGCAGGGGTGGGCATCAGTGGATTGGCTGTGGTGCAGACGGTGGAGGTTTGGGGTGATGATGAGGGAGCTGAGGAGCCGATCGAGGCGTTGAGGTAATGACCAATTGCTATGGTGAAAAATCAAACTGAGGCTAAAACAGCTTTCATAGATTAGCAATTGAATTGGCGTTATTCCAAACAATGCAATTAGCATCACTCGTAAAAGTTGGGATAGCAAAACCTCGATCGGATTGAATCGATAGGCGGTGGATAAATTGAGATGCCGATCGGTGTGGTGCAAACGATGAATCCCCCAGCCCCAGCGATGCATGGCGCGATGCCACAGATAGAGATATAAGTCTAAAAGCAAAAATGATGTAATCAATGCGATCGGTTCTGGCAATGCCCCTAATCCAATCCATTCAGGATGGGCCGATCGGATTTCCCAGCCTGCATTTAATAACAAAAGAATCGTGCTGCTAATGACGATCGCATTGAACAGACCTAGACCAAAATTAAGGCTGAGATTGCGAAGCGGTTTGCGGGATGGCTCGAAGAATGGCATCAGGTATTCTAAAACGCCAAACAGAACCAACCCAAATCCAATAACGATCGTTTTGGGTGGAATGAGCATAAATTGAATCGGTTAGGAGGCGGGAAGTTTTAAATCTGGGTCTACGGTGTCGCGCCATTTGACAATGCCACCTGTGAGGTTGGTAGCGGTGATGCCGGATTTTGTGAGACGATCGATCGCCCGATGGGAACGCCCCCCGGAATGACAGTAGGTGACAATCTTTTTAGATTGCTTTTGTTGCAGTGCTTGAATGGTTTTGATGCCAGATCCGTCTTCAATATCGCGAAGGGGAATATGAATGGCACCGGGAATGTGACTGCGATCGAATTCAGCCGTGGTTCGCACATCGATCAACAAAATGTCTTCACGCTCCTTCAGCGCTTTGAGATCGGTGGCGGTAATTTGAGGCGCTTGGGCGGCGAGGATGGCATTGCCTAGGAAGGGCACCGAGTTCAATGGTTTTGTCGGGAGTCCTAGGGCGATTAAGGGTTTTAGAAAGGGGGGATAAAAAAGTGCGGTGCTGGTGAGGGCGGCGCTGGTGGCCGTTAGTCCAAGGATACTCAAGGCGATCGTGCGGGAGGTAAGTTTCATAGGGCTGACTCATCAACGGGGATGGGATTACGATGGTCTGCGATCGGGCCAAGAGAGGCGTCGTCAACGGTCATCGGGGCGAGGTCGGTTGAGCGGGTTTGGCGATTGGTTGTTGTTGAGGGGCTGAACTAGAAGAACCACCACCTCCACAATCCATTCCACCAAAGACTAAAAATAACAATCCGAACCCACCTACCAGCAACCCGAAGACCGCTGCTGGAATCCCAATGACTAATGTGAGCAGCATTCTCCAAGGGAAAGGTCTGAGGTCAGGGGCGTTGGGGCTACGATCGGTATGCATACTAGAAACCCTAGGGAACATCAGGATGCTTATCACTATGACGCATTTTTTTGACTTATGCAGCGAACCCAGGTGTGGTTCATGAAACGTCTAAAGAGAGTTTGAAATTTCTTCGGAAAAATTTATAGAAAACGGTTGGGGCAATTGAGAATGATGAAGGTCGAACGTGCGATTCGGTGATATGCGATCGTGGTAAAGTAGTGGCAACCATCGTCAAAGCAATCAATCAGCGAGATTTCCACCATGAATATCCTGCTAACTGTTGACCAAACTGATTTTGTCCAGACCCAACTCGAAAGCGGTCAGTTCTCAAGTCCTGAAGAAGTTATTGCGATCGCCTTAGAGATGATGGCAAGTTCGAGAGAAGCCCATGATCCAGTCTGGTTAGAAGCAGCACGGATCAAGGTTCGTGTCGGTTTAGATGATATTGCCCGTGGAGATGTCCTAGATGGTGAAATGGTCATCGATCGGCTTCAACAACGACTTGCACAGAAACGCACACAATCTCTATGAGACGGTACGAAATCGCTCGGACAGCAAGCTATGACTTGGAAGAAATTGTCGATTACTTAAGCGATCGAGGATTTGATTCTGGAGAACAGTTCCTAAAAAAGTTTACTCAGAAATGCCGATATCTTGTGAGTTTTCCATGGATTGGAAAATCCTACGCTGATTTAGACCCTGGACTCCGTGGCATCTTGCTCGATCGCTATATCATTTTCTATCAAGTCACCGATGAAGCCGTTACGATCGCACGGGTCGTAAGAGGCGATCGTGATCTCACGGCACTTTTCTAGCTGGATATCGCAAACACATTAGCAATGTGTTTGCGATATTTCTTACAATGCATCAGCAAGACTTTGGAACGGCGATGACCTACGATCGGTCGTGGACCATCGACTATCACCCGGATTCCGAAGTCATTCTTCATGGACGAATGCGGTTTACCAACAGCAGAATCCCATCACCCAGCTAAACCCGATCGCTACAGCGTAAACTCCGCAAACTCCGCCGAAACCGCTTCAGCCCCAGCCGATCGCGCCACCACAGGTTCCTGCTGAAGCACTGCATCTAGAGCGATCGTCGGGTTTTGTTGCAGCACATTCAATACCCCTGTAAAGTCGCGAACCAATTCTCCAGGCGTCAGCAATGATGCAGATCCCGTGCCGCCACCAATGCGCGATCGCATCACCTGCAACACCTGCTGCAACTCCGATTTGTTTAATCGCTTTTCATAGCCATAGTGACATTGATGAATGCTCCCAAGCCGCTCCATCAACCCCAGCAAACTCTCATCACTCAACGGCTCCAGCCGCACTACAGGCGCGATCGAATCCGTCACATTGGCCGTCGAAAGCAAACGGTTTTGTTGCGTCCGGCGTTGCCATGCGGGGTCACTGAATAGACCCCGACGCGGATCTTCAAGGAATTGCGGAGTGCCACCAATGAAGATGCCTAAATGATTCACTCGACCTTGCAACGTGTCATTGAACATTGCCAGCAATTTGTCGTAATTGTTTTGTCTCGAAATGCTGGTGGTGATTTTGGTTAAATGAATCGCTTCATCTAAAATGATCAGCAGTCCCTTATAGCCAATATCCGCCACAAACTTACCAATCAATTTAATATAGTCATACCAACTGTCATCATCAATAATGACGCGCACCCCGATCGCCTGTCTAGACTCCGTCTTCGTCGAAAACTCACCCCGTAACCAGCGCAGTACCGATTCCTTGGTCCGATCGTCATCGGCTCGATAAGCTTTCCAATAGGCAATGATCACATTGGAAAATTCAAACCCGTTGACTAGATCTGCGATCGTTTGGATCACCGATCGGATCTTGTCTTCAACTAAGAGATCAAACCCCTCATCTTGAGGTGTCTTTTCACTTTCTGCGATCACTTGAGATTGAATACCCGCAATCCACCGTTCTAAAATAATCGGCAACGCCCCACCATCCGGACGGCTTTTGGTTGCAAGATTATGAAGCAACTCCCGATAGGTCGCCCGCGCTTCACCATTGGAACCCACCAGCCGCCGCTCTGGCGTAATATCCGCATCCGCCACCACAAAGCCCTGCTCCATGGCCTGCGATCGAATCGACTGCAACAAAAAGCTTTTCCCGGCTCCATAACGCCCGATCACCAGACGAAACGCCCCGCCCCCCGCTGCGACGTGATCCAAGTCCTGTTGCAGGGTCGCAAGTTCAGCATCACGACCGACGCTGAGATGTTCCACACCTGTCCGGGGCACAACGCCAGAGGCAAGGGCATTGAGTAGGGCGGTGGAAATTCGTTTCGGGAGTTTTAGCTGGGGAGGGGCGATCGCGCTCAAGGGAATTCCTCGTAAAGGCGGACGGTGCGGTGATGTCATGCAGTGGTTTAGTGTAGCTCAATTTTTCAGAACTAGAAGCCTAATTTCTGAATCAGACCAGAACCCGAATCAGACCAGAACCTGAATCAGACCAGAACAATGATTCCTATCGACAACACGCCTGTAGACCAAGTGAGGATTAAGTCATGAAGTAACGAATTAGAAAGAAAATGTGAAATTCCATCCAGTTAGGGAACAATAGGCCGACCTAAAATGAACGATGCAATGCGCTCAAATCGTCGGACCCCACGGACCCCACTCGGAATCTCTCTACCCGTCATTTTAGTGGTTCCTTTTGTGCTGCAAATTTTTGCCGCTGCGGGATTGGTGGGATATCTCTCTGTCAACAATGGTCAACATGCGATCGATGACCTAGCTCAAAAACTAGAACAAGAAACTGCCAATCGCATTGACCAACATCTCGATCACTTTCTAGCAACGCCACACCAAATCAATGAACTCAATCGAGACGCGATCGAACGAGGATTGATCAATCTCAAAGACATCAAAGCCTCAGGACGCTATTTTTGGAAGCAATCACAGGTCTTTCCTCAGATTAGTTACATGGGGTATTCATTACCAGACCAAACGGGAAGCGGGGCTGGGCGGTGGTTACAAGGCCAGGGAATTGTGACAACACTGCATCCCAAAAACCAATCCCAAGACTATACCTACGCCACGGACGCCCAAGGAAACCTGACAACACTCGTGGATTCGGCCTCTTACAATGCCACAAAAGATAGTTGGTACCAGGAGACCGTAAAGGCGGGGAAGCCGATTTGGAGTCGGGTGTATGTGGCGGAGGGCTATGAGAACTATGTAGCAGCCTCGGCTAACACCCCGATCTATGACAAAAATAAGCGGCTGATGGGCGTTTTGGGCACGGATTTACTGCTGTCTGATATTAGTCGAGTACTGCACGAAACCACGATCGGCACCTCAGGCAAAGCCTATGTCCTAGAGCGCAATGGCACATTGATTGCTAATTCAGCCCAGCAGCCTGTCACCTTTAAAGATAAAGAGCAAAACAAAATCAAACGATATAGCATAACCAATAGTCCCGACCCCATTCTCCGATCGATCCATCAAAGCATTCAAACCCAATTCACCAACCTCCAGTCAATTCAACGCGCAGCAAGCTTTAAATCAACGATCGAAGGTCAGGTGCAGTATGTCAATATCACGCCCTGGAAAGACCCGTATGGCTTGGATTGGTTGATTGTGGTGGTGGTGCCAGAGTCGGAGTTTATGGAACAGATTCATGTGAATACACGAATGACGATCGGGCTATGCTTTGCCGCATTGGTGGGGGCATTGATCTTGGGGCTATTTACTTCGCGTTGGATTACCCGTCCGATCGCCGATCTGACCCAAGCGACCCAAGCGATCGCCACGGGTAAATTGGACAGACAGATTGGTCGTAGTCGAATCCGAGAATTAAATAGCGTCGGTCAGTCCTTTAACGAAATGGCCAGACAATTACGAAATTCATTTGCAGCCCTAGCACAAAGCAATTTAGAACTGGAAGATCGAGTGCGCGATCGGACCCAGGAAATCAGCGCCAAAAATGTCCAACTGAAGACGGCTCTCAGCGATCTTAACCAAACTCAAGCCCAAATGATTCAGGCTGAAAAAATGTCGGCATTGGGTCAAATGGTCGCGGGCGTCGCCCACGAGATTAATAATCCGGTCAATTTTATTCATGGCAATCTCAAGCATGTGGATGAATACACCCAAGACTTGTTGAGCTTGGTAGCAGCCTATGAGGACCATTTCCCGCAGCCTCCACTGGCTCTACAGGAACAAATTGAATCGGTGGATCTTGAATTCCTTCAAGAGGATCTCGGAAAGATCATGCGATCGATGAAAGTGGGCACCGATCGGATTCGGGAGATTGTCCTGTCCCTCCGCAACTTCTCGCGCCTCGACGAAGCGGAGTTCAAATCCGTCAATCTCCATGAGGGCATTGATAGTACGCTGTTAGTCCTCCAGCATCGTCTACAAGAATCCAAAGCACAATCTCCCATCCACATCATTAAATCCTATGGGGAACTGCCATTGGTAGACTGTTATGCAGGTCAATTCAATCAGGTCTTAATGAATCTATTGAGTAATGCGATCGATGCTCTTGAAGAATCTCCCGCTAAGTTAGAGATGAAGCAAATTACGATCGTGACGGAACAGATTGACCCAGACTGGGTGAGAGTCTGCGTCCGCGATACAGGAGACGGGATTCCATTTGAGGTCCAATCCCGCATTTTCGATCCATTTTTCACGACGAAAACAGTGGGCAAAGGCACGGGCTTAGGACTGTCCATCAGTTATCAAATTATCCAAGAAAAACATCACGGGAAGCTGTCCTGTGAATCAACGATCGGAGAAGGCAGTCAGTTTACGATCGAGATTCCGATTCGCCAAGCAGTAGGAGCGATGTATTAAGTCTTTGAAGGACGTGCGATCGGACATTTTGGAATAATGTCAGGATTTCCCATGATGTCCCGTGAATAATGAAACTGAACGGAAACCGATCGGACCACCGTTCGCCAATCCGATCCGGGTATCCCCAACAGAATCCGATACACTGATTTCTGTCTCTCTTTCAAGTCTCTCCTCCAGTCCTCCCGATCGTAACGTCCCATGACCTGGCTCCAACAGAATCCTTTCAAAAAAACGATCCACGATTCGATGCAAAACCGCCTCGAAGAATCGTCCGATCGTGAGTCTCTTGAGTCCAGTCCAGTCGAGCCAGTCGCCCCCGCCCAACTCCCCGAAGCCGACTATCCCTCCGACGAAACGATCGCCCAAGCCTTCAGCGAACTCACCGCTCCTCCCATCCCCGAGCTTCCCCCTCAACCCCTCAAGACCCAAGCCAAAGGATTTCTCAAACAACGCCCCTGGCTACTGGTCCCACTCCTGGGCATTTTCCCTGCGATCGCCTGGAGCACCATCCCCCAAGCTCCCACCCCATCACCCACCACCCCATCCCCCAACTCCTCCCTAACCATCGCCCCCACCAAAGTCAGCCCCACCCAACCCCTCAGCGCCACCCCACTCCCCAAAGTCAGCCCCAGCCTCACCGTCGCCACCCCACCACCCCTCATCCCCGTCGATCCCTCCAAGCTCACCCCAGAGCAAAAAGCCCTCAACGCCAAAGCC
>JAAFJU010000061.1 GCA_013298165.1 Synechococcales cyanobacterium bin31.maxbin.ball.101 | reverse complement strand
CGTTGTGGCAGAGTTTTTGCTGCGCGGTTAAGCGGAATTGGCGGAATTGGTAGACGCGCTAGGTTCAGGTCCTAGTGCCCGTTTGGGCATCCGGGTTCGAGTCCCGGATTCCGCATTATGGTTTGAACGTTTTCGAGAATCGTGGGGATCCGTTGAGGATTCTGGGGCCAGAAGTATGATTACTAGCACTCAAAATCCTTTGGTGAAATTGTTTAAGAAGCTCCAGACTTCTAAGCATCGCCGGGAAATGGGCGTTTTGTTTTTAGAGGGTGAAAATCTGTTGGATGAGGCGGTTCAGGCGGGCCGATCGTTTGAGGTGGTCTGTTTTACGGAGCGGTGGGCCGATCGGAACCCGGACTTATTAGAGCAAATCACTCGTCAGAGCGATCGGTTTGAGCTAGTAACGGATGAGGTGCTGAAGGCCATGGCGCTGACGGTGAATCCTGAGGGGATCGTGGCGAGTTGTCCCAGTTTGCCAGAGCGAGAGGTGCCGATCGCGTCCTTTGGGCTGGTGCTCGATCGGATCCAGGATCCGGGTAATGTAGGGACGATGATTCGGACGGCGGCGGCGGCGGGAGCGGAAGGGCTGTGGGTCAGTCAGGACAGTGCTGACTTGGAAAATCCTAAGGTGATGCGATCGTCCGCAGGGCAATGGTTTCGGTTGCCGATGATGGCGGTGAATAATCTGCCCGATCGCTTGCAACGGGCGAAAGATGCTGGAATGCAAATTGTGACCACGCTTCCTCGAGCTGAGAAAAGCTTGTGGGAAGTGGATTTGACGGTGCCGACGTTGGTGGTGTTGGGGAATGAAGGGGCGGGACTGTCGCCAGAAATTGAGGCGTTGTCAACCTTGCCGATTCGGATCCCGGTGCTGAATGGGGTGGAATCGTTGAATGTGGCGATCGCGGCTTCGGTGGTGATGTATGAGGTGCGACGGCAGCGATCGTTGTCCTGAATCTTGAATCGTACCCAGCGAATGAATTCATTCGCCGGGGGATTTAGTTCTCGTCGGAGTCGGCATGGTCCTGGATGTAGGCTTCAATGTCGGCGACCGCATCCGCTAGTTCGTCGAGTTCTGGGGAGGACGTTGCGATCGGCAAGGTTTCAAGCTCGTCCTCATCGCCCACTAGGGTATGTTCAAGCTGCGACAACGATCGGATGAACGCTTGGTTCGCCAACTTTCTGGGGTTATTTTCCGATCGGGCTGCGCGCTCTTGATCGCACAGGGCTTCGATGCGTAAAAGCTCTGGATGCCTCTCTGCAAGGGGTTTGCGCTGATTCATGGGTCGTCCCTCCAAGGCGGTGACTTGCAACGTTATCCGTTCGTTATCCGTTCGTCGCTCTTCCTATACTTCCCAAATCTAGCCCAAAAAATCAAGTCAATTTTTTGGGGGTTGCTCCCATGGACCTCTTTCACCGACAATATAGGGCTGGAATAGACATCGACTGGCATTTGGTCGTTCGGAGGAAAGCGTGGCTCAAGCATTTGACTATGATTTGGTGATTGTGGGTGCGGGCGTGGGTGGCCATGGGGCCGCATTGCACGCGATCGCCTGTGGTCTCAAGGTTGCTGTCGTGGAAGCGGGAATCATGGGCGGCACCTGTGTCAATCGCGGCTGCATTCCCTCGAAAGCCCTGCTGGCCGCTTCTGGCAAGGTCCGAGAACTGCGCGATGCCGCCCATTTGGATCATTTTGGGATTCAAGTCGGGGGTGTGACCTTCGATCGAGCGGCGATCGCGGCCCATGCCGAAGGCGTCGTGACCAAGCAGCGGGACGGATTGACCAATAGCCTCAAGCGCCTCAAGGTGGATGTGATCCAAGGCCATGCCAGTGTGGTGGATGTTCAAAAGGTGAAAGTAGCCACCGCTGAGGGCGACAAGTTTTTCACGGCGAAAGATATTCTGCTTGCGCCGGGATCCGTGCCCTTTGTGCCGCCGGGATCGACGATCGATGGCAAAACCGTCTTTACCAGCGACCATGCCGTGAATCTGGAAAGTCTGCCACCTTGGATTGCGATCGTGGGCAGTGGCTATATTGGGCTGGAATTTGCCGACGTGTATTCTGCGCTGGGCTGCGAAATCACGGTGATTGAAGGCGTGGACCAACTCATGCCCACCTTTGATCCCGATATCGCCAAAGTCGCCCAGCGCACCCTGATTCAAAACCGCGACATCGAAGCGAAGACGGGAGTGTTTGCTAAGACCGTGACGCCGGGATCGCCTGTGCGCATTGAACTGATGGATGCCAAAACGAAGGAAATCGTGGAGGTGATGGAAGTCGATGCCTGCCTGATCGCCACGGGCCGGGTTCCTGCAACGCAGAATATGGGATTGGAAGCCTTGGGCGTGGCGCTGAATCGGCCTGGGTTTATTCCTGTGAATGATCACTTGGGTGTCGTGAAGGAAAATGGCGAAACGGTGCCGCATTTGTGGGCGATCGGTGATGCCACCGGAAAGCTAATGCTGGCTCATACGGCTTCGGCGCAAGGTATGGCGGTGGTGGAAACCATCTGCGATCGGCCTCGCACGGTGAATTACAACGTGATCCCGGCGGCGGCCTTTACCCATCCTGAGGTGAGTTTTGTTGGGATGACGGAACCTGCGGCGAAGGAAAAAGGAAAGGCGGAAGGGTTCGAAGTCCAGTCGGTGAAGAGCTACTTCAAGGGCAACGCGAAAGCTTTGGCGGAAGCAGAAACTGACGGATTGGCTAAGGTGATCTTCCGGCCTGACAATGGCGAAATCTTAGGGGTTCACATTTTCGGATTGCACGCGGCGGATCTGATCCAGGAGGCGGCGAATGCGATGGCGATGAATCATACGGTTCAGGATTTGGCCTTCACGGTTCACACCCACCCGACCCTGTCCGAGGTTTTGGATGAAGCCTTTAAGCGGGCAGCGGGTGCGGGGGCTGGGCATTAGAGCCGATCGATCCCCCTAAATCCCCCTTGGGAAGGGGGACTTTGAAGTTGATTTGAATTTCAACAGTTGCCCACTGCACTCCGCTCTCCGGTCCCCCCTTCCCAAGGGGGCTAGGGGGATCGGGTCTCGTTGTTCCCTTACCTTGTCTAAACCCATGGAAATTCGTCGCCGTCCGCCTAGCCCTACGATCGCCGTTCTCGACCTGGAATATCGCATCGACACCCCCGAATCCAAACCCAATCACATCCTTGAAGAAATTGTCTGGAACAAGGAAAACGAAGTCGATCGCCAGCGCGAAAAGCTCTCCCTCGCGGATATGCAAAAGCTGTTGGTCAACGCACCGCCCACCCGTGACTTTGTCGCAGCCTTGAGAAACGGCAAAACCTCGCCTGCTGTCATCGCCGAAGTCAAAAAAGCATCGCCCAGTAAAGGCGTGATTCGCGAAGACTTTGACCCCGTGGCGATCGCGCAATCTTACCAATTCGGCGGAGCCTCCTGCCTTTCCGTCCTCACTGACGAAAAATTCTTCCAGGGTAGTTTTGCTTACCTCAAGTCCATTCGCAGTGCCGTCGATTTGCCCTTGCTCTGCAAGGATTTCATGCTTTATGCCTACCAGATTTGCTGGGCGAGAGTCCAAGGCGCAGATGCGATCCTGTTAATTGCCGCGATCTTGTCCGACGAAGATTTACAATCATTCCTAAAGATTGCGAAAAAACTGGGCATGGCGGCCCTCGTCGAAGTTCATGACTTGGCCGAATTCGATCGTGCCCTCGCACTCACAGGTGTCGAACTCATCGGCATCAACAACCGGGATCTCAAGGACTTCTCCGTCAACCTCAATCTCACGAGCGAACTCGCCACCGCCCGAGCTGACCAACTCAAAGACCGCAACATTCTCCTCGTGGGTGAATCTGGAATTCATACGCCGGAAGACCTGAAGACGATCGCCCAAGCCGGAGCCGGAGCCGTTCTTATCGGAGAAAGCTTCATGCGCCAACCGTCACCCGGTCAAGCCCTGTCTGAACTCCTGTCCGCTGCGCAGTGAGATTCAATTCAAAATTCAAAATTTAAACTTCAAAACTCCTCTCAAAACGCCCATGCCTCCTGTCCCTCTCCCCTCCCATGTTCACTACGAGCTGCTGTTGCAAATGCTAGAGCGGCAGTCTCTGTTCGCCACGAATGAGTATCCGCAGCAACGATCGCAGGTGCAGCAACTGATTATCATGCTTCGCAAAGCGCTCACCCAACAAAAACAAATCGAAGAGGATCTCAATCGCCTCCGCGTCCCCGTCGAGTATCATTGGGCACTGAATCAAGACCATCCAAAACCTCCAACCCCTTCCGCTGGCGACCCGATCGCTCCTGCTCATGGCGGACCTAATCCCTGACTCCCAATCGCTTGAATCGTCATCCCAAGAGGCATCTCCAGTCGAGTTTGCGTTAGAAGATAATGCCTTGCTACCGGAGCAGCTTCTGGATGACTTGACCCATTCCATGGAGTTGATTCAGCATCAAGCCGATCGTATCGCACAACTCGAACGAGCGTTGGACCAAACCTTGATCCAAGTGCAAGATGTCCGATCGCAACTGGTCCGCCAAGAATGGATCGAAGAGCAACTCGCGGCCACCGAAGAGTTTGCCAATGTGCAACAGCAGGCAATCTTGCATCTAAAGGGGCGGATTGCGGGCCGATCGGACGAACTTGATGCTCCTGAGCTGCAACATAAAGCAGCGGGAAAACCGGAGCCGATCGCCACGCCCTCCGCCCGTCTAGAAGTCCGCTACGTCCAAGCCCAACAACAAATTCAAGCCCTCTCTCAAAAACTCCGCGAAGAATCCATCCAAACCGCCGTCCTCCCGGAAATGACCGACGCCGAACGAGAGGAAGCCTGGTGGCGCGAACAGCTCGCCTCATTAGAAGCAGAACTAGCCAAACATTTGCAAACGCAAGCCTTTCTTCAGCAAGCTTGCAGTGAAATGGAACAGGATCGCGAACAGGATCAGCGCCGTATCCTAGAACTGGAAAATCAATCTGCTGAAATGCAAGAACAAATTCTACGCCAAGCCCAACAGGCCAGTGAATATGAAGCGGCGATCCAACATTGGAAAGATCGCTTCTACCAACTCCAAAATCAAATGCTGAGTATTCTAGAACTCTACGATCAACTCAGCGAACCGATTCCCGAAACGATCGCCGCTCACCTCGCCCAACTGCCTCAACCCACTCCATCAGAACAAATGCAAAGTCTACGCCGAGCGTTACCGAGACGTAGTGATTTACCAGAGTTTCTACAACGGAGACGTGGCGGACGGAAGAATTAAGCACAAAGCCCGTCAGTATTTAAATACTGACGGGCTTTGTTTAGCTAACTAGTTTGAAATCATGAGACGATTACATGCGCATCGTCACTTGTTCTTTCTCAGGAACCACGGTGTACTCAGCCACAATTTGACGTAGCTCATCGCCTTCGATCGTTTCGCGTTCCACCAGAAGGTCAACCAACCGATCGATCACTTCACGGTTTTCACGAACAATCTTCAGTGCGACTTCGTAGCCATGCTCTGCGATCGATCGCACTTGCGCATCAATGCGGGCTTGGATTTCTTCAGAACATTCTGAACGAGTCGTCCAGTCACGTCCCAAGAACACGTCCCCGCCTTGCTGACGACCTAAGGACAGTTGACCCAGGTCAGACATGCCGTAGTTGACGACCATTTGGCGGGCAATGCCAGAGACCATTTGCAAGTCTCCGCCTGCACCCGTCGTCACTTCCGCATCCCCAAACACGATTTGTTCAGCGGCACGGCCACCCAATGCACCTGCAATGCGGGCCATCAACTGCGATCGCGAGACCAAACCAGAGTCTTCGTTGGGCATAAACCAAGTCAAACCCTTCGCCTGACCGCGAGGGACCAGCGTCACTTTCTGCACGGGGTCGTGATCCTTGACCAAGGTTCCGACGATTGCATGACCAATTTCATGGTACGCAATCAAGCGCTTGCTCTTGCTGTCGGTCAACGGCGTGCCTTCCATTCCGGCGACGACGCGATCGACGGCAGAGTCCACTTCATCCATCGTGATCGCATCTTTGCGACGACGCGCTGTGAGAATGGCGGCTTCGTTCAGAAGGTTAGCCAAGTCAGCACCGGAGAACCCAGGGGTCCGACGGGCGATCGTGTCGAGAGACACTTCGTCAGAAATTTTCTTGTTGCGAGCGTGAACTTGCAAGACTTCCAAGCGGCCCTTGATGTCGGGAACGTCCACTTGGACCTGACGATCGAAACGACCGGGACGCAACAGCGCTGCATCCAACACATCAGCCCGGTTTGTAGCCGCAACGATGATGATGCCCGAGTTACCTTCAAATCCATCCATTTCCGTCAGGAGTTGGTTGAGGGTTTGTTCGCGCTCGTCGTTACCACCACCGATACCTGCGCCCCGCTGACGGCCTACGGCGTCAATTTCATCGATGAAGATGATGCAAGGTGCGTTTTCTTTGGCTTTCTTAAACAGGTCACGGACGCGAGATGCACCGACGCCGACGAACATTTCAACGAACTCAGAACCGGAGATACTGAAGAACGGTACGCCTGCTTCACCCGCGATCGCCTTGGCCAAGAGGGTTTTACCTGTTCCTGGAGGACCGACGAGGAGGACGCCCTTAGGAATCTTGGCTCCCACGGAACTGAACTTCTCAGGCAGTTTCAAGAACGTGACGACTTCTTGAAGCTCTTCCTTGGCTTCTTCGATTCCGGCGACATCGTCGAACATCACGCCAGTTTTAGCGTCCATCTGGAAGCGCGCTTTGGATTTGCCAAAGTTCATCGCTTGTCCAGGACCACCGGGCATGTTGTTCGATCGGCGGAAGAGGAAGAAAAGACCAGATAGTAGTAAGACGGGGAACACCAAGTTACCCAAGATGCTCAACACGGCACCGTCATTACCCATGGGGTGAGAATCCAACTCAATGTTGGCGTCACGCAAACGAGCAATGAAGTCTGGCGAGGTTCCGGGTAAGTCCACCCGTAGCCGCTGCATCCGGTTGTCTAATTCAGGGTCGATCGCCTCGACAATGGCCGTCCGACCGCCATCATAGAGATCCACGCTCTTGACCCGCTTGGCATCAAGATATTCCAGGAACCGCCCGTAGGTCATGCGAGTGCTGGCAGTGTTGCGGGCGTTGTTATTAGCAGTGCTGCTCGTCATAGGCATGAACGAACTTTGCCAGATGAAAAATCCGACAACGATCGTGGGGAGTGCCCACAGGAGCACGGTTCTCCAGGTTGGTTTCATAGCGCGATTAGCCTCATTAGGAATTGGATGCAACGGTCATGGAACGGACCATCAGTCAGGTCCACAAGCCGTTTCGGTGATGTTAAAACCCAATGGCTTGGGAAGATTTTCGTCGTCAGTGGGTGGATCCAGCCTAGGAGTTAGGACGGTTTCCCAAAGATGAGAACATTTGTTAACTTAATTTAACTTAATCTTTGCACCTAGAGCAAGCAACCTTATAAGACGGTTTGCCGAAGAGGCGTGAATCATGTCGTGAATCATTCTGCAGCCTGCTGAGATTTCTCTGGCCTAATTTAGAGATCCAGTGGGCGGTGGGATCTCTCATACTGACAGATATCTGTAGATCATTGGGGCTAGACAGTATTTATGTCAAAGATGAATATTCTCGATCCAAATAAGAGCTACACCTTCAGCCGCTATGCAGAGATGCCCTTTGGGACGGGAGATATTTTGGCGGAGTTTGGGGTGGGGTTTGAGCGGAAGGCGTTGGGGTTGCGGCAGGTGTTGCCGATCGACTCCACGATTCTCAGGACAGAACTTGAAGAAAATCTCACCCTAGTGGATCCTTCGTCCGAAATAGCCCGCCGAGAAGCGCTAATTTTTCCGGTGCTGAGAACCATTTGCAAAGTCTCACAGTCGTCTCTCAAGATCGAATATCCCGTCCGTGTCAATTCTTGGCTGCGCGGGACCCTCGATTATTTCCTTCCTCTCTCACAAAATCTCATCGTGATTGAGGCCAAGAATGCCGATCTGGCGAGTGGGTTTACGCAGCTTGCCGTGGAATTGATTGCGTTGGATCAATGGGTGGAGTCTGAAAGGCCGATTTTCTACGGGGGCGTTACAACGGGGGAGACTTGGCAGTTTGGGACTTTCGATCGGACCCGACGCCTTGTTACAAAGGATATTCAAACCTATTCAGTGCCATCCGATCTAGACTTTGTGCTAGGAATTCTCTTTGGTATCAGTGCGTCCTAACTGCGTCAAAATAAAGTCCTTGACGAACCGCCCCCTAGCCCCCAATTCTGGGGGAACATGAATTTCCGAAGCCCCCAGAATTGGGGGTTGGGGGCGGTTTGCCAGAGGTTACTGCTAGTCTGACTCTTGAGGTTGCTCAAGCTCTTCCGGTGGAGATGTCATTTGTTTTTCAACTAGCACGGTTTCCAAATTTAAAATTTCTGAATTGGCCTCAAAGTTCATTCCAGGGAGTTTCCATTGATCCAAGATATCTTTGATCAAAATCTCGTGGAGCCAAACCTGTCCCACCACCGTCAGCGGCAAGGCCAGCAGCAATCCCACAAATCCAAAGAATGTTGCAAAAAACACCTGAGACATTAAGGTTACGGCGGGCATGAGCGAAACCTGCTGAGCCATGACGTAGGGCGTCAGTAAATTGGTCTCTAATTGTTGCACCAAGAAATACAGCACAAACACGGCCCCGGATTTCCATGGCGCATCCAGTAGCGCGATCATCATGGGTGGAATGACGCTGAGGGCGGGACCAATGTTAGGGATGAAGGTAAGCAATCCGGCAAAAATGCCATTGGCTAAGGGCAATTTCACGCCCAAAATCCAGAGTCCAATGCCACTAAATCCCCCAATCACCAACATATTAAATAAAATTCCAACCAACCAACCCCGCAACGAATCCCCACATCGATCGAGAATGAGTTCAACCCGATGGCGATAGAACGACGGAAAAAATCGAACAAAGGCCCGTCGATATTGGTCTGGCTCTACTAAAAACATGATCGATAAAATCACGACCAGCAAGACATTCAGTACTCCTCCCAACGTCCCTGAAGCTAAAGCAACCGATCCGGAGAGGAGTTGATTGAGTAAAGGCTGGAGCTGTTTAATGATGGCGTCCGGCTCAGGAATGCTGGAGGAAATGAAGGGAGGAAGCGAGGCTTTAAAGACATCAAAGTTTGCGTTAAAACGATCGACGCCCTTCGGAAACAGCGTCATCATTTGCTGGAATTGATCCATAAACGGCGGCACAATCAACCAGACTGAGAGCAGGAGTAGACCAATGACCAGCCCGATCGCCGCTAAAATTGAGCCACCTCGCTTTAATCCCAAGCGCTGAAGCAAGTTTGCAATGGTATTAAATGCAGAGGCTAGGACGATCGCCGCAAAAATGAGCATCAGAGCGCTTCGAATCTGCCACAAAATAACCAGAGAGACCCCCAGCGCCACCAGCCCAACCCACTCACCAATCTTCATAGCCATCTGGATTTTTCTAAACGATCTCTTAGTTTAAACGTAAAATCGATCGACCTATTACCTTGCGATTAGAATGTAATTAGAATTAATGTTTTGCGATAAATCAGCATTTAGAATCCATATTTGGACAGGGCGTTGAAATCTCAGCAATTCACCTTTAGGTCATGGTGCAATTTGAAGACTCGTTTTAATAATGGAGATCCTGATCAGTTTGACTGATTTATCTCTGGGTTACTTCTATGTCTCATACAATTGTTGAACAGCATCCACAGGGCTTTAATTCTCAACAGATTTACACCCTATTGGCCGCTAGACTCACGCCCGAATCATTGCAATGGTTGAATCACGTCATTCAACAAAGTCAAGAAGCTTATTCCGATCGATTTTTCTTCACGGCCTTCAGTCTATTACCTCGGCAACTCATTCCTATAAATCCGTGCTCTGAAGAACTTATCCATCACGCGCCTGATTGGCTGCCACAGCATTGGAGCTTAGAGACCTTGGGGCGACTACTGCTTCTCCTTAATCAGACGCCCGATCGATTAGAATCTCTTTTCTCTGCGCTTTATAGCACTGGATCGGTGAATGAACAGGTGGCACTATTGCAAGCTTTGCCATTTCTGGCGGAGAGTGAGCGCTATTTGTATTGGGCGCAGGAAGGATTTCGTAGTCATATTACGGCGGTATTCAATGCGATCGCCCTCAATAATCCCTACCCTACGAGGTATTTTGATAGTACCCTGTGGAATCAACTGATTTTAAAAGCCATTTTTATTGGGAGTCCGTTGCAATTAGTGCAGGGCATCGACGATCGGGCCAATCTTAATTTAGCGCGGATGGCGATCGATTATGTGCATGAGCGCTGGGCCGCAGGCCGGGATGTGACACCGGAAATCTGGAGACTGATTGCTCCGTTTGTGTCTATGGACGATCGATCGGATTTGGCACGAGCGTTACAGATGCCTAACCCGCTTCAGCAGTTAGCAGTGGCCTTGATTTGCAGCCGATCGGGCCTTCCTGAAATTGCAGACCTCATGATGGATTATCCTGATTTAAAACAGCAGATTGACTCAGGATTAATCACTTGGGAATACATCTACCAACAGCAATTTAAATCTTTAATAGACCCTTTAGCAGATGGTATTGCAGTGGGAATTCGCGAGTATTGAGGTCTAAGCCCATTTCAATATCCCCCGGTCATCCTATGCCAGAATCCATTTTAGAATCCAATCTCGATCGGTCTTTGATGTGGATTGACCCCCACATTCACATGACGGCTCGCACGACCTATGATTACCTGGTGATGCAGCAGTACGGCGTGGTGGCGGTGATTGAGCCTTCATTTTGGATGGGACAACCTCGGACGAGTGCGGGGAGTTTTAAGGATTATTTTAGTAGCTTGGTGGGCTGGGAACGCTTTCGGGCGGCGCAATTTGGGATTCGTCATTACTGCACCATTGCTCTGAATCCCAAGGAAGCCAATAATCCGGCGATCGCGGAAGAAGTGATTGATTTGCTTCCGCTTTATCTGTGTAAAGAAGGGGTCGTGGCGATCGGGGAGATTGGCTATGACTCGATGACAGAGGCGGAGGATCACTACTTTCGCATTCAGTTAGAAATGGCCAAGTCCTTTAATAAACTTGCGTTAATTCACACGCCCCATCGCAATAAAAAAGCAGGCACCTTACAAAGCCTGGAAGTTTGCTTAGAGCACGGGATTGAACCGGGACGGGTGATTGTCGATCATGCCAATGAAGAAACGGTGAGAGATATTCTCGATCGGGGCTTTTGGGCGGCATTTTCGATTTATCCCCAGACCAAAATGGGGAATGAGCGCATGACTGAGATCGTCCGTCAGTATGGGGCTGAACGAATTATTGTGGATAGTGCCGCAGACTGGGGCATTAGTGATCCGTTGGCGGTTCCGAAGACCGCGCAGCTAATGCTGGAACGGGGAATCCCCGCTCATCAGGTGGAGGCGGTTTGCTATGGCAATGCGCTAGCGGCCTATGGTCAAACGGGCGATATGGCAGAGGAAGACTGGACAAAACCTATCCCTGTGGATCAGCGGCAACTCTTTGATGGCAATTCAGTCCTGCGAGGACAGATTCCGGTGGTTCCGGTGGAAGAACGGGATTCGATCGTGATTGTTTAATGGCATTAGGCCCCCTAACCCCCAATTCTGGGGGGACATGATGATCTATTCAGAGGCTGAATTTATGGCTTATGCATTAATGGGTTCCGATCGTTGGACGGCTGCATTACAGATGATGCGTCCTGCGAATATTGTGACGGCTTGGGCGGATATTTTAGTTGGGGTCTCGGTTACAGGATGTATTTCCACTAGTGTTGTCTTCAATAATCCACAGACTAGTTGGATGTCTTTACTGTATTTGCTGATCGCCACGACTGGACTGTATGGTGGCGGTGTTGTGTTTAATGATGTCTTTGATGCGGAACTGGACGCGATCGAACGCCCTGAACGCCCGATTCCCAGTGGTCGTGCGAGTGTTCGATTTGGGGTTGTTTTAGGTAGTAGTTTATTGGTTTTGGGAATTGTGGCGGCGATGCAGGTGTCCTGGGTGAGTGGCACGATCGCCTTTTCGATCGCCCTGCTAGCGCTGTTCTATGATGCGATCGGCAAACACCATCCACTGATTGGACCCTTGAATATGGGTTGCTGTCGCGGTGGCAACTGGTTGCTGGGGGTTAGCATCATTTCACCGATGGTTTTGACGCATTGGCCGATCGCGTTGATTCCAATTTTGTATATTGCGGCGATTACGGCGATTAGTCGAGGGGAAGTGCAGGGCGGCGATCGGCGAACTGGGGTGATTGCGATCGGGCTTTTGGGTTTGGTGAGTTTGGGATTGGTGAGTTTGGGTGAGTATCAAACCCATTACCAGCTTTTATTTATGCTGCCCTTTGGCTTGCTATGGGGCTATTGGGTCTTTCCCGCGTTTATTCAGGCCACTCGAAACCCCGAGGCGCTTTTGATTCGCAATGCCGTTCGGATTGGAATTATTGCTTTGATCGCGTTGGATAGTGCGATCGTTGCAGGGTTTAGTCATTGGATTTATGGATTACTTGTCCTAGCCTTGATGCCTTTCTCTCAACTATTAGCCAAGCAATTTTCAGTTACTTAGGGATTTGCTAATAAATATAATCCCATCCGGACTTCGACTCCGCTCAGTCCTCAACTCAGAACTTAGTGGGCTGAGCGAAGTCGAAGTCCACGATATTGGGATGTTATAAAACGGCGAGTCTCTTAGTTTAGTTACCTAGCCTTAATCCTGGTTTTGATTTATGAACATGCCGATCGTCATTCCATCTAGATCCACTGTGATTCGTCAATCTGTGAGGGTTCAGTTTGACTATGCCGTGCATTTTACTGAGGGACTTTTTGATTTAAGCAATCCCCTTTTTGCTGAGGTGTTAACGCCCGATCGTCCCAGTCACCAGCCCGCTAAACCCAGCGATCTCATTGTGGTTATCGATGGTGGACTTAATCAGCATCAGCCGCAACTCGTGAATCAAATCGTTGCTTACTGCGATCGGTATCAGCTCTGTCTCAAGTCAGAGCCGTTGATTCTTTCCGGTGGTGAAGCGATGAAGAATGATGCAACGCTAGTGACAGAGATTCAGCAATTGATTAGCGATCGGGGATTGTGTCGGCATTCCTATGTCGTTGCGATCGGCGGCGGCGCTTTGTTGGATTTAGTAGGCTATGCGGCGGCGACGGCCCATCGTGGGGTGCGGCTGGTGCGGGTACCGACGACGGTTTTGGCGCAGGATGATTCGGGGGTGGGGGTGAAAAATAGCGTCAATGCTTTTGGGAAAAAGAACTTTTTAGGCACCTTTACTCCGCCCTATGCGGTGATTAATGATAGTGATTTTTTGCGGGCCTTGGGCGATCGGGATTGGATTGCGGGGTTGGCGGAGGCGGTGAAGGTGGCGCTGATCAAAGATGCGACGTTGTTTGAATGGATTGAATCCAGTGTGAAGGCGTTGGTCGATCGGGATATGGGGGTGATGCGATCGGTGATTGAACAGTCTTGTCGTCACCATTTAAATCATATTGGCACCTATGGTGATCCCTTTGAAATGGGGTCCTCTCGGCCCTTGGATTTTGGGCATTGGTCGGCTCATCGCTTGGAATATTTGACGGATTATCGATTGCGGCATGGGGAAGCGGTGGCGATCGGGATTGCCTTGGATAGTACCTATGGCTATTTTAGTGGAATGCTGCCTCAGGCTGACTGGGTGCGAATTTTGAATGTATTAGCAGGGTTGGGGTTTGCGCTGTGGGTGCCGGAATTGAGTGACTATGCCCATCAGCCGGAGCATTCACGATCGGTGTTTCAGGGACTCAATGAATTTCGGGAGCATTTGGGCGGTGAGTTTACGATCATGCTTTTGGAAGGGATTGGTGTGGGTGTTGAAGTGCATCAAGTCAAGGTTCAAACCTATCAACGGGCGATCGACTATTTAAAGGCGATTTCTGCTTTGGAGGGTCTATGAAAATTGGTAAGCACCATTTGACCTACTGTACCAATATTCACCCCGGAGAAACCTGGCCGGAAGTCTTTGGTAATTTACAGCAATACCTCCCAAAACTCAAATCTAAACTGTCTCCCGATTGTTCGTTTGGCATTGGGTTACGGCTTTCAGATATCGCGAGTCGAACCTTGGAAAATCCAGACGATTTACTTGCGTTTCAAACATGGCTCAAAGCTGAGGACTTGTATGTCTTTACTTTAAACGGATTTCCCTATTCCAGCTTTCACCATACCGTGGTCAAAGACCGCGTCTATGCCCCTGATTGGCGACAGCCCGATCGTCTCGCCTACACCCAACGCCTGATTCAAATCCTGGCAAAACTGCTCCCAGAGGGCATGGAAGGCAGTATTTCCACCTTGCCACTGTCCTATAAACCTTGGTTTGGTAATCCTGCTGCGCTTCAGTCTGTTTATGGCAAAAGTGTCAATCAATTGGCGATCGTGGTTTCGGATTTGATTCAGGTCTATGAAACCACTGGGAAATTGATCCATGTGGGATTAGAACCGGAGCCGGATGGTCTTTTGGAAAATACCGTTGAAGTGATTGATTTCTTTGATCAATGGCTGTTGTCTTTGGGGGGACAATTGGTTGCCGATCGGCTGGGTATTTCAATTTTGAATGCCCAAGATGCGATTCGAAACCATCTTCGAGTTTGCTATGACACTTGCCATTTTGCGATCGAATTTGAGCATCCAACTGTTGCCTTGCAGCAATTGCAAGAATTAGGAATTCAGGTCAGTAAAATTCAACTCAGTTCGGCCATCAAAGTCTCCTTACCTGCCCCCGGTCCTCAGCGTCAGCAGGTGTACGATCGGCTCCTTCCCTTTACTGAATCCACCTATCTTCACCAAGTGATTGCCAAGATGCCCGACGGCAGTTTGCATCGCTATCGAGATCTCTGTGAGGCATTGAAAAAGTTTGATCAGACTTCAGCGATCGAGTGGCGGACGCATTTTCATGTGCCGATCTTTCTGAAAGATTATCCATTACTCAATTCAACTCAAGATCATATTGTGGAGACGATCGGCTATTTGCAGTCTCAGGGTTTGGGCGCACATTTGGAAATTGAAACCTATACCTGGGACGTGTTACCTGCAGAGATGAAGTTTGATTTGGTCAGTTCGATCGAGCGGGAGTATGAATGGGTGAAGGGGATTTTGGATTTTAGATTTTAGATTTTGGATTTTGGAGGATGTATGGAACGGACGGTGGTTTTGAATGTGGTGGGGTTGACGGTGGGGGTATTGGGGCGAATGCCTCGGTTGAGGGCTTGGGCTGAGCGGGGTGGGATGGCCTCGATCGATCCAGGGATTCCGGCGGTGACTTGTGCGGTGCAGTCGAGTTATTTGACGGGGAAGTATCCTTGTGACCATGGCATTGTGGGGAATGGTTGGTATGTGCGCGAGGATGCGGAGGTGAAGTTTTGGCGTCAGTCCAATGCGTTGGTGCAGGCTCCGAAGGTGTGGGAGATGGCCCGTGGGATTGATCCGAGTTTTACCTGTGCGAATTTGTTTTGGTGGTATAATATGTATTCATCAGTGGATTATGCGGTGACGCCTCGACCGATGTATCCCGCTGATGGTCGTAAGTTGCCGGATATTCATACCCATCCAGCGGAATTACGATCGGCTCTGCAATCTGAATTGGGAATGTTTCCATTATTTAAATTTTGGGGACCTGCGACGACGATCGAGTCGAGTCAATGGATTGCTGATTCGGCTAAATGGACTGAAACAAAATACAGTCCGACGCTGAGTTTGGTATATTTGCCTCATTTGGATTATTGTGCGCAGCAATTGGGATATTACCCCGACGAGGCATTGCTAGAGATTGATCAGGTGGTGAATGATTTGATTTTGTTCTTTGAAGCGCGGAATGTGCAGGTGATGGTGCTTTCGGAATATGGGATTACGCCTGTGTCACAGCCTGTGCATTTGAATCGCGTGTTTCGATCGGAGGGTTGGCTGGAGATTCGGGAGGAGTTGGGGTTGGAGCTTTTAGATGCGGGGGCGAGTCGGGTGTTTGCGGTGGCGGATCATCAGGTGGCCCATGTGTATGTTAAGGATTTAGATTTAATCGATCGGGTGAAAGCCGTATTAGAACAAACGCCCGGAGTGGCGAAGGTTTTGACGCAAGATCTTCAGCGGGAGTTTCATTTGGATCACGATCGATCGGGCGATTTGATTGTGCTTTCGGAGCCTGAGGCGTGGTTTACCTATTACTATTGGCTGGATGATGCGAAAGCCCCGGACTTTTCCCGCACCGTCGATATTCACCGAAAACCAGGCTACGATCCGGTGGAGCTTTTTATCAATCCTGCGATCAAGTTTCCCAAACTGAAAATTGCTGCGACACTTTTAAAACGCAAACTGGGCGGTCGGGCCTTAATGGATTTGACGCCGTTGGATGCGACGCTGGTGAAGGGATCCCATGGATTATCTCCCGCTTCCCCGAACGATCGGCCTTTGGTAATTACACAGCAAACGGAATTGATTGAGCATTTGCCAGATCATTTGTCAGGTCAGCCGATCGAAGCTCCTGTTATTTGTTCACTAATCTTGCGCCATTTGTTTCCTCATGTTGGAGGAGGAACTTAAGGTCCCTGACGAACCGCCCCCTAGCCCCCAATTCTGGGGGAACATGAAGGGTCGATCGTTTGGTTTTCCCGATCGATCATAATTTGATTGCATTGCGTGAAGACGTAGCGTAATTGCCCTAACAGCACATCCATCATCGTGGTTGAGTAGTCCACAGTTTGATACACTTCGCCACTCGCCACGAGCTTGCAAAACCGCCAATTCGTCCCATTACTAATGATGCCAAAGGTGTCGGCGTCTGGAGCGATCGGTTGAGTATAGCCATCGGGCTGGCGGTTTTGCCATTGACAAGCCTGCATCTCGACTAAGCATTGTGCCAATCCTTGTTCAAAGTCATCTTTTTTGGCTTCAATCACACAGAGTAGAGGCCGATCGAAATAGCCTTTGCGTTCAGCGACGACATAATCGGCATGACCCGTCAGGCAATCGCTTTCAATCTTTGCACCCTTCCAAATCTTTAGGTAAGCTAAATCATCGATCGACTCTTCACAGATCGCATCGATTAATAATTTCTTAGACTCCTCATAGTTCGATAAATCAAACAGTCGGGAGAGTTTTTCTAACCGTTGATTTAGAAATTCGCTGGGAGGCTTGGGTGGTGCGTCGATCGTCCAGAGTCGAATGTTTTTGATATTGAGTTGTTGGAAGGCTTCTGCATAAGTAAAGCTAGAAAAATTCCGTTTCTTGATTCTTTTACGAGTCGCAGTTTTCTCAGGCATGGGATTCACTTAGACAGTTGAAACAGAAGAAAGACAATCCCATTTTACTTCTGGGATTGCCTCTTTTCTAGAGCAGGCGATCTCTATTCCACGGTGACGGATTTGGCGAGGTTGCGGGGTTGGTCTACGTCGAGTCCTCGGCGGGCGGCGATGTGGTAGGAGAGCAATTGCATCGGGATCACGGTGACGATCGGTGACAAAATCTCCTCCACATGAGGAACCGGAATCACCGTGTCAAAGGTCTCCGCCGCTTCAATTTCATCCATCGGCGTCACCCCAATCAATCGCGCATCGCGGGCACGGGCTTCTTGGGCATTGGACAATACCTTTTCAAACACCGTTCCCGGCATGGCGATCGTCACGACGGGGACTTTGGAATCCAGTAGGGCGATCGGGCCATGTTTCATTTCGCCTGCGGGATAGCCTTCGGCGTGAATGTAGCTGATCTCTTTGAGTTTTAAGGCACCTTCGAGGGCGATCGGGAAGTTGATGCCGCGTCCGAGGAAGATGAAGTCCTGGGTATCGACAAATTCGTGGGCCAGTTCTTCGATGTAGCGCTCTTGGCTTTCGAGAACGCTTTCCACTTGGGCGGGCAGTTGGCGGAGTCCTTCGAGGATTTCTTCAATGCGATCGACGCTCAAGGTCTTGCGGCGGTAGGCGAGGTCCAGGGAGAGGAAGTAGAAGGCCATGAGCTGCGCGATGAACGTCTTGGTCGCGGCGACGCCGATTTCGATTCCGGCTTGGGTGTCGATGACCCGATCGACCAGTTCGCCTAAGGTGCTTTCGGGGCGGTTCGTGATGCCGAGGAGGCGCGATCGGAGTGCGCCTGTTTCACCACTGCGACGCTTTTGATCCATTTCTAGCGCGGCCAGAGTGTCAGCGGTTTCCCCGGACTGGGTGACGCCGATCAGGAGGGTGTTGGGGATGATGGGTGGTGGGGAATAGCGGAATTCTGAGGCGTATTGGACGGCGGTGGGAATGCCTGCAAGCTGTTCCAGCAGGTATTTGCCGACCAGACTCGCGTGCCAACTGGTGCCGCAGGAGACGATTTGGATTTGGTTGATATCGGCGTAAAACTCGTCGGGAATGCCGAGACGAATCGGAGAAACGCCGGAGTCCGGGGTCCAGTCGGGGACGAGGTAGGCTTCGAGACAGGTGCGGACGACGCCGGGTTGTTCGTAGATTTCCTTGAGCATGTAGTGGCGAAACCCCTGTTTTTCCACCATGACGGGGTTCCAGTTTAGGGTGCGCGGCGTTTTGCGTAGGCGGCTGCCTTCGAAGGTGTAGACTTCGACGCCCATGCGGGTGAGGCGGGCGATTTCGCCGTTTTCTAGGGGGAGGACGGCGGTGGTGTAGGGGACGATCGCAGGCGTATCCGAAGCGCAGTAGTATTCGCCTTGTCCAAAGCCGATCACCAGTGGGGCCTGCTGACGGGCGACGATGAATTCGTCGGGGAAGTCGGCGGAAATGACGGCGATCGCAAAGGCTCCCTGTAATTCGTTCACGGCTTGACGCACGGCTTCGAGGAGCAGCGAGACTTCAGCGGTTTTGGTGGTCGTGGGATTGGCTTTGAGGGCGATTAGTTTTTGGGAAATTAGATGGGGAATGGTTTCGGTGTCGGTTTGCGATCGGAATTCGCAGCCTTGGGCTTTGAGGTCTTCGCGAAGTTCCCGATAGTTTTCAATGATGCCGTTTTGGACCACGGCAATGCGGCCCTCGGTGTCACGGTGGGGATGGGCATTGTATTCTTCAGGTTTTCCGTGGGTGGCCCAGCGGGTGTGGCCGATGCCGAGGGGGGCGGGATTGTCTTCGCCGTCGAGTTTTTCTTGGAGATTATTCAGCTTGCCTTTGGCTCGGACGCAGTGAACGTCGCCTTCGAGAATAGTAGCGATCCCGGCGGAGTCGTAACCGCGATATTCCAGTTTCCGCAAGCCTTCTAGCAAAATTCCGCTGGCCGCCTTGGTCCCGATGTAACCCACAATTCCACACATACGCCCAATCCTCCAAATGCTAGTGAAAACTTGCTCTAATGAGTTTTAACGAATTTTAGTTTAATCAAGGACCGATCGGCCAATCAGCCCGAACCCTTACCGCCCCATCCTCCTCTACAAACCCGGTTCTGCGGTCTGAAGCTGATCCAAATCGATCGCCTCTAACTTTTTATAGGCATCCCCGATCGCCGTCGCCCCTCTCAAGTATCCCGTACTCGCCCCCGGACAGATCAGGGCCAAACTCTCAGCACTGAACCGATCGCGCAGGGTTTGAATATTTTTTAACTGCCGGGGCCAATGAAAGGTTTTTGCAATGCGTAACGGGGCGGGGTTGCCGCTGCGATCGGGCAACAGATGCCGTCCTGTGAACAGAATGCCGCCTAGCTCTGAGGTGTAAACGCAAGCGGAGCCGGGGGAATGGCCGCTGGTCCAGAGGAGTTCGATGCCGGGGGCGATTGGGTGGTGGTGGTGAAAGCTTGTCACCGTTAGGTTGGGTAGGAGGTAGGCTTCCTGCTCTTGGATTAGGACTTCGCACTGGAAGCTGCTTTGGATGGCGCGGACGTTGGCGATGCCGCCGCGATGGGTCAGGGCCAACCACCGAACACCGCCTTTTTCTTCCAGCCAGAGTCGGGTCTCTTCGGTCCAGGGCGGGCTGTCGATCAGGAGATTGCCCGTGGGGGTTTGGAGGAAGTAGGCGGTGCCACCGAGGGTTTCGCGGTTTGGGGGGAAGGCGAAGAAGGGGGCCGGGGGCTGGAGAGGGCGGGGGGGCTTTTGGGACATGATGGGGGATGGGGTGGCAAATGGTAAGGGGGATTTTAGCTTGGATGGAGGGGGTTTGGAGGGGATTTACAGGAGATTTGCAGGGGATTTGGGGGGAGTGGGTGCGAGTCCGCGCGAAAGATGGGAGAATTAGGACCGACTCGGCGCTGATGCGGCTGTGCGGTTGCACTCGTTCTTCAATCCCCATGCTTTGGTTATTTCTTCTTGTTGCGTTACTCGGGTTCTTTTGCTATTTCTTCATCGTAGAGCGGGTGCGAGTCGTGACTAGGACTTCGCCGCTGCTGCTGTGGGTGGTGGTGATGATGCCTGCCTTTTGCTTAACGGCTTGGGCGCTGGTCTTTGGGATTCGAGTGCCGATGCCGCCTGCGTTGGGCTTTGGGATGTTTATTGGCTTTTTTGTCCTGTACCTCTATCTGATTCAGCGGGGACGGATAGAGCCACCCCCCGGAGAAGAGAGCAGTCCGATCGAACCCACCGTCATCCGTCCCGTGGAACCCGTGGTGGTCCGATCGCTCTCCACGGAAGATGAGGAGAAGCTACGGAATTGTTTTCCTTGGGAGTCCTACTACCTGAGTCAGATTGAATATCGTCCCCAAGCTGTGATCTGTCGCGGCAATCTCCGATCGCAGTCCTCCGAAGCCGCCTACAAAACGGTTCAAACTAAAATCCACGAAGCGTTTGACGATCGATTTTTCCTAGTCTTTCAAGAGGGTCTCCACGAAAAGCCCTTTTTTGCGCTGGTCCCCAACCCCCAGACGGCTCTGCGAATTACACCGGAAATGATGCGTCGTCCCGGTCAGGCCCTTTTGCTTTTACTGACGACCTCCGTGAGTTCGATTTGGTCTGGGCAGTTGTTGCTGGCCCAGGTCGGGATCAATTCCAGTCCGGCGTTTTGGGATGGGGTGCCCTATGCGTTGGCCTTGATGGGCTTTTTCTTAGTGCGGGAGGGCGGGCATTATTGGACGACGGTGCGCTACAAAATTTTGGCGACCTTGCCCTACTTTATTCCGATCGTCCCCCTACCCCAGTTGCCGATCGGCACCCTAGGAGCCTTCATCCAAATCCGAGCGCCCATCCCCAACCGCAAGGCCCTTTTTGATGTCGGCGTAGTGGGTTCCGTGATGGGGCTGGTGATTGCGGTGGCGCTGTTGGCCGTGGGACTGTCCATGTCCCAGGTGATTCCTCAGCCTCCGGTGTTCCGTCCGAGTGTATTTAAGTTTGAGGGGATGTTGCCGCAGTATTCGATCGCGCTGCTGTTGATGGCGAAGGCGGCGTTGGGTTCTGCTTTGGTGAGTAAATCCGTGATTGCGCTGCATCCGATCGCCGTGGCGGGTTGGTTGGGGATGCTGTTTACGGCGTTTAACTTGATGCCTGTGGGGCAGTTGGATGGGGGCCGGATGGTTCATGCAATCTTTGGGCAGCGGCAGGGGGCGGCGATCGGTCAGGTGGCGAGGTTGGCGCTGTTGTCGTTGTCGTTAGTGCAACCGCATTTGCTTCTGTTGGCGGTCCTGTTGTTCTTTTTACCGACCATGGACGAGCCTGCGTTGAATGATGTCACGCCGCTGGATAACGGGCGGGATGCGCTGGGGCTGGTGATGCTGGGGGTGTTGTTGATCATTATTGTTCCGGCTCCTAAGGTGCTGTTAGGGGCGCTGGGATTGAATTGAGAATTGAGAATTGAGAATTTTGAACTGGGAATTTTGGGGGATTTGAGGCATGACGAGTTTGCAGGAAATGGGGGAGATTCGGCAGGGGATGCTGTCCTTGGTGGTGTTTCGGGATGTGCTGGATGATGCCGTGGGCCGATCGTTCTCAAACTTGATTACGCGATTGATGGGTCCTGCGAATTTGGAGACGTTGCTGTGGGCCTATGGCGATTGGATGGGGGCGTTGGCAGCGCGGGGGATGGGCTGGCAGGAGCATTTGCGCGATCGGATTTTATGTGCGGACAATCAGTTTTCGCGGCAGGCGGCTCAGGGGGATTTGGAGTTGTTGCCGCCTGCGCTGTTGGATGTTGTGCGGTGGGATTTGCGGGTGTTGCAGAAGGTGTATGGGGTCGTTTGTGAGGATATTGTGGATTGGATGCGGGAGGCGTTGCCGGAGTTGGGGGAGATTCCGGTGTGGTATGACGATGTGCAAGCTGAGATGCCGGATCCTTTTTTGAAATGGTTTGAGGTGAATGATTGGGGGGATTATGTGGTGCAATTGTCGGGGCAATATGCGCGATCGGGGATTGGCGAGTTTGTTAAATTCCATGCCTTTCGATATGCGGACGATCGCCTCATTGGGTTAAATACACCGGACCCGATCGCATTGGAGGATTTGGTCGGCTACGGCTGGCAGAAGGATGCCTTGGTCCAGAATACAGCGGCATTGATGGCGGGATTGCCTGCATTGCATGTGCTGCTCTACGGCAGTCGCGGTTCGGGAAAATCATCATTGGTCAAAGCCTTGCTGTCTCGCTGGGGCGATCGGGGGTTGCGATTGATTGAGGTGATGAAGTCGGAACTGTCGGGGTTGCCGAGTTTGGTTGAGCGGCTGCGATCGTTGCCCAATAAGTTTGTGGTGTTTGTGGATGATTTGTCCTTTGAAGAGGATGATGAAAGTTATAAATCTCTCAAGGTTGTTTTAGAGGGAACCGTGACGGCGCGGGCCATGAATGTGGTGGTCTATGCCACATCCAACCGTCGTCATTTGGTGCGGGAATTTTACGGCGATCGGCCCCGGCCTAAGGATGCGGACGAGATTCACAATTGGGATACGGTGCAGGAGAAGCTTTCGTTTAGCGATCGATTTGGTATGACATTGACCTTTGAACCTGCGGATCAGGACACCTATTTAGAGATTGTTCGTCATTTGGTCAAGCGGGCTGAGATTGTCATCACTCCAGAGGATTTGGAGTTTAAAGCATTGCAATGGGCGACGCGAAACAATGGCCGATCGGGCCGGACGGCTCGGCAGTTTGTGGATGTTTTATTGGGAGAACGATCGGACTTTAGGGCTTAGAATTCATACCAAATCTGATGGTGGATACAATACGTTCTGGCGAACCGCCCCCCAGCCCCCAATTCTGGGGGAGCTAGAGTTAAGGTTCAGTTTCTGGTCCCCCCAGAATTGGGGGTTAGGGGGCCTGATGTCTAGCAATGACTAATTTAATTTGGTATTAGAATTGAGCCAATTGAAGAAGCTTTTCTAAGGGTAAATCGATTAAGGAATTCATTTGATAATCTGCAAGGCTTAATGATAATTGGCGAGTTAAGGCATTGGGAATGGCTACGCAAAAAAGACCTGCCCGTTTTGCTGCGAGAATTCCGTTGGGGGAATCTTCTAGCGCGATCGCTTCATGCGCTTGAATGTTCAGAGCTTGTAACGCCTTCAAATACAGTGCCGGATCAGGCTTGGTTGCAGGCACCTCATCGCCACAGCAAATGACATCAAAGTGCGTTATCAGTCCGAATTGGGAGAGATATCCCGTCACCCATTCCCTGGGTGAACTGGAGGCGACGGACAATTTTAGACCGAGTTGTTTTGCCTTGTTGATGTAGTCTTGTACCCCCGGCAAAATGCTTTGGTCCGCCATTAACTCGGCGAAGCGGGCGCGGCGCTGGAGACGGACGGCGGCTCGATCGATCGGCTGCCCTAAGGCTTGCTCCAAATCGTCATAGGGATTAAAGGCATCGATCGTCCCAATGCAGGCCACCCATTGTTCCAGTGGAAGCTTGCAGCCATGCGCCTGATAGACCTCTACCCAAGATTGGTAGTCCGGGACCTCGGTATCCAAAATCAAACCATCGAAATCGAAAATGAGGGCTTTAATCATAGTTTTGTGCTTGAGTTGGGGGCGTTTGATTGAGTCAACGATTTCTTCGCCTTCAACAAATCCTCGATCTCTACCCAGCCAACGGGTTCTAGCGTTAGTCCAATTTCCTGTGGTGCGTGACGCAAGTGATAACTTAAATATTTACTCAGTTTTGTAACTCGATCGTTACCCATTGCAAATCCTAATTTCAATAACCTCTTCATTATGGCAAAACGATCGTCAGAATGTCATTGCCACATCTGTCAATCAGCAGTTCTAAATTCAAAGTTCGATCGTCGCAATCTTAGTCCGCGCCGAACTAGAAGTGTTCTAATGATAATGGTAAACCTACGCTGTCTGCACGCTTTGGGGCGACAGGTCGGTTTATTAAGGTGCCTTTAGCCAATGAAGCGGCCACTCAGTCGATCGCGACTCCATCGATCAGTCAGAAAAAGGTTCTATTTTTGGCTAATGAACAGATTGGCGGGGTGATGAAGCAAACCATCTATACCAGTAATAATGGTGGACCTTCTATTCCAGTCATTAGTACTGGTGATCAGCTAGAGGGGCGATCGATTACTTCATTAAGCCTGAGTAATAATGGTCGGGCTATTTCAGATAACTCTGCTGTGTTTGTTGCGACGTTTGATAATTCCCAAGAAGCGCTCTTCCGCGTTGATCTGTGACGATCGGGCTGTGACGATCGGGTTTGAGCGGTTCATTCAGCGATTATGACAATGATGACGGAGGCTCCGGATACATCGGATCAGTAGGAACAATCCGAACCCGATGATGCCACCCCACAAGGGTGGACCGAGGTAATAGGCGGACCCGATGATGGGTAGGGAAGAGGATGACCAAACTCCCGGTGCTGTGAGTACGGCGGACACTTCATACCACCAGGGCTTCGGGGCACCGCGAAAGCCCCAAGCCGCCATGACAAAGGCAAAGCAGAAGATTGTATATCCAAACGAGCAGAGTGGAATCAATAGCCAGTACTGCCACCGCGACGATCGGGGTGATCGGGGTGGGCGGTTTGGCGGTCTGTTTCTAGGCATGGGGTTGAGTGGGTGAGGGATTGGATCAGGATTCGTTTTAGGATGACGACCCGATCGATAGCCATATCTCCCGGAACCACAAAGGCTTATGCATTTGATGCTTCACACTGCGATACACCGTCTTTGTGACCCGATCGATCGCCCGTCTCGCCCGTCATAATTTGTAAGCTCAAACCCCATCGAAGCATCAAAAATTACATTGCGATCGATCGTCCATTCCCCCTAGTTGTGATAGCTTTGGGCAGAACTTTGGTTATTCAAGCCCATGCCTGCCCGTGATGTAGTTCAAAATGAGGTGATTGTGCAATGGATAGATTAGAGAACTACCGATCGATCATTAAGCATCTGTTGCAAGACTCAGTAGATCGCAAATTCTATAGGAAAGGGTTAGGTTCAGGCTAAGCATATCGAAAACAGCCATGATTACCTACCCCATTTCATTATCGCCTAAGCCTGCTTTAACGGATGAAAGCACTCTAGA
>JAAFJU010000324.1 GCA_013298165.1 Synechococcales cyanobacterium bin31.maxbin.ball.101 | reverse complement strand
TATCGGCTTTGACGGGAGGACGCTAAGAGCGGTAAGGTAAGGCTTGTGATTTATAAAACTTTACAAGCCGGAACCCATGGATCTTGAGAATATGCCCGCTGATTCAGCCATGAATTCAATGATGAACGCGATGCCCGTTGACCAGATGGACGAGTTTCCTCAATACTTCGTCTCGTTGGAACCCCCCATTTTGCTGTTGGTCGCGGCGTTGGTGTTTAGTGTGCTGTCCGGGCTGGCGTTCCAGGGGGCGCTGATTGAGGATTTGAACAATTGGAAAGCGAATCCGAAGGCTCGGAGTATCACGAGTTTGCAGAATATCAATTTGATTCTGCCGTTTTTGGGCATGGCGATCGGGTCTTCGTTCTTTTTGTCATCAGGCGTTGAGATTTTTGGGTTGCCGCCCACGGTAGCTTATTCGTTCTCGATTCCCATGGCATTTCTGATTGGACTTTTGGTCTGGAAGCAGTTGGGATCGATTTTGCGACAGATCGAACAAGGTGGATCGGCGGCGATCGATCTCGATGACGTTGGGTTTTAGGGTTTATTAGCCTGTGCAGTTGAAACCGCGCCTACACAGACAAAGTCCACCGTCGCGAACTAAGAGAAGATTTAAACCCGCTTAGGCGGGTTTTTATATGTTCAATCTTGGTTCTCTGCTGAGGCGAAAGGTTTCTATCACACCTATAATGCAACTATCCAATTTATCGATTAGCCAGCATTTTTATGACATCCCAGCAACTTGAGGAACGGTCTCAACAGCTTGAAGCAAGAGTTGAAACCTTAGAAACAGAACTCGCTCAAATGCGACAGACGATCGCTCACACCCTTCAAAAAAAAGAACCCTGGTGGCTCAAAGTAGCAGGTAGTTTTGAGAATGATCCAACCTTTGATGAAGCCGTTCGTCTGGGTCAAGAATGGCGTCGAACGGCTGATTAGGTTAGAAAACAATCAATATGTACATTTTTGATACCGATCATCTCAGCTTAATTCAGCGCAATGGAGCGGAAGGAAAGCGGATCCTAGGACAGCTTCTTTCGATTAAGGACATTGAAGTTGCAACCACCGTAATTACCTACGAAGAACAGGTGAAAGGTCGCCTCTTGGTGCTAGCAAAGGCAAAAACATTAGAGCAGAAGATTTATGCCTATGAAGCGCTACATCAGCTCGCAGTGGATTATCAATCGATCCTGATCTTGCCCTTCACCCGTACTGATGCATTGGAAAACCAACGACTACGCTCTATGTATCCGCGTTTAGGCAAGATGGATTTAAAAATTGCATCGATCGCCTTGATTCACGATGCAATTCTTTTAACCCGCAACAAGTCAGACTTTGGACAGATTCAAGGTTTAAAGATGGAAGACTGGTCTGCGTAGGCGATCTGATCGCCCCATTCCTAATCCTGAAACACTAGATAGACCGAAACCCCAAAGTCACTCCAATACTCGATCACATCTTGCCAAACTTCCATCATCGTCTTCCACTGAAGCCGTTCCGCCAGGGCAAACCGATCGGCGGCGCTGTGCAAAATCAAAATGCAGTCGCCCTCCTCCCAGGTCAACGATCGCAACCCCTCCGACGCCTCCTCCCAACTCCCATCAAAGGAATCTGCAAAATCAAAGGTATTCGCCAGTTCCTTGAAGTAGCCCGTCTGCCCATGAATTTTACGGCCATTAAGTTCCATCACATCCAGACCCCACTCTTTACAGTCCCGAATGAAAGCTGGACGATCGACATCCGCTTCGATGTAATAAAATCCTGGAAGCTGCTCCACCGCATCTAAAGAAAACGCTTGGGGCGGCAGATGGGGAACGGTGTCCATGGAAACAAACTCCTAAAATAGCCGAGGGATGAGAACAATTGCTTAGACCATTCTAATCAGTTCAGACTGCTGTTAAATCTGAGGATTAACGGAAGAAGACATCAAAATTATGCATGATTACCATGTTTAACGATCGCCCTATTTCTAAAGAGACCCAAAATGGAGACCACTGAACAGATTTTATGCAGCTTTGGGCTGATCGCAGGGGCGATCGGACTCTCCCTCTGGCAACGACTCGACCTGGCCCTGCCGATCGTCGTCGCCACAGGCCGATCGATCCTGCAAATGATCGTATTTTGCTACCTACTGGCCATGGTCTATGTGGCGCAGACTCCAATCGTAACGGCGATCGCGGCGATCGGCCTGATCTTAGTCACCAGCCTCCTCCTATCTCAGCAAATCAACGAACGGGTGCCGTTTTTGTGGCCCATGTTATCGGGAAGTTTATTACTTAGTAGCATGATAACCTTGGGATACACTCAACTCTTCGTTACCCCAACCCGAGGACTCCTCCAACCACAAGCCGTCCTGCCCTTTTTAGGAATCCTACTGAGCAGCATGAGCGCCAGCAGCATCGCCATCACCCAGCTCATCAAAACCCTCAACACCCGCCGACTCGAAATCGAAACCCACCTCAGCCTCGGAGCCACTGCTGAACAAGCGATCGCCCCCTACAGACGGGATGCCATCCGATCGGCCCTCATGCCCCAGGTCAGCGCTTTAACAGTCCTAGGACTCGGCGTTTTGCCAATTTTCATGTCGGGTTTTATGTCAGGCTTCACATCAGGCGATTTGCGCGGCGTCAATCTCAGCGTCAATCTGGGGACGCAGGTGCTACAGGCAG
>JAAFJU010000171.1 GCA_013298165.1 Synechococcales cyanobacterium bin31.maxbin.ball.101 | reverse complement strand
AACGTTAAGAGTTGATGGATAAAAAACGGGTTTCCTTGCGATCGCTGAAACACGACTTCAGCCAAACTGGTGACTCGGGTTAAGGCTTCTCCTAAGACATCTGCGATGAGCTGGGTCGTCTCCATCAACGTCAAGGTTTCTAATCCAAAAACTTGGGGTGAGAAGTCCCTAAACTGGAGTTGGAGGTCTGTGGCGATCGTCTCTAATGGCAATCCTGGCTTGGTGCGATAGGTGCCAACGAGGTAGATGCCACTGCCTTTGAGATCTCTGAACAGGCTCGATAGCAATTTCAACAATGCTCCATCAGACCACTGCAAATCCTCTAGAACAATGACCAAGGGCGCGTTGGGCTGGGCAAAGACCCTGAGGAATGCCTGCAAAACAAAATTAAAGCGGTTTTGAGATTCGACTGGATCGAGTTTGGGGACTGGAGATGAGGGACCCATAATCAAGGCCAGTTCTGGAATCACCTCTACCAGGACTGATCCGAGGTATCCGACCGTTGCTTTCAACCGATCGCGCCATTGCACAATGCGATCGTCGCTTTCTGTTAAGACCTGCTGTACGAGCTGTCGCAGGGCCTGGATTAAGGGCTTTTCAGGGAGTTCAGGATGCAGATCATCACATTTTCCGACGATAAAATAGCCTGAAGAGACGGCCACCTGACGCTGTAGTTCCTGGACCAAAAAGGACTTCCCAACTCCGGTCTCGCCGCAGATAAAGGTCATTTGGAGGGCATTTTGCGATCGTTCTAGCTGATGCAGCAGCAGTTGTAGGGATCCCTCACGACCATACATTTGCCGAGTTAAATTCAGTTGACTGGCCCGATCGACCCGCCCCAGCGCAAACATTGAAATCGATCCATTTTCTTGCCAATCTTTCAGACAATGCTTGAGGTCGTAGCGCAGTCCATAGGCACTCTGATAGCGTTCTTCGGGAGTCTTAGCCAAGAGCCGTAGGACGATCGCACTGAGACCGATCGGCACTTGAGCATTCATCTCATGGGGAGGCATGGGCTGCCTTGCCAAATGGTGATGAATCATTTCCATCGGGTCTTGGCTGACAAAGGGACAGTTCCCAGTCAGTAATTCATAGAAGATGATGCCCAATGAATAAAAATCACTGCGATAGTCCACGGCCTTTTTAAGGCGTTCGGTTTGTTCTGGGGAGAGGTAGGGGAGGCTGTCCCGCAACGCGGAGGGGACTGAAAATTCGAGTCGGGGCATCATGCCCACGTTGATCAGATGAACTTGATGGGTTGAGGGATCCCAAAAGATATGTTTTGGGCTGAGATTCCGGTGAATAATGCCATGCTCATGGAGTCGTCCCAAAATCTCAACGGACGTGATCATGAAGTGCAGCAGGGTCTCGATGGAGAACCGATCGCCCCGAGCTTGAAAAATCTGCCCCAAACTTTTTCCGACGAGGTTTTCCATCACCATGATGGACGTGGTGCTGTCAGACTCTAGCCGATCGCCGAGCGGTTGACGTTCTAGATTCAAGACCAGTGGGATGCCTGAAATTCGAAGCTGTTGACTCATTTCCGCTTCATAACGAAGATGCTGAGGGGTCTGAAGGGGGGAACCCATGAGGATCTTAATGACCACGATCAACCGATCTTCCAAGCGAATCGCTCGGTAGAGGGCATAGTTGCCATTCTCCTCAATGCAGTCAATGATTTGATAGCCCGGGATGGAAACAACCTTGGGGGTCAGTATTGGGCTTTCTAGCATCTACAACCTCGCTACAAGCAGCGTTCTCAGCGACTTTCCTCTCATATTTTTCGGTTTATCACCTGAAATCTGAGGTTCTCTAGTCTTAGGCTTCCCGGAACCCGGATACGGATTACAAAAAGTTTCCTCAGAATAACAGCCTACTTCTTTCAATGGGGGACAATTTTGCCATCTTCTAGGTCTGTGACGCGATCGGCAATATCGAGGATACGTGGATCATGGGTCACAATTAATACCGTCCGCCCCCCGGTTTTGGCTAATTCTCGCAGGAGTTCGATGACGGCATAGCCATTGTGGGAGTCTAGGGCGGCGGTGGGTTCATCGGCCATGATGATTTGTGGATCCCCGGCTAGGGCACGAGCGATGGCAACTCGCTGCTTTTGGCCGCCGGAGAGGTCTTGGGGGCGATGGTGGGCGCGATCGGCTAACCCCACCTGGGTCAGGAGTTCAATGGATTGATGGCGGGCTTGCGGGCCTTGAATGCCCTTGAGATGGAAGGCCACTTCTACATTTTCGCAGGCGGTTAAGGCGGGGAAGAGATTAAAGCCTTGAAAGATAAAACCAAGGGATTGCAGTCGAAAGGCGGCAAGGCGCGATCGAGAGAATTTGGTAATTTCTTCACCTAAGAGACAGACTTGGCCTGCTGTGGGGGTTAAGAGTCCCGCCAGGATGGAGAGGAGGGTGGTTTTGCCAGAGCCGGAGGGTCCCATGAGGAGATGCACTTCTCCGGCTTTGACCCTTAAGTTCACGTCCTGCAATGCTTTGAACTCTTCTGACCCATTGCGGTAAAGCATGTTGATGTGGGTTGCGACGATCGCAGCTTCTTTCACAGGAGTCAGCGCTTGGGAGGGCGTGGAGTCCAATGCAGCAGTTTTGTGGAAAAATCGATTAAACCCGATTGCGGTCATGCTAGCACCGACATAAAAAGTCAATTAAAGGTAGGCATTTGAGAGATATGCAACTTATCAGGAATTAAAGTCATCGTTCAAGGGGATTTTCAACATCCTATACCTTAATGCTGACCGACCTTATGCTTGTGAGGGCATTTGCATTGTGACCGAATTTCTCAAATGGTGTCATTCATGACGGATAAATGGGCGAGAAAGTTGCCTTCTTGGGATCGGGGGCTAGGCTTTGAAGACGATCGCGGGATCGACTCGGGTCACTTTTTGAACGGCAAAGAGGGCTGAACCCACGCACATCACTATTGTTAGAACCAAGACGGCGATGCCCGTTGAGGGTTCGATGAGGATCATAATTCCTCTCGTCACCTGCGTCCATTGGCCTAAAGCAAGACAAATCCCCATGCTGGGGACGTATCCCAAGATGGCCATCCAGAGACTTTGCTCAATAATAATTCGATAAATTACGCTATTTGGCGCACCCATGGCTTTCAGTGTTCCAAATTCTCGAAGGTGATCTGCTACGGAGGCGTATAGGATTTGTCCGACGACGACCATGCCCACAATGAAGCCGACGGTGGCTCCTAAACCCAGGATAAATCCGACTCCGGTGCGGGCTTCCCAATAGTTGCGGGTGAGGGCGGCGAGTTCGGTTTGGGTGAGGACTTGGGTTTCGGGGAGGGCTTGGGTGAGGCGCTGTTTGAGGGTGGGGAGGTCTTCGCCGGGTTTGGCACGGATGAGGATGTAGGTGATGGGGTCGCCGACGCTGAGGGGTTTTGGGGTGGGGAGTTCGCCAACTTTTTCGCCGATCGGTCGGTTTTTGAAGCTGTTGACGCAGTTGAGATCGCCGCCTGCATTACGGGTGCAGTTGATGGAGCTGTTGACTTCAGCGCTGCCGTAGGCGTTGGCGGTTTCGAGGGAGGCGAAGAGGAAGGGGCTGGAGGCGTTGGATTGAACGTCTTCGGCGGTGCCGACGATCGTGACGGGGAGTCCACCAATGGATCCGCCTGTGCGTTCGTCGGGGGGATCGAGTCCGAGGGATTTTTGGACGCCGTTGGCGACGATCGCGCTATAGGGTTGTTTGATGGCGTTCAGTTCACCATCGCGGAGTTTCCATCCGGCGAACAGTTGGCCATCGGGGTTGAAGCCAAAGATGCGGGTGGGGGAGAGTTTGCCGTCGGGACCGCGCCATCGTCCGGCGCGGAGGAGAAGGATTTCGGCGCGATCGACCCCGGGGGTTTGGGTGGCTTGGTTGATGTAGTCGGCGGGGATGGGGGAGGTGAGTTCGAAGGAGACCATTTCTTTGGAGGCGACCCATAGATCGGCGCTGGCGTAGTCGATGACGATGGCGGTCGATCGGGAGAATCCTTTTAGGATGCCGAGTTGAATGGTGACGAGGCTGACGGCAAACATGATGCCTGCTTGGGCGACGAGGAAGCGGGGGATGTCTTCGAAGAGGTTTTTACGGGCGATCGAGGCCATGGGGATTTTGGATTTTGGATTTTGGATTTTGGATTTTGGATTGAGTTTCTATTTCACAGTTGGCGGAGGATTTGGATGAGTTTTTGGGCGATGCGGGCGGCGCTGCCGGGTTTTCCCATGCGTTGTTGGCCGTTGAGGGCGATGGCGGTGAGGCGATCGGGGGTTTGGAGTAAGTCTTGGAGTTTGGGGGCGGTTTGGGTGGGGTTTTCGAGGTGGAGGATGGAGCAGCCGAGGAGGCGGGTTTGGGCTTCGGCGAAGGCGGCGGTGAATTGGGGTCCCTGGCCGCTGAGGGTGAGGGCGGGTTTGCCGAGTCCGACGAATTGTTCGGTGGCGGTGCCTGCCATGGCGATCGTGAGGTGGGCGCGGTGGGCGTATTCGGTGAATTTTGCGAAGCCGAGGGTGAGCTTGTGGTGGGTGTGCTGGAAGGTGTCGGGGGCGGTGAGCTTCCAGTTTGCTTGAGTGAGGGCGGTTTCGATCGGTTCTCGCTGAAGTTCTGGGGAGAGGGCGGCGAGGAGGTGGAGTTTGCGATCAGGAACCTGCTCTACGAGGTTTTGGACGGCGAGGAGGAGGGTCTCCCAGTTGCGGTAGGCTTCGGGGGGCCGGGAGCCGGGGAGGAGGAGGATTTGGAGGGGGTCTGCTTGGGCTAAGTCTATGGTGGGGGTTTCTGATGGCAGGTCTAGGTCCATCATGGGGTTGCCGAAGTCGTAGGCGGGCAGACCAAACTGTTGGAGTTGGTTGGCAGTGATCCGATCGCGGGGAAAGTTGGCTTTGCACTTGGGCCGACCCATGAGCCAGCGTTCCCAGGGGTAGTAGACGCTTCCGGTACTGCGGGCGAGCCGATCGTCCCACCAGGAGTCCCGGGGATGCCATTGGGTTTCGTCGCGGAGGTAATATTCGGATTTGGCGGTGCCGATGAAGGTGTAGGGGAGTCCGCTTTGCCATGCGAAGAGGAGGGGGACAATGTCGCCGACGGCGAGGACGATCGCGGGTTCGGGTTTTGAATCCTTGGCCCATTGACGAATGGTTTTGAGTTGTTGCAGGGTGAGTTTTAGTAATCCGCCTTGGATGTCTTTTGCGAGTTGTTTGCCGTCCATGTATATGAATCCGCCGGAGGGCATTTGTTTGACGGTGCCGATAATGGTGAATCCGGCTTTGGCATAGGCGTGACCTTCTCCGACGATCGGCAGGATTTCAATGGTGGGGGCTTGGGGGTGTTGCTGAAGTGCCTTGAGCACTTGGAGGGCGATCGTGTCTTCGCCGTGGCCGTTACTGAGGCAGAGCAAACGCATGGACAACTGGGAGGGAGGGGTGAGTGATTATTGTAATACGACAGGAGACGGAGATTTCGGGATGATGTTCCGAAATCTAAATGAACTGATTCACAATCGATCACTAGATCACTGAATATTGAACTCAGAGAAGAATCACTATTAGTGAGGACAAAAGTACCATGCAATATGATGTCAACGACTTAAATCAATATATCCCGTCCTTAAATCAAGACAAATTAAAAAGAGTAATTGGCAAGCGATTAATTGAAATAGAGCGCTCCTTCGGAAAGGATCTATCGAAAGAAATCTCATATTTTCTGGAACATTATCCAGATAAGAATGAAAGCTGCCTATATTCGTATGGAACAGGAGGAACTCAATTTTACTTTGAGGATGGAAGCATCCATTCATTTGCAGGATACAGTGCAGAGTACTCAATCGTTCTCTTTCCTGAGGCTGCTTCTGATAGTTGGTGTAGCAATTTATATAAGCTGTCGGAAAGTGAAAATATTGCTGCACAAGAATTGAAAGATTGTCTCAATACCATTTGCCAGGATATTAGGATTTGGAAATTTAAAGATGATCTGGACCCAGGAAGTCTTGCTATGGAAGCGGGTATTTCCTATCTCTTATCTAATGGGTGTGAACTATTCTATTGCACCTACCTCCATGGCGATTATGATTCTGATCATTTAGTTTTCCAGTCTGACATTCAGGGAGAAATGATAGATACTGGATTTTCTCTACTTACAAATCAGGCTATTTCATTCGATTGTCAGTTGATGAATCCGATTGATTCAATTTGAGAAGACCGATCGCTACCGCCTGCCAAGGCATTACCGATGACCGAAGGTCGGTCAGAGACCATCGGCCTCCAACCACTGAACTAAATCATCTAACTGCGTAAAATCTAATAAAGCTTCAGCCAAGGACTCCAATTGTGCAGTCGGTAATTGTTCAATGCGATCGGTCAGAGACTTTGGAACATCGCCAACCTGACGAGCGAGAAGGCGGAGGATGAGCGATCGTTGTCCTTCTTTTCGTCCTTCTTCAATTCCCATCCGTTCGATCGAAGTAATATAAGGCATTTGTTTCTCCTGTTCGTAGCGTTTAAGGTCAGCCTTGAATTCCTGCTTCAGCCCGTCTGGCAATTCAAGGATCCAGTCGAGGAACCGGAACAGATTCATTATATCCTGTCGCTGATAGTCTCGCTCGTAAAGCATCCTCGTTAACCGAAACTTCCATTCCTTGCGAGACTGGAGATCTTTTTTCGTTTCTTTGGTCTTCAGATGAGCCATAACCACAATCGCAAAGGGGTTCGGCTCGGCTTCAAGTTCTGCCCAACGAGATTCGTAATCGAGAAGCTTGACGATCGGAAACCGGAAATCCACTTCACAACCCCACTGAGCCGATCGGAACAGTCTAGGTCGCCAGTTTGCGCGTTCATCACCGAGAATGACAAGATTGACGATCGGCACGTTGTAGCAATCACGCAAACGGTAATAATGAGTAAAGATGCGAGCGCTAAAATTTGATTCCTCTTGGCTTTGAACTTCGATATTGAGAAGTACCCAGGTTTCAACACCCGATCGAGTCCAGACTTTGACGAGTTTATCCACCACTCGTTTTCCCAACTCCGCATCATGAACCACTTGACTGAGTTCCTGATCGAGAAATTCATAACTCCGCGACCAATCAATTTCTGCATGGATTTCAGGAAAGAAGAACTGCATAAACGCCTCGAAATAGGCTTCTATAATATCCTTCCACGGCAGATCATAGTCATCTCGAAATTCAGTCATAGTAGTGGTCTCAGACGATCGGTCTCAGTTTAACATTGAAGGCGATCGGTGCGTTGCAAGGGAAGACAGTTTCGGTGCCGTTGTCGGTGTCGATGACAGCGGCGAGTGATACGGGAATTAGCAATTCGGATGGGATTACGAAAAACCGGACTCCTGTGGTGTCGGGGGTTGCGATGCCTTCTGCTACGGTGACGCTGTATGCCAATAATCAAATTGTGGGAAGTACGATCGCGGCCAGCAATGGTCAATGGTCGGTTACATCTCAAGAATTAGCCGATGGAACCTATGATTTATCAGCCAGCATTCAAACCGTTCAAGGTGCTGTGATTCAACAGAAAATTAAGACGATTACGATCGATACTGCTGCACCACAAATCGCCAGCGTTACAGGCTTAATGGACGGTGTGGCTTGGGAGTCGAGTGATGTTTTCTCAGGAAGCTTACGCGATGCAGATAATCAAACGCAGTTGCAATATTGGATTAATAATGGACCCAAACAGACGATCGGTCTTACCAATAATGCATCCAATCTAGACTTTAATAACATCGCATTAAGCCAAATCAGCAATCTCAGCACTAATTCTGAGCATAAATTGTATTTGAAAGCGATCGATCGGGCTGGAAACGAAACGCAGTATGACTATTCCTTTATGCGGCTTGAGTTGCCTGAGATGACGGAAGATACGGATTGGACAGGTCCGGTTGGCGGCGGATCGGACGATCGGACATGGGGTGGAAGCGGCTCAACGGGTGGCGCGTTGCCGAGTGGAGCAGGCGGCTATTTCTACATTGGGGTCGGCGGAGCCTGGGGTTATTCTTCAGGGTCTGGCGGTGGTGGAGACTGGAATCCAGCCAACTTTGGCGGCGGCAGTTCAGCCTTGCCGACGAAGCCGGGACAAGACCCAAATGAACAATTGACCTATCTGCAAGCTTTGAATGTGATTTTGAATACGGCAGTGGATGCCTTGAGTAAGCACTCATCAGTGGTATCGAAGAAACAGGTTTTGGGTGAATTCAAATCAGACCTGTTGGCGATGGGTAAAGTGATTGAGTTTTACGGATTACATGAAGGTTTCAAAACACAATTCAATGAGCTATTTTCGTTGGGATATGATAAGACGGATAATCGAGTGAGTTGGCAAGAGGCGGTGATTGCAGGGTGGAAGTTTGCGAAGTCAGTGGCATTGGATAGTAAACCCGTGCGATTGAAAGCATTCGAGAGTCAACTATTTGGAATGGTGCGGGGCATGATGGTGAGAGAAAATATCTCACTCAGTGCTATTCAAGAGCAGTCACTGAAACAGACGTTAGAAATCTTCTCACGACGATATGCCGCCTTGAATCCGGCTAGGTCTCAATATAGTTGGAATTCCTATGACTCGGGATTTGAAGAAATGATTTGGGGGATTGGAATAAGAGGGAGAGTGAGTGGG
>JAAFJU010000242.1 GCA_013298165.1 Synechococcales cyanobacterium bin31.maxbin.ball.101 | reverse complement strand
CCTGTAAATAGAGCATTGCGGCATAGGTCGAAAAGGAACCCAGCTCGATGTCGTAGATGTACCACTTCACAGATCCCTGCGGCACCCCCCACCCGAACCAAGGCTGCTCCTGCCAAGCCTTGAGAGTCGCGCCGACGACGCGAGCACGATCGGCAGAGGACTCAGCGCGGGCGCTGGTAAAGACCTCCATAGGGGCGCTGATCATGTCTTTAATGGTCATTCCCAGGAGCGCACTCAAACTGGAAATGCCTGTCATGCCCCACAGGCTTAACTGTCGCGCAAAGAAATGCTGAAAAATGGCCGATACCAGCACCGTCAACGGATAGCAAACCCAGGCCAATCGGCTTTGGCTGACGATCAGGGCGACGACACTACCTGTCACGCCCATGATCCGAAGACGTTTGTTTTCTTCGCCGCGACAGATGAAGTAGAAGAGGAGTCCACAAATGGCAGGAATGGGTGGGTCTGCCATATATAGGCAGGTGCGTGGCAGGAGAATCCCGAAAAACTTTTGCCAGACGGCGGGTTTGATCAATAGACTCATTTTGTCGCCAGGGATGAGCTTGGCGAGGGGTGGGGCGATCGGGTCTTTCCAGACATGGGCCAGGAGACAAAAAACTTGAATACTGAGGGTGATTAGGTAACTGAAGGCAACCCAGCAGACGGCACGGTTGATCACTTTTAGCCGCACTCGATGCCAAAACGGGGTGATGAGACAGGCGAAAATTAGGAAGTAGCCTTTGGTGAAGGTGACGAGGCTGGAGACAATTTTGCCGCTGGGGAGTCCGAGGTTGGCGAGGGCGATTAGGGCGAGGGAAAGGGTGACAATGCAGACGAGCATCCAGGCCCAAATGGTGATGGGGAGTTTTTGGCTGAGGATGCGATCGAGATTGAATCCACGAATGAATAGATAAACGGGAATCAACATGAACAGCAGGGTTTGGATCCCGAGCAGCCACCAGAGCGGGGTCAGGACAATGGACCAGTAGATGACCCATTCGGCATGGGACAGTTCGCCGAGATCTTGGTCTAGGGTGAGGTTGAGGAATTTGCGAATGCGGTAGCCCATGGGGGAGATGGGAATGAAGAATTGGGGATTTTGGATTTTGGATTTTAGATTGGGGGGCTTAGATTTGGGCGGGCTTTTTGCGGGTGAGGCGGGTGCGGATTTGGCGGCGGAGTTCTAGGGGGAGGAGCCACATGGCTAGGTAGAGGATGAGGACGATCGCGTTGGGTTTGCCTTGGGTCAGGGCTTGGGTCAGGAGTTTTGGAAACATTGACCATTGCTGCTGTTTGGCGGCTTGGGAGCCGACTTCGACGAGGAGGAAGGCGGCGTAGGCGCTGGGGGTGACAAGGTTTCGATTTCTGTTGATCCAGTCTAGGGAGCCTTGATAATTGTGTTTGGTGCTGAGGCTGGTGCGTTGTTCTTCGAGATACCACAGGGCGAGGACTTCGGGGATGAATTCGAGTTGGACGTCCGATCGTTTGGCGGCGCGCAGCACCCATTCCCAGTCTTCATGTTTTGGAATCAGGCTGAAGGGGATTTCGAGGAGGAGTTTTCGGGTGGTGAAGATGATGGAGGTTTGGATTAAGCCTTCGCCTTGGAAGAAGCCGCTGCGGCCTAGGAGGTAGTCGCTGAGGTCTTCGTTGGGTTTTGGGAAGCGGCGGGGCCATTCGAGGTCGCCTTTTGGGGTGCGGGCGATCAGTTTGCTGGCGATCAGGGGATGTGGGGCGGGGCTGACGATCGCGGCTTCATACTGTAAGCGTAATTTCTGTGGCAACCATTCGTCATCGTCGTCAAGAAATGCGATCCAGGTGCCTTTTGCAGCTTTGACTCCGACGTTGCGGGCGTTGGAGGGTCCGGCTTCGGGGATTTGTATGATGTTGAGGTTGGGATACTTTAAAGATATTAGGGCCGATCGGGTCACGACATCGTTTCCGTTGATGATGACGATCACTTCGACGTTGGTTTCGAAGCTTAAGTTGTCGATCGCGTTTTCGTTAGCAAAATCTTGTGTGTAGACGCTGGTGAGCGATCGTTTGAGCAATTCTGGACGATTGTGGGTCGGAATGATGACACTGATTTTGATGTCAGGAGGCTGTGAGGACATGGGGCTGCTTAGTGTTTGGGGCTTGTCGTGGTGTTTGGGCTTCGACTCCGCTCAGCCCGCGAAGATTGTTGAGTACTGAGGTGGAATTGAGTTATCCCACGAAGATCGAGGACTGAGCGGAGCCGTTCGCATTGCGTTGCGTTAGCAAAGTCCGTCTATCCCACGAAGATCGAGGACTGAGCGGAGCCGTTCGCATTGCGTTGCGTTAGCAAAGTCCGTCTATCCCACGAAGATCGAGGACTGAGCGGAGTCGAAGTCCGGCCTAGTTTGGGCGAGTGTGTTGTGGTAAATGGTTTCGAGTTTTTTTGTTTGGGTGGTGAGGTTGAAATTTTGGCGGATGTGATGGATTCCTTGATGACTAAATTGTTCCCAGAGATCCGTGTTTCGCAACAGCGTTAGCAGGTGTTCGGTGAGTTGTTTTCGATCGCCCATCGTTGCCAATAACCCCGTTTTTTCATGGGCCACTGCTTCAGGAATGCCGCCGCAGGCAAAGCTCACCACAGGCAATCCCATCGCCTGCGCCTCTGCAAAAACCATGCCAAAGGTTTCCGTATCGCCACAGCTTCCGACGACACTGGGGACACAGAAAATGCGGGATTTTGCCATCCAGGTTTGAACCACTTCAGCGGGCTGTGCGCCTAGGAACTCATAGTTTCGGAGCATTTGCTTCGCGATCGTTTCCAAATGCGATCGCAACACCCCATCCCCAATGACCACCAACTTAACTTCTGGCAAAATACGCTGAATGTCAGCCATCGCTCGAATCAAATGTTCGCAGCCTTTGGTTTCGGCGAGGCGTCCGGTGAACAGGACGATCGGCTCCCGCTTGATGTCCAAACGAGGCGCAAATTTTTGAATATCAATGCCGATGTAATGACGAATGATCTTATGTTCCGGATAGCCGCGATCGAGCATTTTCCGCCTGAGAAAGTCAGAGACGGCAATAAATTGTTTTGCCTTGTGATGAAGTTCCGGCAATCGGTGTTCATAGAGCCGCTGGGAAATGCCTTTTCGACCTGTGGAGCGGTGCAAGACATCAAACCCATGACAGGTAACAATGAGCGGAATCTTCAACCGATTTGCAAAGGGCAAGACGATCGCGCCGTCATTGGCGAAGTGAGCATGGATCAGCGTCGGTTTAAACTTAATTTTTGAGGTTTGGCCTAAAAGTTTAAAGCGTTGTTCTCGTAGTTTTGAAGGGAAACTATGATTTGAATTGATGATGGTAGTGCGATCGGGATTTGTAGTGATACCTGAAATCGATCGAAGTCCGACATAGCGTGCTTCAAAGGCTTCTAAACTCTCAGCTTGATTTTGAATAAAGGTTTCAGAAAAAGGGAGCAGTTTAAATCGGTAGATGAGGGCGATCGGTTTTGTCATGATAAACGTTAGGATTAAAAAATCGTTGATTGCGAAAAGTTCGATCCCCCTAAATCCCCCTTGTAAAGGGGGACTTTGAGTAAGAATTAAAGTGTTGCCCCCTCCGGTTCCCCCTTTTTCCCTCCGGTTCCCCCTTTTTAAGGGGGCTAGGGGGATCGGGTTCCGGCTAGCACTAGGATCTAACTTCGATCGGTTTCTCTTTCTGATATTGCCAGAAGACCATGCTCCAAAGGCTCACCATCAGGAGACTATCGGAGGCAAGGCTGGACCACATGGCACCTTTCCAGGGAGCGGTGGGGAATTGGGGAATCAGCCAAAAATTGAGACCAATGTTGAGAACGGCGATCGTAATTTGAATAGCACTGCGTCGAGACTGGAGATCCGCTCCAGCTAAGGTGTCGGCGGCGATGAATTGCAAAGCCCGGAAGACTAAAATCGGCGCGAGCCATCGCAAAGCTTCCACCGTACTGGCATATTCTGCCCCCAAAATCAGAGGCACGATCGGCGCACAAAGCATGAGACCCACGGCTGCGATCGTGCTGTATCCCAACATAATCGGTAAAATCGTTTTGGCAACGACCAGACTGCCCCGCACACCTGACTTTCCAGCCTCAAAGAAACGACTGTAAGACGAGGCTAAGAGCGATCGAACGGGCACAAACGCCATGTCTAATAAGCGATAGGCCGCTGCATAAAATCCGGTTGCTTCGAGTGTTGCCAGCCTCGCCAACATTGTTTTGTCAATATCGTTGTAAATACTTTGAGCCGATAGACCAACTGCAAAATAAGACCCTTCCAACAGCTCGGCCTTGCGGATACGCCAATTAAATAGGGGTGTGCCGAGTTCGCAATGGACCAAAACCAAGGAAATCACGCCCGAAAATCCAATGCTGATCAGACCAAAAATCAGCCAGTCGATCGCCTGTGGACGCGGGATCAGATTGACCATGGCGATCGCCGCCCCAGCCCGTAAAACATGGGGAATAATCTGAAGTTGGGCTGTACGTTTAAGATTACTCACAGCTTGGTAGGCATTCCCCGCAAGGTCGATCGCACGTCCAAAAATGAGGTTCGTAATAGCGGCAATGACAATAAGTTGAACTGGGAAATTGTTTGGGAGGACGATCGGAGAAACCAACGTCAGAGCGATAATTAATACGGTCGCTGATAGAAAGTTGAGAAATAACGCATTGCCCCAATACTTTGGAAAGCTACTGCGATCGCGAGACACTTCCTTAATCATCACGTCACCTGCCCCCAAGGTCGAAAACGGTGAAACGATCTCGACTAACGCCGTAGCCGCGATGAAGGCTCCGTACTGCTCGGGTTTTAACGCTTGGACGGCGATCGTAAAGTAGATGCCTTGGAGGACCAATTTCAATCCTTGACTGAGGAGCATCCAAAGGGTATTGGTAGCCCAAGAATTCGTGGTGATTTTGGTCCAAAAATTGAGTAGAAAATTTAGCATGGCGGTGTCGTCGGTTGGGATTTACCGAGGGCGCGTTGGATGGCAAACTGGGCGATCGGAGAGAGTTTGATGGAAACTAGGGTCAACAGCGATCGGGGATCTTTTAGAAAAATGCTGGCGTCACTTTCCCAGGCTTGTTGCATGAAGGCGCTGGCGCGGGACCGATCGCCCGATGTCAGCGCAGTCCGGGCGAGATAGCGATAGAAATAGGCA
>JAAFJU010000238.1 GCA_013298165.1 Synechococcales cyanobacterium bin31.maxbin.ball.101 | reverse complement strand
GAGGCCGGGATGAAAATACTATCGCCATCTTGCAGCCGAATATCCTGGGCATTGTCGCCCGTATTCAACAACTGCCACAGATTGACCTTCATCGTTTCGGTGCCACCGCCCGATCGTCGCCGTCGCACCACGATCTCCTTGATATTCGCAACCTGCGTCATGCCATCCGCCATCTGAATTGCACGGGTGAGGTTGGGCAGGAGCATTTCGCCGGATGTGGGCTGGGCCGAGAGCGTGTAGGTTCCCGGACGATTGACTTCGCCCGAAATCGAAACCCCCACCGGACGGGCTGTCACCAATGTCACCGTGGCTGGGGATTGCTTAAAATGAGGCTTGAACACCGCCGTTACTTTTTTGCCTGCTTCCGTCAAGCTCAGACCGCGCACCGTCACGGCACCCGCGATCGGAAATTGAATTGACCCATTGGGCAAGACTGAATATTCGCCGCTATATTCCGGCACATTAAAAAAATCAACCTTCACCCGATCGCCCGGACCCAGAAGATAACCATCTTCCGACAGTGCTGCATCCGGCGGGGCGGAATATTGAATGGGAGCGATGGCGATGGCGGTTGCTTGGGATAAGTTCCCGACGGACTGAATCTCAGCATCCGCTCTAGGAGCCGACGCTAAAAAACCGATCGCGGATGCCGTGTTTAACATCACAAATGCGATCGTCCGCTGCTTCCATCCATTCACCATTTTTAATCGCTCCACTTCTTACGAATAGGATTCTACAAATAATAAAAACAAAATAAAAACAAATCCCAAACCCTGATATTTCTGGGTTAACTACGTATTTACACGGAGTTATTAGAAATCAGTCTTTAGGAACATGACACACATCATAGTAAGTTCTACGCATTTCTTATAAAAAGATTCCGTGAATTTACAGGCAGTCTTTTAAGAATAGATTCTTGTGGCAAGTCTGGGACTTTTTTGAGGGCTTTGGGAAAACTGCGGATACAGAAACCCCCGTGAGACCATGAGTCGTCTTTTTACGATCGCACGTCGCCACATCAAAATTCTCGCCTGTTGGAATCTTGCGCTGGTCTGCATGGCCGCCTTTAGCTTGTCGAAGGAGAAGCCCATCTGGACTGCCAATGGCTCCCTCATTCTCTCAGCCAACAACCGCAATCTCAACGCCAGTCTGGGCAAGCTCGGCAGTGTCACTGACGGGGAGACCTACTACAGCCAACAGGTGGATCCTCTCACCATCCTGATCAATATCATCACCAGCACCGAAACCATGGAACAGATTCGGGCGATCGACCCCGAAAAAGATCTGATTCCCTCGATCGAAGCCTACAAAGGCTATTTCGCCGTGAAGCCCCAAGAAGGCTCCACCATCATGAACGTCACCGTCACAGGTCGCCAACCCGACATCACTCAACAACGCGCCGACGCGCTCTTCACCATTTTTCAGCAACGCTTGAATCAACTGCGGCAACAGGATGCCAGTCAACGATCGGGCTTCATGCAAAAGGAACTCGAAGAATCTCGCAAAAATCTCCGCGACGCGCAACTCGCCCTCAGCACGTATAAACAAGCCACGGGCCTGATCAACAGCGAAGAACAAACCAAACAAATCGTCATCGCCATCAATAATCTCAGCAATGCCCGCAGCGAAGCCCTTGGACGTGCTACGGCCCAGACCACGCAGCTCAATACCCTCACCGATCGGCTAAAACTCAGTCCCGCCGAGGCCATGCGATCGCTTCAACTGAACGAAAGCCAAGACTACCAACTCGCCAAAAAACAGCTCACCGAAACCGAACTCAACCTGGCCAAAGCCAACGCCCAATATAATCCCAATGCGCCAGAAGTCCAGCTTTTGAAATCTGAGCGCGATCGGCTTCAGCAGCAGGTTAACCAATACGTCAGTGATGCCAGTGGGAATATCCCGAACAATGCTACAAGCAGCAACCCCAGCAACCCCAGCAGCAATCCCAGCACAGGCGCAAACCTCGGCGACCTGATGAAACAAATAGTCCTGACCGAAGGCAGCGCCCAAAGTTCTCAAAACCAAGCCAACCAGCTCAGCGAGCAAATCAATCAACTCAACCAACAGATCAAACAGTTCCCGATCGCCCAGGCCAAACTCCAAGAACTGCAGCGCCAATACGAAATCACCGAAGGGGTCCACAACGGCCTGATTGCTAAAGTTCAGGAAACCAAAGTCAACAGCTTCAGCAACTACCCGAGTGTGCAAGTCCTCGACGCCCCCAAAGTCGCCGACAAACCCGGCGGCTCAAAGCGAATTCCCATCTTAATGGGGACGGTATTGGCCTCGCTGTTTGGCACGATCGCGCTGATGCTGCTGCGAGAAAGTCGCAACCCGCTCCTCAGTCCGAAAGACGTTCAGGACAGTGAACTCCCGGTCATTGGGACCCTACCCATTCTTCAGCCCACTTGGGAAAACCTAGAAGGTAACGCCACCTTAGAATTTCAGCGTCTAGCCTCCGCCATCAGCATGATGCCCCTGAGTAACAACCGCCTCATGATCGCCAGCGCAGCCCCGCTGGAGGGCCGATCGACCCTGACCATCGGCATCGCCAATGCCCTCGTCTCCCTCGGGTTCCAAGTGCTCGTCATCGACGGAGACCTGTGGAAAGGCAAACTCCGCCAACGCCTCGGCATCCCCCCCGACACCAGCGGGACCACCTATCCGATCGCCCCTGGGCTAGACCTCATGAGTCTCAGCGTCCCGCCCAAAGGCGTGATGGAATTCGTCGCCAGGGGAAGTTTTGAGCAGATTTTACAGGCCGTAGAACTGAGCAAACGCTACGACTACGTCCTCCTCGACAGCACCCCCATCTGCACCACAGGCGAAAGTGCCCTCCTCGGCACCCTGATGAAAAATCTGCTGTGGGTCGTGCGTCCCGGCACCAGTGAGCGCTTTGCCATGAAGCGGGCGATCGCCCAACTCAACCGTCACCATGTCCATCTCGCAGGCATTGTCATCAATGGCCACGAACCCGAAGGCAGCAGCCCTCAGAAAAAACCTTTCCCACTACTTAATCTGTCACTAAGTAGAAAAGCCATTGAAAAAGTGAAGGAATCCTAATAAATGGGTTCTCTATACAAACAGTTTGGCTTTTGTCGAACTTTTAGGTCGTCACCTTAATTTTCGTCCCACCCATTAGGAACGGTATGCTGCACTCTTTGAATTCAAACCCACTGCCTGCAAACCCATTGCCTGCAGACCCAGCACCTGCGCCCCCATCCGGAACAGGCATCACAGACTTACCCAATCTACGGATCACCATGCTGGGTCGCACGATCACCTGTCTGACGATCGAGTCCATTCAAGCGGCAATAGACCTGAGCTACCGTCAACAAAAGCGCATTGTCATTGCGAATTACAATATCAATGCTTTTAACCTTTCCTTTCAATTGCCTTGGTTTCATCAGTTTTTAGAAGAATCCGAAATTGTGCATTGCGATGGCTTTGGCATTATCAAAGCCATGCAATATCTGAAATTAGATATTAAAAATGACTATCGCGTCTCCTACACCGACCTGATGCCCGCACTGCTAGAACAGTGCGATCGGAACGGCTGGGGCGTCTTTCTATTGGGAACAAAGGCTGAAACCATCGAAGCTGCGATCGAAAATCTCACCGCAACCTACCCCAATGCCAAGTTCTCTGGCCATCATGGCTATTTCAACCGAAACAATCGAGATAGCAACGCAGAAATTATCAAAACAATCAATGCCGCTCAACCCCAAATTCTAATCGTGGGAATGGGAATGCCGATTCAGGAAGAATGGGTGAAGCAACATAGAGACCGTTTGCAAGTTAATGCCATTTTAGTCGGTGGGGCCGTCATCGATCGGCTGGCAGGTCTCGTCGAGGACTGCCCCGAATGGCTCTCAAAGAATGGTTTGGAATGGGTTTACCGCTTTTCAAAGGAACCTAGACGACTAGCCGCTCGGTATCTCCTGGGCAATCCAGCCTTTGCACTGCAGGTTCTATTAGCCAAATTTCAACAGGGATCGAACAGTGCCAAAAAATCTGTCTGGCACCATCCCATCTCCCTACAAGAACTCCTCGCCGAAGCTCCTTCTCTCAATGAAACCCCAAGTCCCAAAAAACGGATTGGGGAATATCTCGTTGAACTCAATCTCATCACCGAGGCCGATCTCGAATCAGCACTAGAAGAACAGCTTCAAACTGGGGAACGAATTGGGCGGATTTTGGCCGATCGGGGTCTGATTAATCAAAAAAGTGTTGATGAACTCGTGGACAAGCTGCATCAAGTGAATCAGAAAAGTCATCAAGATTACATCCTCGGCAACACCGTTGAATTTCTCACAGAGCGGATCATGAGTCTAGAAGCAGGGAATGCATAAAATCGTTTCAATCATCATGAAGTCACCATTTTAAAACTGCTATGAGTCATCCAAAAGTTAGTATTATCATTCCGGCTTACAACGTCGAAGCCTATATCCTAGAGACCCTACGATCGGTCTCTAAGCAAACCTTTCAAGACTTTGAAGCGTTAGTCGTTGACGATGGCTCAACCGATCGAACTGCTGAAGTGGTCTCAAGATTTGTTCAGCAAGATTCTAGATTTAAGCTGTTACACAAACCTAATGGCGGACTTTCTTCGGCCCGTAATTTTGGGATTCGTCATGCTGAAGGGGAATATATTGCACTCCTGGATGGCGATGACATTTATTTCCCTAACAAACTGACGACCCATCTGGAGATTCTCGATCGTCATCCCAGTGTCGGCGTCGTCTACAGTGCCTCCCGAGCCATTCGCGAAACGGGAGATTCAACTTGGCTCACGCTAAGCGGTAAGCCGCTCTATGGGGATTCGCTCAAATCGTTGCTGTGCAAAAACTTTGTGGGTCACGGCTCGAATGGCATCTTTAGAAAAGAAATCATTGCCGAAATTGGCGATTTCGATGAAAGCTTGAAGAGTGTCGAAGATTTAGACTTTTGGTTACGAGTGGCAGGGACAAAATGGCAGTTTTACCGGGTGCCTTCGGTGCAGTGTGGCTACCGGGTTCGGGCAGCAGGGCTTTCGTTTAACCTCGATCGGATGCAAGAGACCCAAGCCCAAGTCATGCGATCGGCCTACCAGCGCAACCCCGAACTCAGCGCCACGATCGCCCCCACGGCCAATGCCTATTTCTATCGCTATCTCGCCCGGACTGCGCTGACATCGGGCGATCGGTCCCGCGCCAGCGCCTTCATGCAACAAGCCTGGGAAAGTGACGCCAGCATTTTTCTAAAAGATCCCCGATCGC
>JAAFJU010000232.1 GCA_013298165.1 Synechococcales cyanobacterium bin31.maxbin.ball.101 | reverse complement strand
GCTTACCCTGGACTTAACCCCGGAAATCTTAGCTCGTCTAACACAAGCTGCGATCGCTAGCGGTATTTCGGTCGAAGACTACACCCTAGAAGTCATCACCAAAACAATCGCAGAACCAGCCCCACCACATTTACTGGCCGATCGTCAGGCTAGAATTGAGCAAATGCGGGACTTTCGAGATGCGATCGTGACCCATGGAGCAGCCTTGAGCCAAACCATTATTGATTCTCGTGAAGGAGAACGCTATTGATTTACCTCGATACAAGTATTCTCGCGCCTTTTTACTGGACAGAGGCCCTCAGTGAATCTGTCGCAGCACTCTTTCAGCAAAATGAAATGTTAGTGATTAGCGAACTGTCAGACGTTGAATTAGTATCAGCACTTTCGCGACGAGTCAGAATGCAGGAAATTGATCGTGCAGATGCAGTCACAATCGTCGATCGATTTCAAAATCATGTCAGCATTGGTTTTTACAATCGATTAACCGTCACATCACAGCACTATCAAATTGCAAAAAGCTGGATGCAGAAATTTGACACGCCCTTAAGAACGTTAGACGCCTTGCACTTGGCGATCGCCTATCAAGGTTCGATTCCGCTGATTACGGCCGATCTTGGATTAGCCAAAAGTGCCGAACGACTTAATGTCAATGTACAGCTTCTACAACCGTAGTCATGGAACCTCGGGTCTCAACTACAAAATCCCGTTTAAATCCAAAACAAACCCTGGCATAATTTCATCCGCAGAAAGTTCGATCGGCTTCGTCAAAACCTCGATCGCCTGACCCGATCGGTAGAAGGTGAACCATAACATCTAGTTTAGCGTCTAATAATCCAAATTCTTGGGCTTATGCTTCTCCGGCTGCTTTGACAAATACTTATCCAAAAACGGCGAAATTTCCGCGAACACCTGATCCGCATACTCCTCGTGCAAACTCAAGGAACCCGGCGATCGCACCACCTGCACCCCCGAAAAATGCGCCACTACTTCCGCCTCGCCTCTGGACTTCGGCGGCATCTGCTCCCCGATTACCATCAACACCGGAACCCGAATCGGCTGAAAATAACTCAACCAAGTCTCACTCGACTTCACCGGATCAAGCGCCCCCGTCACAAAGGCTCCCGACGCAAAACGTTTTCCCCGTCCTCGCGTCACCTGCCACTTCGATCGCACCTTATCCGCCGTAATATTCGCCGCATCCGCATAGACATGGCGCTTCATCATCCACTTCAAAAACACCTTCGTCGTATTCAATCCATACAACAACTGACCCAAAATCGGCGATCGGATCAATCCATGGATCAACCCAAACCATTTGCGTTTCGTATCGCCCATCATGCTCGGCAACGGCCCGCGCCAAGTCGGCGAAAACAGCACCACCCAAGACCAAGGCGTCGGCTCATCCGTCACCAACTCCATCACATAGCCCGCCGCATGACCCGCCGCCATCACAACGATCGGCGCATCAAAGGTCTCCTCCACAAACGCCCGCAACATCATCCGCAGCATCTTTGGCTCATACTTCACCGCAGGCCGATCGCTCTCCCCAAACCCCACCCAATCGAGTAAATAAACCTGATACTTCTGGGCCAACTTCTCCGCCAAAGGCCGCATCTCATCTCGGGTCGAAATCGTACTCAAAGCAGGCAACAGCAAAATCGGCAACCCAGAACCCAACACCTCATAGGCGATCGAAATCGGATTTTGGTTCCAGCGCCAGTCGTAGATCTGGACATCCCGAAGCCCTGCAGCGGGAATTTCAGCCGTTAATTCCTGTTCCATGCCCCAAATGCCCCCGATCGCAAATCCATAAAATCACCCATCTGATAGTAATTGATCAGTGCCTTATTCCTGCAAATTCAGGACCTTTTGCTGCATCAACTTAAAAATATTATAAAAACCGTTCGCCCGCGAAGGCGTCAAGCTCACATCCAGCCCCGTATCCTTAATAAAATCCGGCTGCACCATCAAAATCTCCCCCGGTGTCAACCCATTTAATCCCTCCAAAAGCAACCCCACCAAACCCTTCACCAGTTGCGCATCCGAATCCCCCGCAAACTGCACCTTGCCATCTTCTAACGTAGCCGTAATAAAAACCTGAGACACACAGCCCATCACCTTGTTGGACTCGATCTTGTCGCCTTCGGGCATCGCTTCTACTTTCTTCGCGTAGTAGATTAGCTGCTCATATTTTCGTTTTGGATCCGCAACCCGTGCAAAACGCTGGACAATCTTTTCTAAGGCCGCAGGAATAGGAGTAGAGGCTGTCATGGAACCGGAATAAATGCTGAACACCTTCGATCATAAGCGGTAGGCGGGTTCATTGCGGCATTGAGATTTTGGAACTTTGAAAATTGATCAGAGAAAACACGCTATTATTTCTGAGAACAATTATCATTCTTAGGATTCGCATCATGGATTGTAAAACAGCAACCAAGGTTTATTTGGCAGGCGATCCGCTCCTCAAGATTCAAGAACTGTTTCCCGAAACTTGGGCATTCCTAGCCGCTCAAGCCCAGGCATTCGTCACCGCGCAGGCGGATTCCTTCGATACGGCGGTCAAGGAAAAAACAGGTGATTTAGGCTTTAACTTTCGTCTGACCCACCGGGACGATCGGGACAAGCTCACCCAAGACCTCTCCGAACTCCTCGGCGATGTCACCTCTCGCCTACTTCTAGAACAGCACTTCTCAGCTCTAGTCGGCGAAACGCTGCACTTCAGCACCATCTGCTGCTCTAGTCACCTGACCACCGATCGAGAACTCAAGCTCGAAGAAGTCCTCCCCATCCAAAAAGCCGCCGTCCAACTCCAAGACTTCAGCTAAGGTGATTTCCAAGAAAGCCTCTACCGGAACGATCGGGTCGATCGCTGCTGTGATCCACGCAGAACTAGAAGTTGGCGCTCTCAGGACGAAGTCTACTAAGCGTAGACTGGAAGCGTCATTCCGTCATTCCAGTCAGTTTCAACTGACTTCGCTCTAAGAGTGCCGAATTCATTCCGGCACGGGCTGACACGGGGACTCACTAAACGCCTTCCACATCGCGGGCGGCGGAGCCAAAAACTCATAGCTCGCCGCCCCCGGTTTCGCCGTCAACAAAATATCGAAGGACACCGAAACCCTCGCGTCATCCGTCTCATTAGTCGCCACCGCATGACGTTGCTTAGCCGGGAAAATAATCAATCGGCCCTCCGTCGGAGCATAGGCCGCTTGGTCTTGATTTAGACCATTCCACTCCGTAAACAATTCCGTATTCTCCAACCCCAACCCCGGACTCACCTCGTTCTGCCGCGAATCATTCAAAAACACCAGACAGCCCGACTCATCTGAACCCGAATAGGGCACCGAGACGTAATACACCGCACTCACATGGGCCGTCAAATGGGAATGGGGACCGACCTCCTCACCAAAGCGAGAAATCACAGGCCAAGCCCGCTGAATATAAAGATCCACCCCCTCCAACGCCAACCCCAACTCCCGCAAATACTGCTGAGTATGCTGCTCCACCTGCCCCACCAACCAAGCAAATCGAGGATCTTGATGGACCTGACCCACACCATGAATGTCACCCGTCCAAGCTCGCCCCTCAAAATTGCGTTTCTGCGCCTCTTCTGACTCTAAAGCCCAGACCGCCTCCAGGAGTTTGGACTGATGGTTTTGAGCATCGGGTAAATCCTCAATGTAAATCGCTAGCGGGAAATGGGTCTCAATAGCCATGATTTTCGATAATCCATGAATAATAGGGATTGAGGTGAGATACTGGGCAGGATATACCTTTAGTCTCCGTCCTAGGAGATTGCAAGAAGATTCTAAAGATCCGCGTAAAGGCGCAGTCGAACGCTGAGGATCAGTGTTAAGCTGCGTGAACGTGCTGTATTTATCATTGACGATTACTGAAGTTCATGACCCAAGCTGAGTTTCCCGCTTCATCCGAAGGGCTTGTCTTAGATGTGCCTACTGCGATCCTACAACGCCGATCGATTAAATCGTTCAAGGCGCAAGCGATCGAACCTGAAACTCTGCGGAGTCTTCTCGAACTGACGGTTGCGGCCCCCAGTAGCTATAACCTTCAAGACTGGCGCATTGTCATTATTCAAGACGAAGCCCAAAAAGCAGAACTCGCCAAGTCCGCCTATAACCAACAGCAAGTCCTTCAAGCCCCTGTCACCTTCGTCTTTGCCGCAGACCCCAATGCCTGGAAAGGGGATTTAACCCCCATTTATCAGCAGGGTATTCAACGAGGCGTCTGGACACCCGAGACGGTGGAATACTTCAAAATGGCCATTCCCAAGTTTCAAATGAGCTTAGGGGAACGGACCCGGGAATATGCCCTGAAAAATGCCATGATCGCAGCCACTCATCTCGTGCTGGCGGCAGAGGGACTGGGACTGTCCACCTGCTTTATGAATGGCTGGATTGAAGACGATGTAAAGCGCGTCATCGGCGCAGAAAATGAACCCGACTTAGCGATCGCCGTCGTGGTCCCCGTCGGCTACGAAGCCGAATCCCGTGGCAATCCCGGACGCTTACCCTTTGCTTACAACGTCTGCGTCGATCGGATTGGCAATCCATATCAAGGCTAGAGTATCAAGGCTAGAGATAGTCCCTAGCCCTAAGAAAGGCTCACTCTCAGATCAAATTGCTGGCCCTACGCAAAGACGAGGGGTTTACCATCTTCTAAGATCCGAGCAGGTTTATCGAGATTTTTGCGTAGCTCCTTGGGAATACAGAACATCACCATATGAGCCATCTCGTCATACATTCGCAAATCCCCCGTTAAGCCCCGCTCCGCAATCCGCTTTGTCACCATTTCTGATGAAAGCTGCAGAGGATCCACTCCTTTCGTGGCCAGTAAAAATCCCCAAGTGACCAGGAATGACGGAATAAACGTAATGTAACTTCGGACGATCGGGAATGCGGTCCTTAAGGTTTGGCAAATGACGGCATGTTCTTCCCAATAGGTCAGCGTCAGACGACAAGCCTGCACCGCCATGACGCCCTCTTCTGTCAGCCGATCGTGACAGATTTTGTGAAACTCCTTCGTGTAAAGCCCCATGGCTGGACCTTCGGGGATGCCATCGGTAATATCAAAAATAATCACATCAAACTGCTCCTGACAGTTCTCCAGGTAAGCTCGACCATCTTCATGGCGCAACTCCACCCGAGGATCGTCAAATGCACCTTGATGCCATGAGGTGAGATGGAGCTTACAAAACTCCACCAGTTCACCATCTAGGTCAACCATGACCACACGCTCCACCGTTGGATGCTTTAAGACTTCCCGTAAAGTCGCACCCTCACCCCCGCCTAAAATCAGGACAGATTTTGGGTTGGGATGGGCAATCATTGCCGGATGAACCAGTGCCTCATGATAGAGATACTCGTCGGTCTGGGCGGATTGGACCGCACCATCTAGAACCAGTACCCCCCCATAGGTTTCAGTTTCGACATACTGCAATTCTTGAAACTGAGTCTGCTGTGCCAAAATC
>JAAFJU010000317.1 GCA_013298165.1 Synechococcales cyanobacterium bin31.maxbin.ball.101 | reverse complement strand
CACAGCAATGCAATCAAGGCATCCTTGGCCTCAGGGGTGAGTGCTTGTAGGTCGGGAAGGTCTTTCATTTCTCCAATTTACCAATTTTTATCCTGCTGTCAACTACCCCCAGTTGAGCAATTACGAAGAAAGTTACGTTCAGTGGATCCGTCGGTATATTCTATTTCATAACAAACGTCACCCAAATGAAATGGGAACCCCTGAAATTGAAGCCTTTCTAACTCACCTCGCGATCGACCAACAAGTCGCCGCCGCCACCCAAAACCAAGCCCTCAACGCAATCCTCTTCCTCTATCGCCACGTTCTACAACAAGAACTCGATAGCCGCATTGACGCCATCCGGGCAAAACGGCCCATTCGCCTTCCCGTTGTCCTATCTCCTGAAGAAGCCCGCGCCATTATTCAACAGACCTCCGGTGTCTATCGCCTATTACTCCAACTCCTCTACGGCAGCGGATTACGTCTTCGAGAATGCCTAGAACTTCGGATCAAAGATATTGACTTTGCCCAAAACCAATTGATGGTCCGATCGGGAAAAGGCGGAAAAGATCGCATCACCCTATTTCCAAAAAGTACGATTGAACCCCTTCGCATTCATCTTCAACAAGTCAAACTCATTCATCAACAAGACCTCGAACTCGGCTACGGCTCAACTGTCTTACCCTTTGCTTTCGATCGTAAATCCCCCAGCGCCGACAAGCAATGGACTTGGCAATACGCCTTTCCATCTTCACCTTCCGCCACTCCTTCGCCACCCACCTTTTACAAAGCGGCTACGACATTCGCACCATTCAAGAACTCCTCGGTCACAGCGATGTCAAAACCACCATGATCTATATCCACGTTCTCAATCGAGGCGGACGCGGTGTCATCAGCCCCCTCGATGCCTAACCCAATGACAAAACCGATCGCAAACAAAAATCACTCCAAAACATCAAGCGTTTGCTGAGCCACATACTGCAACAGCACTTCATCCATCCGAGATTGCCAACCCTCACCCGTTGATTTGAAATATTCAATGACCTCGCGGCTATAGCGTACAGAGAGCAATTGCTTTGTCTTCTCCGACTTTGGACGACCGCGAAGCGCCTTTAAAGGAACCATTGCCTTAAGTTGAATCGGTGTCAGCGGTTGTGCATCAGGATCGCTCTTAGCGGCAGCAGTAATAATCCTATCCTGTGCCACTGATGGCATAACAATTGAAACCTTCTTAGAAATTTTCGACATAGTACCTGACCTCACGACGATTAGCAGGGCGCAAACTGATGATTCTTCTGACCTCTCCGCGATCGACAAATGCCACGTAGTACAAAGTATTGGTTTCGGGTGCTAGGGCAATCATGCGCAATTCACCATACTCATACCGAGTATCCTCCCATACCAAAGCATCATCCCATTCGAGTTCCGCTGCTAAGGCAAGAGAAACTCCGTGCTTCGTCTGATTACTGGCATCTTTATCTGGGTCAAATTCAATCTCCATACTTTACTGTAGCTACAATAAAGTATGACTGTCAATCAAGATACTCAATTAGTTGACAGGAAACATTCAAAAGCCCCTTGCCCCATAACTACTGGCAAAACCGATCGCACTAAAATTCTCTCAAACCCCTCAACACCGCCTAAAATAAAGCCTGAAAAACGATCGCTCTTCCCCATGGCTTCCCAGTTTCCCATTCTCACCCTTCCCGTCCACCTCCTCCCCGACTACCCCCAAGCCCTCAAAGACCGCCTCAAAAACCGCCAAGGCACCCATGTCGTCACCCTCAACGCAGAAATGACCCTGCAAGGACGCGATCGGCCTGAACTCGGCACCATCATCCGCCGCGCAGAACTCGTCATCCCCGATGGCGCAGGCATCGTCCTCTACCTAAAACTCTACGGAAAAAACGTCGATCGGGTCCCCGGCATCGAACTCGCCGAACAACTCCTCAGCCACGCCGCCACCACCCAGGACACCGTCTTCTTCTACGGTGGTGCCCCCGAAGTCGCCGCCCAAGCCGCCCACACCATGCAAGCTAAATATCCCGGACTCCAGATCATCGGCACCGAAAATGGCTACGTCAACCCCGATGAAACCCTGTGCGATCGGCTAAAACAGCTCCAACCCCGCCTCATCTACGTCGGACTCGGCGTCCCCCGACAAGAACTCTGGATCGACTCCCAGCGCCACCTCTGCCCCGACGCCATCTGGATCGGCATCGGTGGCAGCTTCGACATCTGGGCAGGCACCAAAACCCGCGCCCCAAAATGGCTCTGCGACCACAACCTGGAATGGACTTACCGCCTCTACCAAGAACCCTGGCGCTGGAAACGCATGACCGCCCTCCCAAAATTTGCATGGCAGTCCATCCTTCACCGCCTCACCGGAAAATAATCCCCACCAAACCCCAATGAACCCCACCGAACCCCCCATCTCCTCTGGCAAACGCGATCGCGTCATCCGCCTCGACAACGTGAGTAAAACCTACCGCAACGGCACCGAAGCCCTGCGAAACCTCACCATGGACATCTTCGCCGGAGACTTCTACCTGCTCACAGGCACCTCCGGATCCGGCAAATCTACCCTGCTAAAACTCCTCTACGGCGAAGACCTCGCCAGCAGCGGCGATATCTGGGTCAACGAAATGCACCTCAACACCCTCAAAGGCAACAAGCTTGCCGCACTCCGCCGCACCCTCGGCATCGTCTTCCAAGACTACAAACTTCTCCCCCGCCGCACCGTCGCCGAAAACGTCTCCTTCGTTCTCTGGGCACAGGGCTACAGCCGCGCTGAAATCGATCGTCGCCTCCCCCCCGCCCTCAAAATGGTCGGACTCCAGCACAAAGCCACCAGCTTCCCCGAAGAACTCTCGGGGGGTGAGCAGCAGCGC
>JAAFJU010000138.1 GCA_013298165.1 Synechococcales cyanobacterium bin31.maxbin.ball.101 | reverse complement strand
GGATCTTTCAACGTTTAACCCTAGATTTGCGAGGCTATGAACGCTTTGGTTCCACCTGAATCGGTGCATCTCCTGGAAATGACTACATTTCATATCTAGTGGCAAACACGGCAATTCTGGAAGAACCCAAATTTCTCAATGTTGAATTTGCGGGTCGCACTGCGAACTCGGCTGAGATATGAGGGAAATTACGTTGAAGTTTGGAATCTGGAGACTGATCCGATTCTGAAGGAAACTCTGAAGGCATTGCGACAGAGTATTAAAGCTGCCGAAGCCCAGGCGATCGCATCTGCTCGGGTTCTTACTTCTGGTGAACGAAGGTTTTTGGAAAGTCAGGAATCGCTTTCACCTGAAGACCAACTCAATCTAGAGAAGACCGCGATCGCAGAGTTCTATAGATTACCGGATATTGAGATTACGGCTGAGGTGATTCTGCGCGATCGGCAAGGGAAAACCCGACGTGAATTCATGGCGTTTGAAGCACTGGTCATTCCATCACTGGCAGAACATCGAGATCTACGGAATCTAGAACAGCAAGTGACTTGGGGACAGGGACTTTGCCCTTGGACCTTTGGGGTGGATACCGTTCGCATTGCGATTATGCGAACGCTCGGATTTCTACAGTTCTTGGATCCGGAGAAACGCTGGACAAAATATGATACTCAACAGCTTGCCAGTCGTGCGCGATCGGCTAAACAACAAATTAAAGAATTACTGAACTATACGATTAGCGACAAGATTTCAGATACGCAGATTGTCCATGAGTTACTCGATCGATTGATTGGGGTGAAGGTCAAGCAGGTGTGCTGGTCTAACAACGTTGAAGGGCATGAAGGCGAAAAACTCAGGGTCTATCAATTGGATCGGGATTGTTGGAAATTTCTAATGGATCTCCTACACCAAAGACATCCAGACGTGACCGTTCAGACGCCCGAAAATGGATCACCCCTAGTCTTAATAATCAACAATCAAGTGTGGGGTGATCCGCCAAGTCTCGCACCTGTGTCTAGAGATCCGATCGCATTTCAAGTCAAACCAGAAGCTATCCAGGAGGAGCGATCATGGTACGACGCAGCCGTTTAGCAATAGCCGATCGGGTGTTATGGGAAGCTCGATCGACTGTGTCATCGAATGTCTTGAATAAGATTCAATTTTCTTGTACTAGGTTTCTGAGAATCCTAGTACAAGAAACGATGAAAAGCTTCGGAGGACGGCATTATGGCACGCTATCCTGATCCTTATCGTCTCCTTCAGCAAGCCAAGCATTTGACCGATTTGGATCTTCAACACTTGGTGGCAAGTTTGATTTCGGAGCAGGAGACCCGCAAAACCTCCGCCCAAGATGAGGAAATGGCGTCTGAGGCTGCGGGAGGATGGCGATCGGAATATCGCAAATGTGGCAAGCCCACCTGTCGTTGTGCGACAACTGAGCATCGTCATGGTCCCTATTGGTATCGATCGGTTTGGGTCGATGGTACGGCGAGGAAAGAATATCAGCGGCGATCGACTCGAAAGGCTCGGGAGGCGTGACGGGTGGTTTCGGCCTGTTGATGAGTGTGATCGATTGTGGGCTAGGTGTCGATCGATGGTGGATGCCAGCCGACGGAGATCCAAGCCGATCGAGCAGTAACGAGATTGTCATTATTTAAGCGCAATGCAATCACGGTCGCTCGTCCGATCGCCGTTATTCCCGCTATCCTTCTACCACCCTCTATCCAGGCGAAATGGTCATTCCAACGCTGAGTGCGTGGATGAAAGAGTGAAACCTGTTCTCCGGTTTCAGGGTCAGTTTCCTGGGTTTTTGCATTCTTCAATAGATTGCAGCGGTAACAAGCCGCAGCCAAGTTCGTTTCATCATCTTCACCTCCAAGCGATCGTGGAAAAACGTGATCAATCACTAATGGTGTTCCTGTAATTTGTGCGGATGTTTTGCAATACTCGCATCGATGGTCAGCAGCGATCGTGATCCGTTGTCGTAACTGTTCTGAAATTGCCATCTGTCTACCCGACCATTGCCAAATCTTTAATCGCAGGAATCGGATGTCCACGCCAGCGTAACACCGACCAGGCATAGGCTTTACGAAGCATGAGCCGATCGCATAAGTCCTGATACTCCATCAAGGTTTCCTGTTCAGATGCGGTCAAAGTTCCCGCTTGATTTTTGCCGAGGAGTTCCACATGCTGTTGGTGCATTGTGGGATCAATTTGCGAATTTGCGATCGTGAGCAAGTCTTCGATCGACAGCGTTTGGAGATTCAGCAGTTCACGTTGCATTTCTGGAGAAGCCGTCTCCATCATTGGCGGCAGATTACTCACCACACTCTGGGCAACCAAGGATTCGATCGGTTGTCGCGTGATTTCCGCCAGCCGAATCAGTTGCTGGACAATTGCTTCTGGTAAGTCGATCGTGATTGCTTGAGTTGCCATAGCTTGCTCCAGGATGGGGCGATCGGTCCTCCTCCATTATGACATTTAGGGACGATCGATCGCAAAACCCAAAATATTCGTTATCCTAAGGAGAATTGCTGCGTCGATCGTGGCGATTTGGTAAAATCTATTCGATAATGGCATTAATGAATTCACAACCTTGGTGATTCCCGTGATGCTGACGCTTAATCTGCCACCTGAAATTACGCAATACCTAACCGAAAGGGCGATCGCACAAGGGCTTTCGACGGAAGACTATACGATCCAAGTCTTGCGCGAACGTCTCCCGCTACCGGAAAAATCCCAGCAATTGATTGATCTTTTGCAGTCTTGGATTGATGAGCCGGATGACGCGGAACAACGATCGACGGGTGAGTATTTGATTCAGGCTTTGGATGAGGACCGAACGAGCGATCGGCTTTTGTTTCCCGCTGAGTTGAAGGGGATTAGCTGGTGAGTCAGGTTAGATTATGAGTACAAGAGATGATTTCAGCCTAGCGACAAAAGAAACACTTGCGAAACGTGTCGGTTGGCGATGCTCTAATCCTAGCTGTCATAAGTTGACGAGTGGTCCTCATGAGGAGGCTCATAAATCGATCAATATTGGTGTTGCAGCACATATCACCGCCGCCGCTCCAGGTGGTAAGCGTTATGACGTGAGCCTTTCATCGGAACAGAGGAAGTCGATCGAGAATGGGATGTGGCTATGTCAGAACTGTGGCAAGCTGATTGATAGTGATGAGCATGAATACTCGGTTAGGGTATTACTGAGTTGGAAGCGTGAGGCTGAACGACAAGCAAAGTTGGAAGTTGAACAATCCGCGTCCCAAACTTCTTTTCGAAGCCCTATAAATGCTTGTACGTTGACGTTTAATTTCCAGGATTATTTGGACACGATCGTCGCTAATCAGTCGCAGAAGAGCGAGGATGGTCGGTATGTAGAGACTAAGGCTCAGTTACCGCTGAAGGTACAAACGGTGAAGCTGCAAGAATCATTAGAGCGGACACAGAGGCAAGACGCACCAAAGGTGTTCGTTGTCTTAGCAGGGTTGCGGGAGTTTTATGGGCAAGAGCCTGTGTTGCTGATCGGGAAGCCGGGTTCGGGGAAATCGACGGCATTGCAACGGTTGTTACTGGAGGAGGCGCAGCGCTATAAGGTACAGGATGGAGCGTTGATTCCAGTGCTAATTTTGCTACGATCGTGTAAGCATGGCTCGGTACTTGATTGGATTGCTGAAAGGCTGGATGTTGAGGTCGCTGAGGTCCGATCGTTGTTACGGGCAAAACGATTATTGTTGTTATTTGATGGGTTGAATGAGGTGCCGAACCTAGACGCTTATCAGGCGTTGACGCAGTTTTTGGAGAAGCCGAACCGGGGACCGATGGTGTTTACTACGCGGGAGTTAGGGGTGGATACGCAGTTAGGGATTGAGCGGAAGTTAGAGATGTTGCCTCTGACTGAGCCGCAGATGCGTGAGTTTATTGAGCTGCGCCTACCAGGGCAAGCAGAGACATTGATTAGGCAGTTAGGAGACAGATTGCGGGGTTTGGCGGAGACGCCATTGTTGTTGAATATGCTGTGTCAGGTGTTTGAGCAGAGTGGGAAGATTCCGCAGAATCGGGGTGAGCTATTTCGTAATAAATTTATTCAGGATTTTGATGCGATTAAGCATAAGGGTGTGGTGGCAGCCGATTCGGGATTTTTTCGGTTTAAGGATGAGTTGCTGAAGCATTTGGCTATGAAGATGATTTGGGGTGATGGGTCTCCTGCTGGGGATGTTTTACAGATTGAAAAGACGATCGCCCAAGGATGGCTGAAAGATTGGCTGGTTACGGAGCAAGTTAGTGATGCGGGAGAGAAAGCGAGAATATGGCTTGAAGATTTGGTGGAGCATCATCTGTTGCAGGTTGCAGGAGATGCAAAGCAGATTGAGTTTCATCACCAGTTATTTCAGGAATATTATGCGGCAGAGTGGCTGTTGGAGAGGGTTAAAGATTTAGATGCTTGCACGCTGAAGCAAGATTATTTGAATTATCTTAAATGGACAGAGCCGATCGCTTTATTGTTGGGGCTTTGTGAGGAAGGGATTGCAATTCTTATAGTAGAACAAGCTTTGGATGTGGATTTGATGTTGGGGGCACGGTTGGCGGGGGAGGTGCGATCGGGTTTCGAGAAAGAGACTATGAGGTGTCTTTTTGAAAAAGCTGAAACTTATCCGGCATGGCTTAAAGCAAATCTGTATGGGTGTGTACGTAATCAAGTTGCGGCTACTGAACTCATTAATCTTGCTCAAACTGGAGATGTAAGATTACGGGAACGATCGGCTTATATATTTCATCTTTTCCCAGACTACTTGGCATTGCCAAAGTTAGAAATTCTTATTCAGGATCAAGAACCTTCGGTTAGAAAAATTGCTGTGAGATCTCTAGGATCTATTCAAACACCTAATATTGTCCCCTTAATTATGCGGGTACGCGAAGATCTCGTGTCATCAGTTCGACAAGAAGCAATTCTTTCACTAAGTGAAGTTGGGAGTGAAGCAGCAATTCAAGAAATTATCCGATTTCTAGTTTTCTCAGAAGAAAGATGGAGATATTTTCATTCCATAGATTTAGAATCCGATGAACATAATATGATAACGATGGCTAATCATATTTTGAAAAATCTACCAGCATCGCTAGTTGTTGCAGAGATATTAAAATATCTAAGATCTTCAAATTCAATCTTTCTGAATAACCTTATTAGCTTACTAGGATATTTATCCAATTACAATCATGAGGAGACTAAGATAGTTCTATCCAAATTTCAAGAAGTTGACGATTGCTCAGTCCGCGTATCTGCCAAGGGTACTTTATCAGAATTAAAAAGGAAAGAAGAGTTCGAGTTTGAATTCTCATATGATACAGAATCTAAAGATATTAATGATTCAGAACCTGATGCCCGAAAACAAGAAATCGAATATTGGCGTCAATGTTTAGACTCTGAAAATCCTGGTTTACGTAGCAATGCAGTTCTATATTTTGTAGAAAATTTTAGATTCCTAGGTGACTTGGGCGAAGATATCATGCCAATTCTAGTAAAAGCTCTAAGTGATGATAATTTAAACGTTGTCTCTCTTGCATTGGCAAATATTAATAATTCAGGATTTACTAAAGAATTTGAAGGCAAAGAAAAACTCGGCTTATTAATTCCAGTGTTAGTTAATAGAATTAATCAGGTAGGAACTCCAGAAAATATTCAATGTTCTATTGCTGTTACTCTGGGGCATTTGGGTAGTTCAGATGCTTGCTCAGTCCTTATTAGAATTTTAGGAGAAACCAACAATGCAATACACAAAAGTTCTATTATTTCAGCCCTGGGAGATCTAAAGTGTAGTGTGCATACATCCGTCTTTATCTCTGAACTCAGTGACGTAAATTCAAATTCAATGGTGAGATGTGCTGCTAGCACAGCACTGCCTCAAATAGATGCAACAGGTAGTAGTCTGAAGCAACTATTTGAAATTTTGGTGACGAGTTCAGATGAATATATCCTCGAAAGCATCCAAGGAATTCAATCCAACTGCAAATTCTACGACTACGAAATCCAACAAGCAAAACTCAGGAAAGCCGATCAGCCTTGCTGTCTCGAAGAGAATCGCCCCTCTCTTGAAGACGGTGGAGGCAAAACCATCATCAATCAATTCCCGAACGCCACCGAAGTCAAAATTTTTGAAAATGTCCAAACCTATCACGCATCCCCACCTAGAGACCCACCAAACTAAACCTTACGCCAAAGCAAAAATAGATCTAATACACTGAAAACAACCCACCCAACAGAAACCACCATGCAAGTCACCACCAACTTTGAAGTCGCCGAAAACCTCGCCCCCTACCTCCAAGCCGAACTCACCACCGGACAATACCGCACCATCAACGACTACCTCCAAGCCCTCGTCGAAGAAGACCTCACCCATAAAGCCAATCTAGAAGCCAAACTGCTCGAATCCCTCGATTCCGGTCCAGGCACCCCCATGACCCAAGACGACTGGGACTACATCCGCCTCGCCGTCCGCCAAAATCTCAGTCAAGCCAATCCCAATGCCTAACCTCATCAAACGCGCCGTCGTCATCCAAGACCTAATCGACATCTCCACCTACATCAGCGGCGACAATCTCGATGCAGGCGATCGGTTTATTTATGCCGCCGAAGCTACCTTCCAACAAATCGCCAGACTCCCCGGAATCGGCAGACTCAGCGGCTTCACCCACCCAAAACTCACCCAAGTCCGTCAATTCCCCGTCAAAGGCTTCAAAAACTACCTGATCTACTACCAAATCCAAGGAGAAATTATTGATGTAATGCATGTCTTTCAAGGCTCCCAAAATATTGCAAGAATCCTTCGACTCGAAAGCGAGGGAGATAATTAACGCATAAATTCAGACCAGTAGCACTTTACTCAACCCGGAGATTCCCAATGTCAGGCAAATACGACAACGCCTTCCCCAACGCCCAAAAAGTTCAAATCTTTGAACAAGTCGATCAATACATTGAAAACAACAATCCGACAGAACCCGAAATCACCAACGCGATCGCAGACCTAAAAACCCTCCTCACCGATCTCCAAACGCAGCACCCCACCGTCACCACCGAGGCTCAAGCGATCGAAATCATCGACGCTGAATTCACTGAAATCAAACGCGATCCCAATCACAAGCTCATAACTCTTCGTAAACAAGTCCTCAATCCTGAACGGCATCTTCAAGCGATCAAAGCCACCGCAGCCGAAGTTGCCAAGCATTATCTTGAAGAAAGCGTCTGGGCAAAAGCCAGTATCACCTACATCGATAAACTCAGCGAAACGCCCGACAAAGGCGTGTAAATGGATGCGATCGCCCTTATCTTGTACCAGAATTCTCAGAAACCTAGTACAAGAAACACAGATATTTTGGATTTCTGAGCTACTGAACTGAGTTATCTGCAGGATCGAACACACAATCTCAATATCTTGTACCAGAACGATCTCTTTCCTAGTACAAGAAGTTTGTCCAGCAACCTGCTGGACGATCGCAAATCACTCCTCTTCTTCCCGATCGATCGCCAAAATATTGAGCTGCGACTCTAACTCAGCGATCGTCGGTAAACTCCCTTTTAACGATTCTGGCAACGCATTCTTGAGTTGAAACGTCGAAATCCCGATCGGCTTATTCACATCCCGCAGCGCATACTCCACCACCGTGTGATCTTGCGTCTTACAGAGGATGATCCCGATCGTCGGATTATCGATCGGACCTCGCAATAGGTCATCCACCGCCGAAACATAGAAATTCATCTTGCCCGAAAACTCCGGCTCAAACTCCACCGTCTTGAGATCCACCACCACAAAACAATGTAACCGGAAATGATAAAACAACAAATCGATCCGATAATCCTTTCCACTCACCTGAAGCGGATATTGACTCCCAATAAATGCAAACCCGACCCCCATTTCCAGTAAAAATTCTCGGATATGCTGAATGAGCGCCGCTTCCAGTTCTCGCTCCTGTGCATCCTGTCCCAAATTTAAAAAATCAAAATTATACGGATCGCGCAAAATTTGTTGGGCAAGGTTCGATTGCGGTTGTGGGAGTGTTTGGCTAAAGCTCGTCAGGACATTCATCCCTTGCCGCTGATAGATCCCGCTTTCGAGCCGTTGGATCAAAACATTCCGACTCCACCCATGTTCGATCGTCTGCTGAATGTACCAAAGCCGCTCCTCTGGGTCTTTCACTTTATCCAGCAACGTACAGTTGTGAAACCAGGGGATTAGTCCAGCAGCCTGCTGGACAATTTCTTCATCCGGATACGCCTCCGCAAACGATCGCATGTACAAGAGATTCGTTCGAGAAAACCCTTTCATCTCAGGAAACGCAATTTTCAAATCCTTTGCCAGCTTAGGCACCACCTTTGCGCCCCTGCCCAACTCCCGCTGCCGCATCAAAATTTCGCGTCCAATCTGCCAATAGAGCAGCACCAACTCTCGATTGACGGACAATGCAGCACGGGTTTGGGCATTTCGGATACGCTCTTTCAAGCCCTGTAAAAAGGAATCGTAATCCCCTGAAGTCAGGTCAATGCTCATAATACGTGCCGATCCATTTCAATCGAATTCCCCTATCGTAAATCAATTTGTGATTTAAAATTCAAGACGTTGCTACAATACGAAGTGTCCGTTGGGATACGGCACAATGAGAAAGCAATGCGAAAAAGAATCCCATCAGCCTAAGGATTTAATTCATGATTATTACGATCGCTAGTTTTAAAGGAGGGGTGGGGAAGTCCACAACTGCGATTCATCTGGCTCAATATTTAGGAACTCGTCGGGGATCTGGTCTGGTGGTCTTAGCAGATGGAGATCCCAACCATTCCGCCCTCTCCTGGGGGAACCGATCGCAGTCCGCCCAATTTAAAATCGTAGATAGTAACGATGATTTGGGAGAGCCGGATCACCTGGTGATTGACACACCCGCTCGGACAGAACCGGAAAAATTGCTGCCCTTAATCGAGGGATCTGACTTACTCATCCTGCCGACGAACATCTCTCCGTTTTCCCTGGAAGCCACGATCGAAACTCTCGTCAACCTCCCGAAGCTCCCCAGAAAATCCTATCGAGTCTTGCTGACGATGATTCCCTCTCGGGGCGAATCTCGGGAAAAACAAGCGAGAGAAGCCTTGCAAGCGGTAGACATTCCGGTTTTTAAATCCCGAATCCAGTCGAGAATTGTTTATGCCGATGCAGAATTAGAAGGTCGCTCTGTTGACCAGATGCGTGGCGTTTCAGCAAAGTCAGCTTGGGATGATTATAAAAAATTAGGACAAGAAATTATCAAGGAGTGGCACTAGATGGCAAGTATGCAAGATCTGTTAGCTCAACGAAAAGCGAAACAGCAAATTCTAGAACCGTCCAGTCTGCCAGGGACACTTCCCCTAGAGCGAATCTTGTTGAGGGAGCAAGACACTCGTCCCCTCAACCTAGATCACGTCCATGCCCTCACCGAATCGATCGCTGCTTTAGGCTTAATTCAACCGATCGCTGTGGATGAGAAAGGACAGCTTCTGGCGGGCGGACATCGGCGAGCTGCGATCGAAGCCCTTCAAGCGACCGACCCCGAAGCCTATACAAAATGGTTTGAAGCGGGTGTTCCAGTCCGTCAGTATGAGTTTGATGCCGATATTGAGTCAGAGTTGGCATTGGCGATCGAAGCTAGTGAAAATGAAAAACGCCGTGACTATACCTCAGCAGAAGTGCGTGACCTAGCGGATCGGTTAGTCGCAGCAGGCTACCACCATACGCAAGGTCGTGCAAAAAAAGGAAGTAAGGCATTGTTGCCATCCTTGTCTGCGATCGTTGGAAAATCAGAACGGACCATTTATCGATATCTAGAGCCGCCGAAGACTGAAGTGGTTGTCACGTCTGCTCCTGTCGTTGAAGATGGGTTTTCATCGCAGGCATTGGCTACGGTTCGATCACTAGAACGACTGCTTAAATCGGAACCTCCAGAGGACATTGTGAAATTGGCGACGAGCTTAATGAAGAAGCTGGAGCGAGAGATGAAAAATGGAAGTCAACATTCAGGTCAATCATGAGATGTCAAATAAACCTGACACATGTCAGGTTTATTATGGGTTTTGGATCCAACACCTAAATTCTCCACACATTCAAATCTGCTGTATGAAATAACCTTCGCATCTTTGTCGAGATCAGGTCCTTGGTACTGCGATTCTGGGCGTTGATCTCTCACAGCGACGGATATCTGTCTTATTTACTCCTCAGAGACGATCGGTGTCGTGAGTGCTTCAGCTATTTTTTCTGATCCGTCAGTGGCTCTGACGACTAATTCAACTTGACCCATCGCGATAGCCTCTAAAAAAGCCGATCGTGAGGGATAACCATGTTCCTGTGCGAGGACATCTAAATTTTCCCATGCCAAATCAGAGAGATAGATGGCATGTCTTTTCCCTGCTGATAATCGCCCAGTCGGACTGTATCCTTCTTTGCGTCCCACTTCTAACTCAATCATGATGTGCGCCCTAATTTTATACGCATAGTTATCAATTTAAGTATACGCACATTTAAATCATTTGTGCTATAAGTATACGCATGGTTATTTTTGACTATTTTGACTTGGAGAGAAATTATGGAAGACGCTTTAACTGGATCTATGACTGACTTCCTGAGAGCCAATGAAGTGGCACTAGAGTTGAGTTGCAGGCGTGATTTTGGTGGACGATCGCCTCCTTAAGTTCCCAATGATTTGAAAGGATTTGAAAGGGTTTGAAAGGCTTGAATCTCAAGGGTTTGAAAGAGTTTGAAAGGGTTGGGCATCAAGGGTTTGAAAGGGTTTAAAACCGTTATGAATTCAGTGATCGATCTGAGTCCAGTCAAGGTGGGAGTGCCCCAAAGCTGGGGTGAAGCCGCATCGTTTCTGGGTGCGTCGCATACAACGGTTTCAAAGTGTCGGAAAGCGTTGGACCGATTTGAGGAGCCAATCAGCCTTGACTTGGTGGAAGAAATTCGGCGAATGGTTCGTTTCTGTGAGATGAGAAACGCCGGAGGTGGGAGCACCTGTACTCGCCAGGAGTACCTACGGATTCAATCTGAAGAGGGACAAGCGGTATTGGAAGTCCGATTGAGACAGTTTGGTATTATTTAATTTCAGTAGATCGCAAAGTCAGCTAGTCGTAGGTAAATAAATGGCAGTGATGATGGGAAATCTGAGTTCTACGGCATGAGAAAGGAATTCCAGCATCATTTTGAGCGGAAATAACTTTTGGTGAAC
>JAAFJU010000101.1 GCA_013298165.1 Synechococcales cyanobacterium bin31.maxbin.ball.101 | reverse complement strand
CAGCCACGATCTTGACGCAATACATTCAAGCGGGCCTGATCAAACTCGACAACAACATCACCGAGCATGTCAAATGCGCTACAGCATTAATGCACGGACTCCGATCGGACACCAACCGTCTCATGCAAGCCCAAGAGGAGGACTTCCTCGCCGCCGCCTACATTAGCCGTTTTTACGATGCGCAGTTGCTCAATGCGGTGTTGCAATCCGCCCGATCGCGTCCCGTCATGGACATCATCGAACGATCGTTGAGAGGTCGCACCGTCCAAAACAGCTTCTCCATTGCTGGAGTGGGATATTTGCGCTATGACGATCGGGACGCCATTCCCCAGGCCGCAGACTTCCTTGTCACCGAAGACAATGTCCATACTGCTGTGGTGTACGGCATTGTTCACGATGAAGACGAAGAAGTCGAAATCGTCGTCGGCTCCTTGCGCACGAACAAAATCACCCTCGATCCTGATGAATTTTTAAAAGAAGCCTTTGGCCAGGATGCCCAGGGACGATTCTTTGGTGGAGGCCGATCGCAAGCAGGTGGCTTCGAAATCCCCATTCGCTTCCTCTCCGGTTTCGCCGAAAACAACGAATACGCCAAACTCAAATGGAGCATCTACGACGCCCAAGTGAAACAAAAACTACTCCGCCTAATTAACCCCGAACAGAACTATCCGAAAGGATAACTAAGTAGATGAGAACAATTAGTCCTTAAGCAGTGAGTTAGTGGGGTGAGCGGAGTCGAACCCCAAGCTCAATGGAAAAAATTTTACATTGTTTGGATCATGGCACTGTGATGGGTTGGATGTTGGATTTGGAACATGAGACCTTATTTGTTAGCGTGCCTGATGGCCGGATGCGATCGTTCAAAACCCTGGACGAACCCTTGCCATTACCAGAGTTTATGAAGAATTTAAATCCTGAATTTCTAGTCACATTGGGAGATGTTTTAAGCTGGCTTCACCTTTAGAATCCCTAAGGCTCAATTTTTAGCCTTAGCTTGAACTATATAGTGTTTACAGTATATGACCTTCGAAATTTATCTCATGCGCCATGGATTGGCAGGACAGTTTGGGGACTATGAGGATGATGCCATTCGTCCGCTGACGGAAGAGGGCGTCAAGAAAACCCAAAAGGTTGCACAGCGATTAAAAGATCTGGGCATCAAGTTCGATCGAGTCTTGACCAGTCCCTACACCCGCGCCCTGCAAACCGCGATCGTCCTCCAATCGATCGGTCTCGTCGAAGATCTAGAAACGCTAGATCCTCTGCAGCCAGAGGGCGACCCCCTGGCCGTGATCACCCATTTAGAGACCCTGCGCCAAACCGATCAACATATTGCGATCGTTGGCCATGAACCGGATCTCACTCAACTCGCCTCACACCTCATTTCTGGCAATGACCAAACGAATCTAGTGCTAAAGAAAGCTGGAATTATCGGTCTAACCTCACCGATCGAAGAGGGTTTGATCGGGAAATGTCAATTGTTTTGGCTTGCCCCACCGCGCCTTTTACTGGGGTAATTTTTCAATAAGCTGATATCCCGCATCTAACGGCGCAACGACAGAAATAAACGTCAGCACTTCGTCGCCGTGGTTATGAACGCCATGGACATCCCCTGCGATCGCAATCACGATATCGCCTGCGGTAATGATTTGATGATTGCCTAAGTCATCGACGTAGTACTCCCCGGTTCCGCTTAATACTGTCCAAGTATCCTGTCCCTGGGGATGAATATGAGGCGGGATGGTTTGGCCAGGGTTGAGATACCAGGCGACGATCGTGGCATCCTTGGATTCCGCAACGACCGATCGAATTGGCTCGGTGGTTGTGGGTTGGAATTGTTCTGCACTTTTAAAGATTCTGGTCATAGCCGCCAAACTTCACCTCATGTTTCGTGAGCCATCATGACAGCGATCGACCGCTTCAACTGTTGCGCTAATGACAGAATGACCGATCGATCGGCCTAGAATGATAAACTTGATTAACTCCCGCAGCAGAGTTTGCCAATATAAACTCTCGTACAACCCTAAGGATTACTCCGATGAAAATCGCATACTTTGATTGTCCCACAGGCGTTTCTGGCGATATGTGTTTAGGAGCCTTGATCGACGCGGGAGTCCCGATCGACTATTTGACAAAACATCTAGACCAGCTTGGTATCGCCACCGAATACCAGCTCACGTCAAAACCAATGATTCACAACGGTCAGCAAGCCACAAAAGCGATCGTTACCTTAACAAAATCAGAACCCGAACAGACTCATGAGCATGATCACTCCCACGATCATACCCATACTCGAAAGCTTCCAGAAATCGAAACGATGATTCTCGGGGCAAATCTTCCCTCACAAGCTGAGAAATGGAGTTTAGAAGTCTTTCGAAACCTGGCGATCGCGGAAGGGGCGGTCCATGGCATTCCCCCGGAACAAGTCTTTTTCCATGAAGTGGGAGCCATTGATGCGATCGTCGATATTGTCGGTACTTGTCTCGGCATGGATTGGCTAAAAATCGATCATTTTTATTGTTCCGCACTTCCCACAGGCGGCGGCACCATTTGGGCCGCCCATGGTCGCCTTCCGGTTCCCGTTCCCGCTGTCTTAAAACTCTTTGAAAAATCCCAAGTCCCTGTCTTTTACAATCGTATCGATCGGGAACTGGTAACTCCCACTGGAGCCGCGATCGTCACCACCCTAGCCCATCACTTCGGCCATCCCCCGGCCATGACCTTACAAAAAGTGGCCCTCGGCGCAGGCACCCAAGAACTCCCCATCCCCAACATTCTGCGCCTCTGGATTGGCGAATCCCAAGCCGTCCATACCCACGCCAAATCCCAAATTCAACCCCATCCGCACCGCGAACATGCGCATGAACACCCTCACGAACATCCCCACGAACACTCTCATGAACATCCCCACGAACATCCTCATCAACCCTCAGAACCCTTAGAAACCGTTGCCCATCTAGAAACCCAAATCGACGACCTCTCCCCCCAAATCATCGCCTACACCACCGAAAAACTGCTTCAAAATGGAGCCTTAGATGTGTTCACCACGGCGATCGGCATGAAAAAATCTCGACCGGGCACCTTGGTCAATATCATTTGTAAACCGGAAGAAATCGATCGACTAGAGCAAATCCTCTTTGAAGAAACGACGACGATCGGCATTCGACGGAGTTTGCAACAGCGATCCGTGCTCGATCGGAGCTTTACCACCGTTCAAGTCCAAGGCCAAACCGTCAACCTCAAAATCGCCCAACGCAACGGCAAAATCTTCAATCGTCAACCCGAATACGAAGACTGCGCCACGATCGCTCGACAGACCCATCAACCCCTCAAGCTGATTCAGCAGCAAGCCCTTTCTCAATTCATTCCCTAAACTGGAAACGCCTCAGGGTCGATCGCTTCGGAAGAGACGATCGACTCCTCTAAAATCAGATTTTCCTCAGGCTGTTCCAAGACTTCAGGCTCTTCCAAAACAAACCGTCTCAATTGAGAAAAGACGCGGTAAGTATCTAAATTAGAATCAGGAGAACTCCCCAATGTGCTGGACGTCTCACTGGAATAACTCATGCCATTTCCATTGGGCCGCGCCTGCATTTGAATCAGATTGTATTGAACATTGTCTGCATAAATCGTAAAGGTCACATTGAAAATCTCTAAGAAATTCACCACCCATTTACAATCCTGTTCCGGCATCTCCTCATAATATCGCAGCAGATCTGCAATCCTTGCCTCTAAATGAGTCCGCGAATTTTTTGAAATCAACATCAATTTCAACAACGTCACTACCAACGTCATCGGACTTCCCTGGGACAACAGCAACACAAATAGGGGCGAAGGTTCATTCTGTTGCTCTGTCGTTAGAAATTCAATCATGCGATTGCAGGTCCGCAAGATTAAGGCAGGTGTGACCCGATCGTGATGATGCTCATCGTACAGGGCATTCAGCTTGTCCCCGAGCCGCCCCTGCAACGCCATGGAAAAGTCGGAGGACTCCACTGAAAAAATTAGATACTTTTGGAGACTTTGTTTAAATTCACCGTAGGTTAGATTCTGAATTTGATTCAGAAAAATGTTGGCTAAATTGCCATAGCTATAGGTGCCTCGCTTGGCCACGATCGTCTTAATCAGCCGTAGCGTATCATCCCCCAAAGCCGTGGGATTTTTCAAAGGCCGATCGCCCTTCATCCCGGATTGAGACCTCGCCACATACATCGCCAAATCAAACTTAAACTTCTCTCGAAGCTGTTGTGCTAACGCCCTCGCGGCCTCTCGCTGCTCGATGGGATTGCGCGTATCAACATACTGTGGCACCAGTAGGTAGGACGTATAGCGCTTCACCCAAGGCCCAGTAGCGGTATCACTGATATTCTCGGTCGCATTGTACCGATCGGCAAACAGTTTTAGATCCCGGTAATCTTGACTTTGCTGAAAATTTCGCACCCAAATCCGCAGACGGGTTAAGGTCGGTGAAATGGTCGATCGGGGGAGATTTTCATCCTGAAAGGACGCAATTAAATCTTGAATCGGCTTGGTCCGACGATTGGCATCCCAGTTATTCACCAGAATATAACAAGCGCGCTTGATGGTGTTCCGAAACTCGGTCTCGTTGTCGTGAAAAACGATCTCGTAAAGGGCATTCACCGCCTCCGAACTCATCGAATCCACATGGTATAAAAACAGACGCTTAAATTCTAATAGCACCTCTTCCGGGGGCCATTTTTTGACGATCTCAAGCAAAAACTGATAAATCGTCTGCTGAGCAATCTGGAGATCTCTCGCTGATAAGGTCTTCTTCACCGCCAAAGCTCCTCGAACCTCTGATGGTATCAATGCAGACTAACTGAATGAGTATGGAATGAACAGAAGTGTATCCGATTTATTATCATTTGCATGTAATAAACCCACTATTCTTAGACATTTTCAGAAAAGACGTCTGACATCTGCCCAATTCGATGGCATCAAGCCATTCCGCTCATGACGAATCGCATCCCGTCTAGAGTTCCCCTAAAACTAGAAAAACATCTCGTCAAATCTATTGCCGATTCTCCCAGGATTATGCACAAGCCTGAGGTCTTGAATATGGGGGCAGAGGGACTCGAACCCTCACGACCTTACAGTCAACAGATTTTAAGTCTGTTGCGTCTACCATTCCGCCATGCCCCCTCAAATTCCGGTCTCCCGGATCAGTGACGAACCCAATGAGCGCGATTTTGCCGTCGCTCTGTTATTCGCACAGCTTTTTTATAACATAACTGCTTGCCCTCTTCACCTAAAATTCAGAGTAAAGTAGAATAACGACAACAAGAGAAGGGTTATTTTTATGCTCGTTGCAGCGTTGTACTTGATTTTGGGTGGTGCTTACCTGCTGGTGATGCCCCTAGTGGTCTACTACTATCTGAAGGCTCGGTGGTACGTCACGTCTTCCATTGAGCGGGTTTTCATGTATTTTCTGGTGTTCCTATTCTTCCCAGGAATGCTGGTCTTAGCCCCCTTTCTCAACTTTCGTCCCAATCGCCGCGAAATCGGAGCCTAGGGTATGCGACGCATTGATGCGATCGGTATCACCTTCGGGATTTTCCTCGCGGGGGGCGCTCTCTATCTGCTATTCACCGTAGCGGGCTTCGATGCCACGAATGCGGGGATCTGGAGTCAGGCGGTGTTTTTGCTGGGGCTGTTGGGTTGGGTTTCGACCTATCTGTTTCGGGCTGCGACCCAGAACATGAGCTATATGCAGCAGCGCAAGGACTACGACGAAGCCATCCTGCAAAAGCGTCTTGACACCATGAGCGAGGAAGAACTCGAACAGCTTCAAGCTGAAGTGGAAGCCGCTCAAGCCAAAGATTCGGCATCCTGAATCGATATCCTGAATCGATCGGCAGCTCGACTGCTGATTTGATGCCAAAAAGACCACCTGCTCTTCATTCCAGCAGGTGGTCTTTTTGTTGAGTTTTGTAAACTGTTGAGTTTTGTAAACTAGAGTCGTTCTTTCGCCACCGCTAAAGCCGATCGGACCTGGTCAAAGCCCGTCCCCCCGAAACTATTGCGCGCGGCTACCACCTGACGCGGGGCGATCGCGGCATAGATATCCTCTTCAAACGCGGGATGAAGCGACTTCCACTCGTCGATCGTTAAGTCCTTCAGCAGCTTCTGAGCCGCTAGAGACGTGCGAACGACCTTGCCTACGAGATTATATGCCTCACGGAAGGGAACGCCCTTAGCGGCCAGATAGTCCGCCACATCCGTCGCATTGGAGAAGTCCTCCGCCACCGCCTCCGCCAACCGCTGCGGCTTAAACACCACCCCCTCATCAAATAAAATCGTCATGGCTTCCAGACAAGCCTTCACCGTCTTCACCGCATCAAATAGCCCTTCCTTATCCTCTTGGAAATCCTTGTTGTAGGCCAAGGGCAATCCCTTAATCACCGTCAACATCGCCTGCAAATGCCCAAAGACTCGACCCGTCTTACCGCGCACCAGTTCCGGCACGTCGGGGTTTTTCTTTTGGGGCATGATGCTGGATCCGGTGGCACAGGCGTCCGTCAAGGTGATGAAGCCAAACTCTTGGGACGCCCAGAAGATCACTTCTTCGGATAAACGGCTGAGATGGGCCATCACCAAGCTCGCCGCCGCTAAAAACTCGACCGAAAAGTCCCGATCGCTCACCGCATCCAGACTATTCGTATACACCTGGTCAAAGCCCAGTTCGAGAGCCGTGAAATGCCGATCGATCTTAAAGGTCGTCCCCGCTAAGGCTCCTGCACCCAAGGGACAGATATTGACCCGTTTTGAGACATCTCTCAGTCGTTGCCAGTCGCGTTCCGTCATCTCCACATAGGCCAGCAGGTGATGGGCCAGACTAATGGGCTGGGCGCGTTGGAGGTGGGTATAGCCAGGAATCAGCGTCTCGACATGCTGCTCCGCGTGTTTCAGCAAGGCGGCTTGAAATGCTTTGATGCCCTGCTGGATTTGCTGAATTTGATCCCGGAGGTAAAGGCGAGTGTCGGTGCCCACTTGGTCGTTGCGCGATCGGGCCGTGTGTAGCTTTTTGCCCACATCGCCGACGATCGCCGTCAGTCGTTTTTCCACCGCAAAATGGACATCTTCGTCCTCCACCGTGGGATGGAACTGGTTCGATCGGTATTCCTGACGAATTTGCTCTAAGCCTGCAATCAGTGTCGTCGCCTCGTCTTCTGAGATAATCCCTTGACGCGCCAGCATTTTTGCATGGGCTTGGGATCCCGTCAGGTCATATTCAATCAGTTCAATATCGAAGGAAATGCTGGCGTTGAAGAGGACGATCGCCGGATGAAGCGCCCCTTCAAAGCGTTGACTCCAGGCTTCAGGGGCTGAAGGGACTGGATTTGGGGAGGAAGAACTTTGCTGCACGGGTGAGGAACGCATTCAGGTCAAACGCGCCGAAAGGACAGCCAAGAATTATCCCGTGGCTTGCGATCGATCGTCAAATGCACCGTCAAATGCGTTCCAGTTAAATGCGTTCCAGAGTAATGGGTTCTAACGGTTAGCCGTAACTCGTGAAGGTTTTCACCAGGTAGCCAAACATCGTACCGATTAAGAACGCCCAGACTTGGCCCGTGGACACGAACTTCTTCCACATTTTTGAGACATCGCCGCCTAGATCGGTTTCTGGAATTTTATTGTTGATCTGAGCGAGGAGGTCGCCGTCGTGGTGGGGAATGTGAAAGGTCTGAAGCAGATCAAAGTGGAAGAGATCCGCATGAGGCAACGTCGTGAGGTGCGTTGCATCGATCGGACTCTGGAGTAGGGTTTGGGCAATATCGATTAACATGTTGGCAAAATCCTCATAGCGTTGATTGATTTTACTGCCGCTTTTGGGATTTTAGATTTTAGATTTTGGATTTTGGTTAGAACTTGAGGTAATGCATGAGTTGGGCGGTGGTGTCTTGGGGGAGGTTGAGGCGTTCCTGGAGATCCACGAGGCTGGCGTAAGGGCCGTGGGAGATGCGGTGGCGGACGATCGCTCGCGCTAGGACAGGGCCGACATTGGGCAAGCTTTTGAGCCGGGAGACATCGGCGCTGTTGAGGTCGAGCCGATCGGTGCGATCGAGGCTGTCCCAGTCGTAATATTGAAATCTCAAAATCGGTTCGACCACCGCAAGACGCTGATGGGAAATGCCGAGAACGGCAGCGAGGTCTTCGATGCAGTAAAACTGGACGCCGGATTCGATCAGATTTGCGAGCGATCGGGCTTGGTGGATGGAAATGCCGGGAATACGGAGCCAGTCGTCCACCGCTGCCTGGTTGACATCGATGGCAATGCCGATCGCCGCCGCCGCTTGAATTTCACTGACAGATTGAAAACGGTAGTAGGGGTCAGCAGCGACTTTGGACTTGAGCAACTGTCCAGAAATCCCACCTGCAGCGACGCCTTTAAGCTGACTCAGCACTTCGCGGCTGAGCCAATCTACCAGTTCGAGTCCTAATTTGAGCGAGCCTTGCCAACGCATGAAGTCTTTTTCCTTGACTGGGAGCTATCCTCGAAACCCATCTTAGCGAATGCTATTAATAAGCTGACGCCGTTTTTGCTCAAATTCATACTCTGACAATAAACCCTCTTGACGCAACCGATCGAGTTCTCGCACTGCTTCCGCTGTCTTCGTCGCTGGACTCACCGATCGGACTACTAAGGTCGGAGCCACGGCTTTTCCAGCCACTTCCATGGACAGACTATCGGTCACGGCTTGGGCACAGACGCCTTGATTAAAATTCTGATTAAAGGTTGGCTCATCCTGAACGAGATACCAAATCCCTTCTAAAATGCCTGCAATCCAAGGAATTGGGGTAAACAACCCAAAAAACAAGTACAGCATCCCCCATCCATATTCTTTAAGATAAAAACGGTGGATCCCAGCGATATGGCACTCACTGAATCCCGGAAGCGCGAGAGGCACGCTCCCCGCAAAGGCACAAAGGGCAGCAACTTTTCGGTTTTTAAAACGCTGAATCATGGGTTGAATGGGGGAGAGGTTGGGAATTGATGCTGTTCCAAGGATGAGTTTAGTCTACTCGATTCGACTTCTGCATAACCTCTCAGGGATTCCCTGTATAGAGGTTATATCTCCTCTGGAGGTATAACCTCTGGTTACAAAAGTCTGCCCAGATTTCTCCGTAGATCTACCTCTAGAATTAGGATTTCTATCCCGATTGTCTCAGTAAGAGTATGTATAATTTGTAGGGACGATTTATATGTGAGTCTTTCCTGTGATTTAGGTGACTGACGGGTTCTAGTTTGAGTGGTTTAAATGGTGTCTTGGCTTTCTTTGATGAGAATTTCCCAAGATTAGAGTCCATCTGGAACTTTTGGATGTCCCAGATTCAGGTAGTATTAATGCCCAATTCATAGATGCCAACTTTTTCTTTGCAGGCTTCCTTCCATGGTTCTTGAGTTTTCTTCTGATTGGCAAGATTGGTTGGTTGATCCCTATGCAATCATCGGGGTCCCGGTTACGACGGATACCTCCCGACTCGTGAAACGTTACAGAACCGTGGCAAAATTGCTTCATCCCGATCGCTACAGCGGTGCCGATCCGCAGGTCCGTGATTTAGTGACGCAGATTTTGGCTCGGCTGGTGAATCCGGCCTATGGGGCTGTGAAGGATGAACGCAGTCAGCGGGAGATGCTGGCGTTGGTGCGGCTGAGTGCTTTGCAAGCGCTGAAAGATGGCATTGCAGTTCAAACCGCCGTGGCCCGATCGCTGCAAGCTAAACCTGTTCATACGGCGGAGATTTTTTATGAGCAGCAGGTGTCGGCATTGGCCGATCGGCAGTACAGCGATTTGGATAGTTTTTCTGACTGTACGCGATCGTTAATCGAGCTAAATTGCGTCTATCTCCAACTCAAGCAAGGCGAAACCAACCCTCGCCCTCGGCGTACGGGTCTGATGAATGCCCAGCCGGAGGCGAATGCTGCCATTAAGCCTGTGTCTGAAGCCGCCGCTGTAACGTCCAATCATCTCTATGCGAAACGTCACTACGATCGGGCGAAGCACTATGCCCAGACGAGCGGCTGGCGGGAAGCCATTACGGAACTCAAGGATGCCATTCGTATGGACCCATCTTGTAGTGATTATCATGCCTTAATGGGCTTTGTGTATCTAAAACAGGAGCAACGGGGCATGGCGCGGGTGCATTTAAAGCAGGCATTGAAACTGAACCCAGACGATAAATTAGCCAAACGATTTATTCAATATGTGGGAGAAGATCGTCCTGCTGCCACCGCGCCGACTCAGCCCGAAAAGCGAAAACTGTTTGGCATCTTTGGTCGTTAGACCCAGAGGGTCCAGACTTTGCTTTGAAATTGTAAAACCCCAGCTATTGCGTTAACTGGGGTTTGAAAAGAAGGCTTTACGGTTGGGCTTTAATCTTTTGGCCAGACCGAGATTAAATCTGACCGTACCCAGCCTGACGACTGATTCGGGAAGGTGACATAGTACCAACCCAATGCCTCACTTCTTTTTCGATATTCTCCTACTGCAACCAAATCTCCCTTAATCCCCGTGTGGACCACTTCGCTTCTTGTCGTGGGAGCCGATCGGATATTAATGACATCGTCTGGTTCGCCCATCAGCGTCCCATAGGTTTGGTCACTCGCCTGAAACTGCACTAAATTACTTCGCACCCAGCCTTCTGTTTTCAGATTGCCATAGGAGCGCAGGTAGTACCAATAATCTCGTCTTGTGGGTTCAAATGCGACGTTCAATACCTCAACGTTTGTCCCGACAGGCAGGCCATCCAAAATCGAAGCTTGAAGAGAAGCCCCCGATCGGACATTCGCCTCAATGGTGATCGTGGCGGGTCTCGCCAGACTCGGCAATGCACTCATCACCACCGCACCCATACTCAACAGACCTACAGTTAATCGTTTAGAAAAAATCATCATCGACTCCAGGAAACTCATGTTTGTTTAGACTCATGCATTGAAATCTCTCGACTCCACCGAAACATATGCATTGACTTATGGACGGACTGATGCATCTGTTTTCTAGCCGCAAGCTCCAAGTCGTAAAACCCCTACTTAACAGGCCGTTTTGCGATCCCTACAATGGAATCAACACCTCAAGTTTGTAGAGCAGCACCATGGCATTCTTTGATTCGGAAATTGTGCAACAGGAATCCCAAGAGATTTTCCAGACCTATCAGTCCCTGGTTCAAATGGGCAGTCAGTATGGCAAGTTCGATCGCGATGGCAAGGTCATGTACATCGATCAAATGGAAACCATTCTCGGTCGCTTCGAGATCATGATGAAACGGCTCGAACTGTCCGATGATTTCTCCGCCAAAATGACGATCGAACAGCTCAAAACCCAATTGAGCCAAGTCGGCATGACCCCCGCCCAAATGTTCGACAACACCCGCAAAACCCTAGAACGCATGAAAGAGCAGTTGGATGGCTAGGCTTGCAGGTTAGGCTTGCAGGCTGGGGCTGTGGGTTGAGCGATGAATGGAGTATGATGAAGGGATATTCTTTACATTTCTTCACAGAACCCTATGATTGCTACTCCTACTCCCGTTCAGCCTAGTTACGATCGTGCGGCCTGGGCCAAAGGCTACCGGACGCTTTCGCAGGAGCGGAGCTATTGGATTGACGAGGTAGAGGGGGAGATTCCGGCGGGGTTGACGGGGACGTTGTTCCGCAATGGGCCAGGGAAGCTGGAGGCGGGAAATGAGCCTGTGCAGCATCCGTTTGATGGGGATGGGATGATCTGTGCGATTACCTTTAAAGACGGTCGCGCTCATTTTAAAAATCGCTATGTGGAGACGGAAGGATACGTTGCTGAGAAAAAGGCCGAGAAGATTTTGTATCGTGGGGTCTTTGGGACGGCGCGATCGGGTGGATGGTTGAAGAATGCCTTTGATACCAAACTGAAAAATATTGCCAATACTCAGGTGATCTATTGGGGCGGAAAGCTGATGGCCCTCTGGGAAGCCGCAGAACCCCATCGCCTTGACCCGGCGACCTTGGAAACTCTGGGACTCGAAAATTTTGACGGCAAACTGAAGAAGGGTGGGGCCTTTGCGGCGCATCCTTGGATTGATCCCAAGGGTCCGGATGGGGAGCCTTGTTTGGTTAATTTCTCGATCGAGGCGGGCTTGTCCTTCACCTTGAATTTGTATGAACTGAATCTCAAGGGTGAGATTGTCCGTCAGCAGGATCATGTGTTGCCAGGATTTGCTTTTATCCATGACTTCGCCATCACACCCAACTACTACATCTTTTTCCAAAACCCCGTTAAGTTCAATCCATTGCCGTTTGTATTGGGTGCTAAAGGTGCTGGGGAATGCATTGATTTTGAACCCGAGAAATCGACGCGGATGCTGGTGATTGCCCGATCGGGACAGTCGAAACCCCAAGTTTTAGAAGCAAAAGCAGGGTTTGTGTTTCACCATGCCAATGCCTTTGAGCGCGATGGTAAGATTGTGGTGGATTCGATTTGCTATGGGAAGCTGCCGACGGTGGAGCCGGGGAGTGATTTCCGATCGACGGATTTTGCTACGTTGATGCCGGGACAGCTTTGGCGCTTTGAGTTGGATTTAAACACCAATCAAGTCGATCGGAAAATGTTGGTTTCCCGCTGTTGCGAATTTCCCGTGGTGCATCCTGACTATGTCGGCCAGGAGTACCAATATGCCTACATGGGTGCGGGCCTTGCTACGGAGGGGAATGTGCCATTGCAGGCGATCGCTAAAATTGATGTCACGACTGGAACAGAAGTGTTGCATAGCTGTGGCCCAGATGGATTTATCAATGAGCCAATTTTCGTTCCATCTGGAGTGGGCGATCGTGAGGATGCAGGTTGGCTACTGACGATGGTTTATGATGGCGTTCGCGATCGGTCTAGCATTGTTATTTTGGATGCACAGACCATGACCCAGGTTTCACGACTTTGGTTAACGCATCATGTGCCCTATGGATTGCATGGAACGTTTACGCCTGAGGTGTTTATCTAAACATCTATTGTCAGAACCCAGGCTATGCAGTTTGGGTTCTGATAGCGGTGGTAATATATCTGGGATCGCATCCCCAGATTTGCTATGAGTGGTCCCAGTTTTTCGTTGATTCTAGAAACTGAAAATCTAGAAACGGCTGATATTAAAGGTTTACAAACATCGATCGCCTCCCTCGCCCAGCAAGAGGCGATCGTCCAAGCCAATGAAGTCCTATTGATTGACAGCGGGAACACTCCGCCAGAACTTCTACTCCAACTTCAAGAAATTTATCCCTGGCTCACGGTTAAAACGGCCCCGATCGACACCGAATATTACGCCTCTAAAATGCTCGGTGTTGAATGGACGACGGGCGATATTTTGGTCTATTACGATTCCGATTGCATTTACGATCGAAACTGGCTCACCTTTCTCCTAGGCAGTTTTGATGATTCAAGGGTTCAAGTTGTCGGTGGTGAAACGACGACGGATGGCGTGGGTTTTTATGGGACAGCGATGGCGCTTTGCTATATTTTTCCACAGTATTCTGGATTAGCAGGTTTGATTCCTGCAAAACAATACTTTCTGAATAATGTTGCCTTTCGCCGATCGGTTCTCGAAACCATTCCCATTCCCACTGAATTGCCGCTATACCGGGGAAACTGCGTTCTCCATGCTCAAAAATTGCAGGTTGCTGGCTATGTCATTTGGCGACAACCTAAGGCCCGATCGCTCCATGCGCCGCCCAATGGATTTCGGCATTGGATGGAGCGTTTTTTGTTGATTGGACATGATTGGTATTGGCAGCAGCGGTTGAAGGATAGTTCTCTGGCGGAAGGCCCCCCAGCCCCCAATTCTGGGGGAGATTCCGATGATCCGACGATTAGTAACCAATCTAAACTGACGATCGGCTTCGATCGGATTGCTAAAATGATTCGGCGCGATCGGCGTCATGCGTTTTATTTGCCGTTTTGTTTGCCGATCGTGCTGGTCTCCGTGTTGTTGATTGCGATCGGGTATCAAATTACAAAACGACATCCCCATTATTTGCGCGATCGACTGGCCTAAGCACGATAGTTTGACCGAAAATCCCCTACAATAGATCCCGCCCTGAACTCTGCGATCGAGCGATGACCATGCCAACGCCAACGCCAACATCAATGCCAAAACTCCTGCTTGTGGATGGCCATTCCTTAGCCTTCCGCTCCTACTATGCCTTTGCGAAGGGCCGGGATGGTGGGTTGCGGACATCTGAGGGCATTCCGACCAGTGTGGCCTTTGGGTTTACGAAGGCGTTGCTGGAGACCATTGAGACGGAAAATCCCGATTATGTGGCGATCGCGTTTGACTTGGGCGGACCGACCTTTCGCCATGAAGCTGACCCCACGTACAAGGCCAACCGATCGGAAGTGCCTGAGGACTTTCGGCCTGATCTTGATAATTTACGACAGTTTTTAGAAACCTTACAGTTTAAAATTGTCGTTTCGCCGGGATTTGAGGCGGATGATGTGATTGGGACGATGGCTCATAAGGCGGCGCAGAAGGGTTGGACGGTGCGGGTTTTGAGTGGCGATCGGGATTTGTTTCAGCTTGTGGACGACCAGGAATGTACCAAGATTTTGTACATGAGCACGACCTATGGCAAAGCTGCACCGCCACCCCGCGAGTTTGGGATTCAGGAAGTGAAGGACAAAATGGGCGTGTTGCCGTCTCAGGTGGTGGACTTCAAAGCCTTGTGTGGTGACAGTTCTGACAATATTACTGGGGTGAAAGGCATTGGTGAAAAGACGGCGACGACGTTGATTAATACCTATGGCACGTTGGATAAGGTGTATGAGTCGATCGAAGAACTCAAAGGAGCCGTCAAACGCAAACTCGAAGAGGGCAAAGACTCGGCCTACCATTCTCAGCATATGGCCCGAATTGTGTTGGAAACGCCATTGCCGATCGAGCCTGAAGCCTGTAAGTTAGAGCCTTTTGACGCTTTGGAAGCGCAGCTTTGGGTGGATAAATTAGAGTTTAAAGTCTTTGGTAAAAAGCTCGAACAGCTTCGTCGTCGTGCAGCGGGTGAAGCGTTAGAAACTGAAGAAGAGATTGCTAAAAAGGTGACGAAGAAAGCACCTTATGTTGATCCAGAGACTTGGTTTTTCAGTGCAGATGATACAAAAGAAGCAACCATTTCCCAATCGCAACTCAAACCTGCGACGATTCAACCGGACATCATTGATACGATCGATAAACTTAACGAATTAGTGGAGGGATTAAAACTCTTTACGAATCCTGCCTTTCCGATCGCCTGGGACACCGAAACCACCTCTCTCGAACCCCGTGATGCGAAACTAGTGGGGCTTGGATGCTGCTGGGCTGGCGAGTTTGACGGGATGGCCTATATTCCTGTGGGGCATAAATCCGGCGATCAATTGCCATTAGAAACTGTCCTTGAAGCCTTACGTCCAATCCTCGAAAGTGATGCCTATCCGAAAGCGTTTCAAAATGCGAAGTTCGATCGGCTTGTTCTCAAATTTCAAGGCATTGATCTCAAAGGCGTGGTCTTTGATACGATGCTCGCGAGTTACGTCATCGAACCCGAAGCAAAACATAATCTGTCAGATTTGAGTATTCGGTATTTGGGATTGACGGCACAGAGTTATAAAGACTTGGTGCCTAAAGGATTGACGATCGCAGATCTCCCCATTCCTGACGTGGCGATTTACTGCGGAACTGATGTTTACACCACGCTACTACTCATCGGTCATCTACAGGAAAGCCTGAACCAAACTCCCGATTTGCTCAACCTATTTAAAACGGTAGAACTGCCCCTAGAGCCAGTCCTGTCCGACATGGAATCAGTCGGAGTCTGCATTGACAGCGATTATCTCAATGAATTTTCAAAAACATTAGAAACCGATCTGCAACGCATTGAGAAAGCAGCCTACAGCGCAGCGGGTGAAGAATTCAATCTGGGTTCACCCAAACAACTGAGTGAATTGCTCTTTGATAAATTAGGCTTAGACGTTAAGAAATCGCGCAAAATTAAAACAGGTTTCTCAACCGATGCCGCAACGCTAGAAAAACTTCAGGGTGATCATCCTGTGGTGGAGTCGATCGTCGAATACCGCACGTTATCCAAGCTCAAATCCACCTACGTCGATGCCTTGCCGAACCTGGTCCGATCGGACACCCACCGCGTCCACACCGACTACAACCAGGCCGTCACCGCCACAGGCCGCCTCTCCTCCTCCGAACCCAACCTCCAAAACATCCCCATCCGCACCGCATTCAGCCGCCAAATCCGCAAAGCCTTCATCCCCCGCGACGGCTGGCTCCTCGTCGGCGCAGACTATTCCCAAATCGAACTCCGCATCCTAGCCCACCTCAGCCAAGAACCTGTCTTGCTTGAAGCCTACCGAAATAACGAAGATGTCCATACCTTAACGGCGCGCCTGCTGCTCGACAAAGACGACATTTCCTCAGAAGAACGTCGCCTTGCCAAGATCATTAACTTCGGCGTCATTTACGGCATGGGTGCCCAGAAATTTGCGGTAGAAACCAACATGAAAGTAGCAGAAGCGAAACAATTTATTGAACGCTTTAACCAACGCTACTCCAAAGTCTTTGAATACTTGCAGCAAATGAAACGAGAAGCGATCGCCAACCGCTACGTCACCACGATCTGTGGCCGTCGCCGTTACTTCAGTTTCAACAGCGAATCGGTGAAAGTTTTACACGGGACAAATCCCAAAGAAGTAGACCTCAGCACCATCAAGCTACGCGATCAATTCGATGCCCAAACCCTCCGAGCCGCTGCCAATGCTCCCATCCAGGGATCAAGCGCAGACATTATCAAACTGGCGATGATTCAACTTCAACCCAAACTTAAAGATTTGGATGCGACCTTATTGCTTCAGGTGCATGATGAATTGATTTTGGAAGTGCGTCCGGAGTTGTGGGAAGAGGTCCGATCGATCGTCCAGACCACGATGGAAAGTGCCGTTCAACTTTCTGTTCCACTCAAAGTCGATATTCATTCAGGTCAAAACTGGATGGAAACGAAGTAAGGATCAAACGTTGTGAGTTCTGGCTTGACAGATAGACCAGAAGTAATTACGATGTAGCTACTTCTGGTCATGGACTTGGGTGAACTATATGGCTAATATCGTGCAGTCTCGACTCGTCAAGATTGGTAATTCACAAGGGTTACGCTTGTCTAAAGTGATTTTGGAACAGAGTGGGATTTCGGAAGAAGTGGAGATTGAGGTCCAGGCAGACGGATTATTTATTCGTCCAAAAGTTGTGTCGCAGGTGAGATCGGGTTGGACTGAAGCGTTCGCTGAGATGGCAGCAAGGGGAGACGATCGGCTATTGGATGATGTTGTGCTGACGGATTGGGATGAATCAGAATGGCAATGGTAGAACGCTTTGATGTTTTTTTGGTTAATCTCGATCCGACGATCGGACGGGAGATTCAGAAAACCAGACCCTGTGTCGTCATCTCGCCTAATGAAATGAATGCCGCGATCGGGACCGTGATGATTGCGCCAATGACGACGCAGGGGCGTTCTTACCCCACGAGAGTCAGTTGTCGGTTTCAGGGAAAGTCTGGAGAAATTGTATTGGATCAAATCCGGACAGTGGATAAACAGCGATTTGTAAAGCGGTTAGGGACGATCGATCGCGCCTCTCAGCAAAAAGTATTAGCCGTGTTAGCGGAAATATTTTCGGAGTAGGGCGATCATAGGCGACGCATAACAACCCGAGCGGAGCGGAATGGCGAAAGTTGAGGTGAGAGCTGCGAACTCCACAGCATCCGCTCACTCGGAACGTTAGATTGACTAAGATTAGCCATCCAGTAGCATGTGTCGAATTGCTGTTACAAAAGCGTGTCCAACGACTTCCTGCAACTCCTCGGCAATATATTCTTGCCACTCCGTATCAGATAAATCGGATT
>JAAFJU010000260.1 GCA_013298165.1 Synechococcales cyanobacterium bin31.maxbin.ball.101 | reverse complement strand
CCTTCATCGCGAGTCGCTTGTTCCATATCTAAAAATGCCTGTGGATAACCCATAAATATCTCCTGGATAAAAGAATCTCTAATACCGCTGATATCTAGTCTAAACCACCGTCGTCTCCACCGAAGACTCATCCGTCTCATCCGTCGGCAACTCGTTCGCTCCCGGCAACCAGCCCAACAAAGGCAATGGCAACATCCCACTCAAATTCGTGATTAAAACCAACAACCACAACTTCTCGAAATTAGTATCCGTCACATGCAAAACCTTCATCAAGATCGCACCCAACTGATAGGACACAAACCCTGAAAAATTCACCACCGACATCAGCAACGCAAACAACGTCGCCTCCACACCCGCCGGACATAACCGCGCCGCCAACACCAACACAGGCATAAACGCAATCTGTCCCATCACCGTCAAAATCAAACTATCCCCCAGACTAAACCACCGATCGCTAATCCCAAACTCTCGATTCACATGCGTGACCAAAATCAACATCGACAATCCCAACACCGAAGAGATCACCGTAGACCAGCCAAAAATCACACGGAACGGAACCATTTTGAGAAACTTCTGGAATACCCAAATGCCCACGATCGCCGCAAAACTCGTCACCAACCGCACCCGACCCAAAAACTCCGGCTCAAATCCCAACTCATTGGTATTGAAATAAAAGAACGCCGACTCACCACTCGGCATCGCCTGCCAAATAAACAAAAACGCCGTCGGCAACCAAATACTCTTCTGCGACACCGCCGCCTTCAACAGCCCCACCTGCGCCTTCACCTCCGCCCACTCCGATCGTCCCTCCGATCGCTCCTCCGAAATCAACCAAGCAACAGCAGACACAATTAACGGAAACGTCGCCGTAATCAAAAACACCGTCTTCACATCAAACTGTTGCAGCAACGCCCCACTAAAATAGGCCGTCATCAGCCCGCCGATCGCACTCGCCCCCCAACACAACGACTGCAACGATCCCGCCGCACTCACCGACTCCCCCCGCGCCCGCTCCACCACCAACGAATCCACAATCACATCACTCATCGCCACCGACAGAGACCCTAAAGCGATCGCCGCCGTCGCAGCCGCCGCCGAATGCACCCCCGTCGCCATCGCCACCCAGGAACCCACGCCCAACAACCCCGACAAAATCAAATAGGGCCGCCGCCGATACCCAAAAATCGGCAACCCATCAGACAACAACCCAAAAAATGGCTTCACCATCCAAGGAATCGAAGCCACCCCCATCAAGGCCGACACCTCCGCCGGACCCATTCCCAAATCATCCTTCAAGAAAAAACTCACCGCCAACCGGGCCAATCCCAAAATTCCCTGCACAAAATAAACCAGCAAGATCGCTAGCAATTCAGGGGACGGCTGATGGCCAAACAAAACTTTGTCTACAAACCGTTGTTTAAGGGCCGCGATCGGAGATTCAGAAACAATCACTAATCCTTCTTCACAAAAGTTGAGGGTTTGGACCTCTACATCATAGATCGTAGAACCGAAAAATAGATGGATTAGCCCCCAGGAATCTCATGAGGTCTCTCAGGAGTAAAAATCCCAAAATCAACCCTCCCAAAAATAAGTGTTAATACTTTGACACTTTTTGAAACAATGCGTTACATTAGAGGTGAACCGCAACTATCCCCTCAAGGTGAACCCCATGCAAGACACTAAAACAGTAGTCGCAGCTCCTGCGACGGGCGATCGGAACGCTTGGAAATTTGGATTTACAGCGCAAGCTGAACTGTGGAACGGACGTTTCGCAATGATCGGATTCGTGGCTGCTTTGGCGACAGAAGTCGCAACAGGTAAGGGCGTGCTGCTCTTTCTCGGCCTGATGTAAGTTTTGAGCATTTGATTGACTTTAAAAGCAAGTGTTGACAGATCTTTGAGGAATCAAGGGTCTGTTTTATTTTGGGCGTCTACCAAAATTGGCTACACCAAAAAAGCGATCGGTTCTAGTTTAGGAACCGATCGCTTTTTGATAAAAGAAAACTAGACCCTTAGTTTTCTAAGATGCAGCCTAAGATTCAGCCGTGAAGGCAGTCAGACTACCGAATGTACTCTTTCAAGACACTGTTACGGTTGGGATGACGGAGCTTACGAAGCGCTTTGGCTTCGATTTGGCGGATGCGTTCGCGGGTGACATTGAAGATCTGGCCGATTTCTTCAAGGGTTTTCATGCGACCGTCATCTAGACCGTAACGAAGACGGAGCACGTCTTTCTCACGGGGGCTGAGGGTAGCAAGGACACCTTCAAGATCTTCACGCAGAAGGTTTTTCGACACTTGATCTTCTGGCGTTTCACCATCGGACTCAATGAAGTCACCTAAACGAGAATCTTCTTCTTTACCGATCGGCGTTTCCAAGGAGATGGGCAATTGCGCTGACTTCGCAATGAACCGCAGCTTCTCAATGGTCATTTCCATCCGAGTTGCAATTTCTTCCTCGGTGGGTTTACGACCCATTTCTTGAGAAAGCAATTTCGTGGTCTTCTTGATGCGAGAAATGGTCTCGTACAGATGGACCGGAAGCCGAATCGTCCGAGACTGGTCTGCGATCGCCCGCGTAATCGCCTGACGAATCCACCAAGTCGCATAGGTGGAGAACTTATAGCCCTTTTCATGGTCGAACTTCTCAGCCGCCCGAATCAAACCTAAGCTGCCTTCTTGGATCAAATCCTGGAACGACAGGCCACGGTTCATATACTTCTTGGCGATGGAAACCACCAACCGAAGATTGGACTGAACCATCTTGTCCTTCGCCCGACGACCCACATGGAGACGATGGCGGAACTGCTGAAGGGGCATCTTCACTTCTTCAGCCCATTCGCGATCGGACGGCTCACGCTGAAGCTGTTCTTCCAATTTGAAATGAACCCGCTCTAGTTCAAGCAGATCCGCAATTTTTCGCGCGAGTTCAATTTCTTCATCCGCACGGAGAAGTCGGATCCGACCGATCTCCTGGAGATAAAGACGAATAGAATCTTCGGTGTAGTGCTTTTTCTTAGGAACAACCCGTTTACGTGCCCCTTTCTTGGCTTTCGCACCCGCCTCAACGGGTTCTACCGCATCACCATCATCTTCATCATCGTCTTCCATGCCATAGATATCGGGTTCCTGGTCGCCATCATCCGAGGCGTTATCCAACTCCAATTCCTGGTCGATTACTTGGTTTGGCTGGGTCATGCCGCTTTCCTCATGCTCTTTAAAGTCAGTAGAGTCTCGAAATTCCACGCTTCCGTCACAGTCAGGTGAATCGGTTTTGCTCAGGGATTCGGATCAAGGAATAGAAGATTTTTCGCATGAGAGACGGAGAAAACACACAACAAGCCGCCCTAAGCAGTGATTTCACATCGGTGAAAACCGCATAGAGGACCCTAATGTTGCTTTAAATCTGCGCCATCCGTACAATCATCGAACTTTCTAACCTTGCCTAGATGAGCCAAAATGCTGACTAATGAGATTAATAACTGGAATGTATCGTAACCTTCACTTCTGATTGTAGCCTTTCTGATTCAAGTTGCACCTGGTTTGGCAAACTCTTTTGAAGATCGCCCGATCGGGTTAGCCCGCGCAGGTTTGCTATTTTTTCCAGGAAATACCTGGTTTTCAGCCGCTTAAAATCGAGCTAGCTAGTCCTTGAGACCAGCAAATCACTGGAAAGGCAAGCAATCAGAAGACTGTATCCAAGATAACGCGCTAGGGTAGAAAACAGGGCCTGAGCGATCGCCTAGGACTTCTGCGCCATTTCAGTGAAAATAACTAAGCCGAACAGTCAGACTCTATAAAATACAGATTTGCTCTAGATTTCCCCAAATCCCCTTCCTCCATGTCTACTACCCCCCGTCCTGCTGCGATCGACCTCTTGATCCTGTCCAATGGTCCTGGAGAGCTGAGTACTTGGGTGAAGCCCGTCGTTAAGCAGCTTCGACAGCGCTTCGGACGAGACACCGCACAACTTCGAATTTCGGTCATCCTCTCGCCCTGTCCCAATGCCAGCGGTCAAGAAGGGACGATCGCCCGCAGCAATCCCGAAGTCGATCGGGTCCAGGACGTGGATCATTTTTGTCCATTTTTGCTCTGGGGAAAAACCGCAGACAACTGGGACTGGAGATCAAAGGGCCTCGTGATCTTTTTAGGGGGCGATCCCTTGTTTCCCGTGGTGATTGGCAAACGGTTGAAGTACAAAACCCTCGTCTATGCGGAGTGGGAAACCCTGTGGCCAAGCTGGGTCGATCGGTTTGCGGTCATGAGCCAGCGTCTCGTGGACAACGCAAAACCCCATCACCGTCATAAATTTACCGTCGTGGGCGATCTGATGTGTTCCGATGCGGTGGAAGATCCCACGCGACAAACCTCCAACAGCCTGGTTCTGGGCTTACTTCCTGGATCCAAAGCCGCAAAACTGGCTCAAGGGGTACCGATTATGTGTGCGATCGCCGATCAGTTGAAAATCCACTATCCAGACATCCAAT
>JAAFJU010000170.1 GCA_013298165.1 Synechococcales cyanobacterium bin31.maxbin.ball.101 | reverse complement strand
TCAATGGATCCGCTGTTGAGTAATGCCAGTGGTCACTTTATGGGCAGTTTGGGGAATGGTTTCAACGGCTTGGTCAATCAGCTTTATCTGGTTAAAGCCTGGAACGCCTGGATTCGGAAGCCCAATCCTCACAGTGAACTGTTAGCCGATGTGTCCAATCTTTCGGGTTCATTGACCGATCGTCTCAGTTCCGACAGCGCCGAAGTCCAAAAACGGGTCGATCGTCGCACCCGCGCCCTAGACGGCATTGCCAAATTGACTAATTCCCGCAAAATTCCGCTCATCGTCGGACTTCAGCCTGAAATCAGTCAGGTGAAACCTGCCAGCGAAAACGACGATACAAAACTCTTAAAGTCATTAAACAGCGGCTATCCCAAATTGATTCAAGATCAATACGCCAAGCTGGTTCAAGCCCAAAAAACGGTTAACGGCATCACGTCCCTCTCGTTCCAAGACGCGATCGACACCGCCGCCAAAGCCAAAGGTGCTCCTAATCTCTTCCAAGACCCGCTCCATCCCAAAACCAACCTCAACCAAACGATCGCCACCACTTTACAAAACACGATCGGCCCTCAACTCCAAGTCCAACCCAAACCCTTTAGTGGTGGGACTCCTTAGCAATCGTTGAGGGGGTTCTGCCGCCAGGAATTGCAAACCGATCGCAAACCGATCGCAAACCACGGTAGGATTGAAACGCTGAACCTATGATGATTTTGCTCGCGACTGAACCTATGAAGCGTATTTTGTCTCGCCTGATGGCGATCGTATTGGTAATTTTGATCGGCCTGACGGGCGCATCGAGCGCAGCATTGGCAGATAGTTTGACGGGTAATTATCCTGAGGACGCTTTGGCCCTGGTGACGTTGTTGCGTCAGACTGTAGAAGTCGCACCGGATGCCAGCGATCGGATTGCACTGCAAAATGAATCCAAGAAAAAAATCAATGAGTTTGCCTCCCGCTATCGTCGCGGCAGCATCATCAAGCTCAACTCCTACACCACGATGCGCACCGCCATCAACTCCCTAGCAGGTCACTACACCTCCTACCCCAACCGTCCCGTCCCTGAAAAGATGAAAAAGCGGTTGATGACTGAATTCCGTCAAGTCGAAGCGGCTCTACAGCGGGGTGCCTAAGGGGTCTGAACCCTTTGGTTAAATCCTTTTTTGTTTGAGAGCGCTGAAATCGATCGATTTCAGCGCTCTTTTTTGAAGGAAGATTTGCGATAATTAAATCATCTAGAAAACGCCTTAACCCCGTTCCACTTTAAAATCCACCCTAATCAGCTTAAATCAACGCTCAAAACAGTTATGGATCTCGTAAAACTCCAAGGACTCCTTGATAATGCATCCTTTGCGGTGCTGTTTGCCACGATGATGGTGTACTGGGTGGGTGCGGCCTTTCCCGGTATTCCTGTTTTATCAACCTTGGGCACCACAGGCATGGCGATCGCCAACCTGACGACAGCCGCACTCCTCGCATCCCGGTGGATCGAAGCGGGCTATTTCCCCTTAAGCAATCTGTACGAATCGCTGTTTTTCCTCGTGTGGGGTATTACGACGATGCATCTGGTCGCCGAGCAGATGAGCCAAAGCCGACTCGTGGGCACCGTCACCGCGCCCGTCGCAACGTTGATTACCGCGTTTGCAGCGATCGTCCTCACCGACGACATGCAAAACTCGTCTCCCTTGGTTCCGGCACTCAAGTCCAACTGGCTCATGATGCATGTCAGCGTCATGATGTTTAGCTATTCCACGTTAATGGTGGGTTCGGTGTTGGCGATCGCCTTTTTGATTGTGACCCGAGGGCAGGCCATTGAACTGAAGGGTAGTTCGATCGGTGCTGGATCCTACCGTTTGAAAAAAGCCGGACAGCCCGCCGTCGAATTCAAAGCGTCGGAGGTCTCAAGCTCTGGCGGAGTTGCAGTTTTAGAGCAGACCACGACAGCGGTTGCAGCCTTGTCCCCGCAGCGTCTGAGTTTGGCGGATACGTTGGATAACATTAGCTATCGGATTATTGGGTTGGGCTTTCCGCTGTTGACGATCGGCATCATTTCCGGCGGCGTCTGGGCGAACGAAGCCTGGGGTTCGTACTGGAGCTGGGACCCGAAGGAAACCTGGGCGTTAATTACCTGGTTAGTGTTTGCAGCCTATTTGCACTCGCGCATTACGAAAGGTTGGCAGGGTCGTCGTCCGGCGATTTTGGCTTCGATCGGATTTGTGGTGGTGTGGATTTGCTACCTGGGCGTTAATTTGCTCGGGAAGGGATTGCACAGTTATGGTTGGTTCTTGTAACCGGGCTTTGCTAACGCAACGCTTCGCGAACGACTCCGCTCAACCCTCGACTCTGCGTAGGGTTTGAAAGCCGGACTTTGCTAACGCAACGCTTCGCGAACGACTCCGCTCAGTCCTCGAATCTACGTGGGGTGAGCGGAGTCGAACCCCGAACACAACCCGAAATCCTCCAATCTTTCCAATCTTTTTCTGCTCTTCTTCTCTGCTCCTTTTCTAAAGTGAACCCATGAGCCACGATCGCCGCTTTACCCCCTTGAATGATGATGAAGTCCTCTACGTCCCCTCGGGCCGGATTTTGATGTCCAATCCGACCTTTAAAGTGGGAGAGTTTTTGGACTCATTGGCTCAGACGGTGAGCGATCGGGAAGCGGATTGGTCCGAAGATCATGAAGGCTGGTTCGCGGATGGGGTGGACTGTCAGGTGATGCGTTTAACGGGGGCAGGTTGGCAACAAGGTCACGTCCGGCTGCGCGTTGAATTTGTGCCCTCGAAAGAACCCGAAAGTTTGCCAGAACGATCGAGTAGCCGCGATCGAGTCCGCCTCCGCGCCAAAACCGTCACCTCCGAAACCGACGATTTCACAGAACTCTAATGAAAACCCCTTGGACTCCGCTCCATGCCCAAGTCCACCAAACCCTGCGCGATCGCAGGCTTCTCCCTGACCAATCCAAAATCCTGATCGCCGTCTCCGGAGGTCAGGATTCGTTGTGTTTAGCGCAGTTGCTGCTGGATTTGCAATCTCTGTGGGACTGGGAGTTGGCGATCGTTCATTGCGATCATCGCTGGCGATCGGACTCCGCCCAAAATGCTCAGCATGTGCGAGGCTTAGCCCAAACCTGGAACCTGCCCTACCACGAAGTCATCGCCGAAACCGATGTCTCCACCGAAGCCAAAGCCCGCGACTGGCGCTACCAAAGTTTTGACAAGATTGCTCAAACCCATGGATTGACCCACATTGCCATCGGCCACACCGCCACCGATCGCGCCGAAACCCTAATCTACAACCTTGCCCGTGGTAGCGGAGCCGAGGGACTGCAATCCATGGGTTGGAGCCGATCGGCCTTCTCTACCGCTGATCCCCCAAGCTTAAATCCCTTGCAAATCGTTCGGCCTCTCCTAGCCCTAACCCGATCGCAAACCGCCGCCTTCTGCACCGATCGCCAGATCCCCGTTTGGCATGACAGCACCAACGACGACCTCACCTACCGCCGAAACCGGATCCGTCACGACATCTTGCCGCTACTCCAAGAGGCATTGAATCCCCAAGCCGATCGTCACCTCGCCCACACCGCAGAACTGCTCACCGCCGATGTCGCCTTCCTCCAAGCCCAGGCCCAAAGTCTTTACGATCAAGTGGTTCTGCTAGAAGGTTCTGTGTATAAAATCCAGCGTCATCGCCTCGCCGCCGCCCCGATCGCCCTCCAACGCCGCGTCCTCCGATCGTTTTGCCAATCCGCCCTGACCTTTAATCCCACCTTCGACCAAATCGAAAGCTTAATGCAGCTCCTAACAGCACCACCCCGATCGCAGAGTTCCACAGTTAAAGGTGGGGCGATCGGGGTGGTGGAAGGCGATTGGGTTATCTGGAGATCAGGCCCTACGCCTGAAAACTCAAAGCCTTAGGCGGCCAACTGGGGTTCCTGAACGAGGCTAGAGAAGGATTCCTGCACTTGTGCCAGGGCTTGACGCTGATCGCTGCCGGACTGGTGGAACTGAGACAGGCTGCTGTTGATGTACTCCAGACGCTCTTTGAGATCCGTGAGTTTGTCTTGGAATGGCTGAAGCATTTCGTCGTACAGGGCAAGTTTTGCCCGGTCCTCCGAGAGTTTTGCCCGTTGCTCTTGCAGCGATTGATCTTGGCCTTCCAGTTCCTGACGTTTTTGCGCCAGTTCTTGCTCTTGCTGTGTCACCATGCCTTGGGTTTGCTCGATGGAATTGCGAACCTGATTGATTTGCTCTTCCACTTGCTGGAGTTCTTCCGATCGCTGTTGACGGAAGGTGTCGATTTGACTGAAGACGGGCGCAAGATTGAGTCCGTTTTCCGAAGCGTGGGGATCGGGCTTTCCTTGACGGCGGGCCAGAACGGTCTGGTGCTGTCGGAGAAAACTTTCCTTTTCTCGGAGACTCCGGCGCTGGCCCACAAGGGTCTCGTTGAGGAACTGATAGGCATCCCGCTCATCGGTGAGTTCGTTTTCCAGATTGAGCCGATCGAAGTCACTGACTTGGGAAAGCCTTGTTTCCATTTCGTCAATTTCTTTTTGTTTCAGTTCTAGCTCTTCTTCTTGATCAGAAACAAACTCAGAGGAGCGCTTAAACTCCTGCTTGATGTCCGCGACGAGGCTTTGCAGGGCATCGATCGCCATGGATTCTAGCGCTGCCGTATCCACCTGTTCGGTGATGTTGACGCCATCTAATCCTTCGGTCATCCGATAGAGCTGCTGATGAATCTCTTCATGGTGCTGAAGCTGAAGATTGAGGGCCTGAGCGTACTCCTGCTTGGACAGGAGAAGACTCTGCTGAACCTGTAGCTCGGCTTGCGCTTTCTCTAGAGACTTTGAGGACTCTCGCCACTCTTGCCAGCGACCTTCATGGGCTTGGCTATTGCTGTACAAATCGCCTTGCAGAGCTTCTAAGGCCCCGCGATATTGACCGACGCGATCCCAGTGAACTTGAAGCTGGGACTGCTGCTGTGTCAGGACTTCCTGAGCGAAGGTGGTCTGCTCCTGAACCCCATCCATGGATGCGATCGCCCCTTCAACCCGCTGCAGAAGACCGCTGATGTGCTGGGCTTTGTCGTTGTCCAGAACGGCCCCTTGCTGAATTTCGGATTTACGCTCTTCTAGGCGATTCATTTCGCCGCGAAGGTGATCCCAGGCTCCTTCTAGTTCTTGCTTCTGGCGATCGAACTCCTCTTTTTGACTCTCAACTTCAGTGCGGATTTGTTCAAACTGTGCCCGCTGCTCCTCCATCTGCTCGGAGTCGCTTTCCATCTGCTCAAGCTGCTCTCGACGAGCTTCCATCTCCATTTCGCGACGGTTCAATTCCTGACTTTGGTAAGTCAGAGACTGCTTCCATTGCTCAATTTCTTCTTCTTGAGTCTTAAATTTTTCCTGTAGGCGCGAAAAATTTTGCAGGATGCTGACGAGGGGTCGCCCTGCTTCCTGAATTCGCTGAACCTGACGACTATTGGTCAAATCTGCGAGGAGAAGGGTTCCGGGTGCATAGCGACTTGCGTCGTCTGCGGGAACGATCTCTTCTCCGGACACAGCGGTCCAATTCTGCTCTGTTCGCTGACAAGCCAAGAGTTTTAACTCGGTCTTGCCGCCTCCCATCAGACCGCCTTTCTTTTGAATGACTTCTGCCAAATACAGCACGCGCTTAGCCCTCTCCCTTGTCTTACCCCAGATTCTTGGCAATCTGAAACTCTAGTATGCCACCTCATTGCTTGAAATAAAGTTCAAGTGAGACGTAAAAGAGTGAAACAAATTAACCGTCTCCCCCAATTATGCCCAAGTTCTGCTCAAGCTTCACTGCTTCCATCAGTTTCCATCAGTCCCATGTAAAATCTTCTTAGAGGGATTTCCAGATTTTTATTTTTGGCTAAGATAATATGCAGGGAGAATTGAGTGAAATTGATGTTCGCAGCATTCTCCAGTTGGTGGAACTGGGTCAACGCACGGGGCAGCTCTTGGTGGAGACCTATGCGTCGTTAAATGATCGCACCGCCGATCGGGCTTGGTATGTCTTTTTCTTTAATGGTCAGGTTGTCTATGCTGGGAATCCAGCGGCGGGACTCTCTCGATTGAAGGGATTTCTGGCGAGTTATGGTTTGGAATCCCATTTTCAAAACCTCACGACCGTCTCTTCGGAATTGGTGAATGCCCCTGAATATGGGGCGCTTTGGACGTTATTGGAAAATCGCGTCCTCTCAACGACGCAAGCGAAAGACGTCCTTCAGGGGATGGTGCAGGAGACGCTGTTTGACCTGCTGAGTTTGCATCAGGGCTATTTTATGTTCGAGCAGGGTCCTCCTTTGATGCCGCAGTTGGCTGCTTTGGAGGTGATGCCGATGGTGACGACGACCCTTCAGCAGGTGCAGGAGTGGAAGCAGTGGTATCCTCAGGTCCAGTCTCCAGAGCAGATTCCCCTGATCGTGGATGCGGTGGCTTTGCAGGAAGCGCTGCCTACGGTCACGGTGAAGACGCTGATTAGCTTTGTGGATGGCCAGACCTCTCTGCGGCAGATTGCTCGGGGCTTGAGTCGAGATGTGTTGGCGGTGACGCGGGCATTGCATCCCTGTATTCAGCGAGGGTGGATCCAGTTTGTGGAGGACGATCGTGCCCGATCGAGTCGCTGGGATCGAGAGACGGTGAAGGGATTGCGGCCTATGCCCTGTGTGGCTTGTTTAGATGATGCGGCGACGGTTCGGCATAGCGTGGAGAATATTCTCGATCGCCATGGCTACCGATCGGTCCTGCTGGATCACCCGATTTCTGCCCTTAGCCAGTTCTTTTCTGTGAAGCCGGATTTGATCCTCTGTGACATCACCATGCCGGACCTCGATGGCTATGAAGTCTGTGCCATGCTGCGACAGTCCAGCTATTTTCGGCAGACGCCGATCGTCATGCTGACGGGACGAGATGGATTTATCGATCGGGTGCGGGCACAGATGGTGGGTGCCACGGACTATTTGGCGAAACCGTTTGGAGAGGAAGAATTGGTGACGATCGTTGAAAAATATGTTGGACGTGGGTTTCTACCTGCTCAAGAAACGACTCAATCCCTAGTAGAGGCGGAGTCTGAGGAACCTTGGCCGGAGATTTAGTTGAAATTCTGAGCGGATTTGAGGCGAATTCTTTTTTCTTCTGGGGACGCTTTCAGGGAGAATCTAGACTTTTCTATTAGGGAAGTCTGATTATTTTGACGATTGAGGGTACCTTAGTTATTACACCCCGGTTTTCAATCGGTCGATGGGTTGGGTCGGCAGTGCTGGAGCCAATAATTAGGCAAGTAGAGGGTTATGAGTACAGTTCTGGTGGTCGAAGACAGTGTGACTCAGCGGGAGATGATTACAGACTTGCTCAAGGGAAGTGGCTTGAGTGTGTCGATCGCAACCGATGGGGTTGAGGCACTGGAGCATATCGAGGGTCAACATCCGGATCTCGTGGTTTTGGATATTGTGATGCCTCGCATGAATGGATATGAGGTCTGTCGTCGAATTAAGGCGGATCCCAAAACTCAGCATGTCCCTGTGGTGATGTGTTCTTCAAAAGGAGAAGAATTCGATCGCTACTGGGGTATGAAGCAAGGAGCGGATGCTTATATTGCAAAGCCGTTCCAGCCGACTGAGCTGGTGGGAACCGTGAAGCAGCTATTACGAGGTTAGGGAGTGCAGTTATGGTAGGAATGCCCGATTTTTTGACTGGCCGGGGCCAGGACCAAGCGCCTGAGTTTCAGGAGCTTGAAAGTCCGGAGGGTGAGCTACATTTGCGATTTTATATTTCATCGGGGGAAGAGTTTGCGCTCTCTGCCACTGGAATTCGCGAGGTGTTGTCCCCTGCTCCCGATCGGATTACCCCCGTCCCTAACGTGTCCCCCTTACTGCTGGGGACGTTGAACGTCCGTGGTCGCGTGGTCTGGGTCGCAGATTTAGGGCAGTTTTTAGGGGATATGACGCCTCTGAATACCGATCGTCAAGAAGTCTCGGTGATTGCGGTGGAGGATCAAGACATTCTACTGGGTCTGGCGGTGGACCGAATTGTCGGGATGGAATGGCTGGATATTGACAAAATTCAAGCCCCGACGAGTGTTCCGGATGGTGTCGCGCCTTTCCTGAGGGGAGAATGGACCTTAGAGGGCGATCAGCGCTTTCTGCGGCTCTTAGATCAAGTTTCGATTCTTCGATCGGCCCGGTGGGCAGCCTAGGTGAGCCATTCCTTTTCAGAAATCCAATGAAAAATGTTCACGTTCTTGAAAAATTCAGTATCCTGAAGTACTCGTGTCTGTTTGAAAGATTGGCAAGAGTCCAGGGAAATAATTTTTCTTAGGTTGAACCTACTGTCGATGGCTTGCTGATGATCCCAATCAACCGACTAAGGGCTATCCCACGATGTCACATTTGATTTTGTATCTATGCTGTTCATTTAGTAGTTTACACCCGATCGTTAGCTGCTTTTAAGCTTCGGTCTAGAGAATTTAACTTCCATTATTTGCAATCATACTGACCTAAATTTATCGCGAACCATTGTTGATGCGAAGGCATTCAACCGCGAAGGCATTCAACACAGGAGGAGGACCATGGCCCGCAGCACTGATTTTGCACAGGAATACCAACAGGCTGAGAAAGCCTATATGCAGGGGCGCTATGAGGAGGCGGCGGAGGTCGTCGATCGCTTAGTCG
>JAAFJU010000316.1 GCA_013298165.1 Synechococcales cyanobacterium bin31.maxbin.ball.101 | reverse complement strand
CGCAACCGTTTACCGCCCGCCAGGAGCGAGTAGCGCATGGACTCAAAGACGGTCTCAGGGTATTGCATGGGAAGCGCCCGATCGAGCGCCTTCTCCACCAGTTGCTGCTTTTTGCCCAAATACACCTTGAGATCAAATGCCCCTAAGTTCACTTTTTCGCTCGTTGCTACCATTTTCAACTTTCTCCCTTGAGTCCCCAGCCTTAAGATAATAAAAGAAACGTGATCACTAAAGAGATGTGATTTTGCAAAGCTTCTAGAGAATGACAAATTGTAAAATTTGCACTGCCCAAAAGGAATACCCTAGCTTCTCACAAAGTCTCTACAAACCGCGCTTAAACAAAGCGCTTTTTATAGCTTTCCAGGGTATTGCACAGCAGCATTGCCACAGTCATCTGCCCGACTCCGCCCGGAACCGGGGTAATGTAACTGGCAATTTCTTTAACTGCTTCAAAATCCACATCCCCCACCAGACGGCTCTTTCCGTCAGGCAGCGTGATCCGATTCATCCCCACATCGATCACCACGGCACCGGGCTTGACCATCTCGGCGGTGACGAGGTTGACCTTGCCCACGGCAGCCACCAGAATGTCCGCCTCCCGAGCGATCGCCCCCAAATCCTCGGATCTAGAATGGGCGATCGTCACGGTGGCATTTTTCTCCAAAAGCATCAAGGCTTGAGGTTTCCCGACTAAAATGCTGCGACCGATGACGACGGATTTTTTACCTGCCAGCGGAATATTGTATTCTTCAAACATCTTCATCACACCTGCGGGCGTACAGCTTCGCAATCCTTCATCCCCGCGCACCAGACGGCCTAGGTTGTCGGGGTGCAGTCCGTCGGCATCTTTGCTGGGATCGATCGCCAGCAGCAGCCCAACGCCATCTAAATGCTCGGGGAGAGGCAATTGCACCAGGATGCCATCGACCCGATCGTCTTGATTGAGTTCATGGATCACTTGAACCAAGGTTTCCTGGGTGGTCTCGGTGGGAAAGTGTTTCCCAAAGGACACCATGCCGACTTTGGCACAGGCTTTTTCTTTGTTGCCGACGTAGGCTGCGCTGGCGGGATTATCGCCCACCATCAGGACCGCGAGTCCAGGAGCGCGACCGTTTTTAGCGGTGAGTTGTTGAATCTCTTCGGCCATCTCGGTATAAATTTTCGCCGAGAGAGCTTTTCCGTCAAGTAGTTGAGCAGTCATGGAAACACTGGAAAATCGAGTTAGGTTTTAGTGTCTCAGATTGGCTGGACAGCGATCGTAAACATCCTAAAAAATTTAAGATAGGGTTTCTCTGACAGGTGCGTATATTATTTTTCCTAGGTGGTTGATTTTTAGGGCGCTGACGTTCAGCATTCTGAGTTCCCGCCACCTAAACTAAAAAACGCTGTTTTGATCCCCGGCATCTATGCAAGTTTTCCGTCGTCCTCGCCTAACCCGATCGCTGAAGCGATCGCAGATTAAAACACTTCTCCTGACGCTGTTCTTGACCAGTTGCGCGGCGACGATCCCCAGCAGTGATTTACAAAACCAGCCCCTAGACCAGTCGGTCCAAGTCAAGGGCAAGGTCATCACCGTCGCGCCCATGATCAACCAATCCGCCTACGAACTCCAAGACGATCGGGGCACCGTCTGGATCCTCACCAAAAAACAGCCGCCGAAACTCGATAGCGAGGTGACGGCGACAGGCAAAGTGAAATTTGAATCGATTCAGGTGGAAGGGGAAGAGTTGGCCGATCGGTATTTGGAAGAAGACTAATCCTTACAACCCAAACTTTCTCGCGTATCGATCCCCGTCACGGGATTCGTCCCCGAGGCGATTTTGCAGAGGAGACTGACGGTGTACCGATCGATCAAGGCATCGCTAAAGTCCGCATTGGTAATATCAGTCTCTTGAATAATCGTGCTGGTCAGCGTCGCGCCCGTCAGATTGGCATTGCGCAGATTGGCTTTGAAGAGTGTGACTCGATCGATCAAGGCATCGCTCAAATCCGTATCGCTGAGATTTGCGCCATAGAGATTCGCCTTGGTGAACATCGCACCCTTGAGATTAACCCCCTGCAAATTGGCATCCCGCATCTCCGCCGAAACAAACACACCGCCATTGAGATCCTCCCCGACAAAACTGCGTCCCGTCAGATCTGTACTCGTGTAGTTGATGGAATTGCTCTGGGCGATCGCCGCCGAACTCCCCATCAACAACTCACCGAATCCCAATATCAGTAAGAGTAACAACCCCAATAAAAAGCGCTGCATTCTTCCAAAACCACCCACTCTCAAAATACGGTCCTGCGGGGTCACACTCTTCATATCAAAAACCACGGCTTGTACGACGATCGATAGTTGAGCCATTGTACCAAGATTGACTCCCGACCCATAGACAATTCAACCTAGCGCGTGATTATACCTGTGTGGGATGTTATTTCTGAAAATCTTCCAATTGACATAATTATTTAGGTGTAAAGCGTTACCTAAATTACAAAATTTTCAAATTCTCTCACATTAAAAATAATACTTTGAAACGGCTGTAATGTCTATGAATAGGGGGTTATGAACGATCGTATTAAGAGCTATGATTAAAACTTATGTCCCTATTTGTAGGATCATCTACTATTATGAAGATTAAGTTAATCGAAAATTCATACTATTTTTGTAGGGATTTGAGATTAGCTCACTTTTAAATACATGAGTCTAAAACCTCAAATTAACGATTCTCAGTCCACTCAGCATCTAGCTGATTGTTGTTCCTGACTTTCATCATTAAAACAAGTCCTATTTTCAGTCAATTACTCTGATCAATCTAATTTAAGGGAGTTGGATGCCATCGGTATCCTAGTTTCCCAAGTGTTGCGTAGCTTCGTTCCTAAAGATCCCGCT
>JAAFJU010000246.1 GCA_013298165.1 Synechococcales cyanobacterium bin31.maxbin.ball.101 | reverse complement strand
AGCTAAATCCCTTCATCAAAATGCGATCGCAACAGTTCATGCAAAAACCGATAGCGACCGCCCACCTGCTGTAAAAGCCCAAGATTATGGCAATATTCCAAAAATTTCGCATAATTCCAGGGAATCTCTCGCTGACGCCACAACAAGACACGCAGCACGACATGTTGAATACAAGGCAAACCACCCGAAAATAGCCCAGACAGCAATCCACTCCCAATTCCCACCCACAGCGCAAAGCGCCAGTTCACAATGCCTAAGGGAATCAGCAAGGCAACCCAAGCAATTAGAAAGCCAATCATTGTGGCCAAGCCAATCACAACCGCCGCATTTTTCAACGATTCCCACATGCCTTGATTCGGTTCCGTCGAACCGCGCACACCCGCCTGCAAGCCAGAGACGATCGCAATAAAGCAGCCATAGCTCAAAAACACCGCCATTCCCCACCGCACCCCCAGCCAAAATTCCCCCATAATCCAGTCATACAGCAAAATTCCAGCCCCCAGGATCATCCCCATGGTCAACCCCGCAAAGAGTCCCGTTTTTGCCCGTTGCCAAGACCAGCCTAAACGGACAGGCTCAATTTCTTCGTTATCCAGCAGATCCGCCACCGATCGCAGCAACGGCAACGCCTGCAACCAATCCGACAAATCTTCGCGGCTATAGACGCCATAGAGCATTCCCCCCGTCAAGCCCAACGCAATCCCAAAAATCTGGATTTCGGGCTGAAGCTGAAGCTGGGCCACGACGATCGCCAAAATGAGGCCACAGAGTAGCGCGATCGTCAATCCACAGAGCAACCGATACAAAAGCCGATCCCGCTTCGTTCCCAGCCAGCTTGGCTGAAGTCGTTCGATCATCAGCTCTGATTTAGAATGAATTTTTAACTGGCGTGCGAGCCAGGTTAAATAGGCAACGGTTTGTTTACGCCCAGGTGGCTGCCAGGATAACGTCTTCACTGAACGCGCAAAACAATGCTCGACATAGAGATTGAGCAGTTCACTCGCAGTGTAGATTTGACGGCCTTGATAGACCGCCACCAACATCATCAGCATCAGGGGCGATCGGACGAGATCCCGCAGACGGGGTTCTGCCGCCAAAGCTTCCCAACGCAAACTGTGGCTAGAGGTCTCTAAATAGGCTTGAATTTGCGCATCACTCAGGGGCTGAAGGTAGATGGCTCCATTCAGTTCGGTCAGTTTTTTAGGACCTTGCTCATACTCTTCTAAACGACAGCAAACCACACAGTGCGGATAGGCCGAAGTCTGTAAAAACTGATTCAAACTCTCAATACAGCGCGCCTGCGGTCCAAAGCCCACTTCATTGAGACCATCAAATAACAACAGCAACTGTTCATTGCGCAGCCATTCCAGGGCGATCGGATGATCAATGTTATAAAGCTGCTTGAGCCGTCGCGCGACCCAGCTTTCTAGAGAGGTTCCATCATCCTGCCAAGCCGACAGTTCCAACAACACAGGAATCGGCGCATCCGGCAAGCTAGCGGCTTTATCCGTCATCAAAGCTGCAAACTTCAGCAGTTCCGTCGTTTTTCCCGATCCCGGCTGACCGACGACTAGGAGTTTTCCATCAATTTCGATTTGATTATAAATATCAGCGATCGATTCCAATCCATTCCCCAAGGTCGGCATTACCGAAGTTCCAAAGGCGATGGGGCGCGATCGTCCCACGAGATCCCGACGATCTTGAAATTGTAAGACAATAGGCACCGTCTGATAGATCTGTGAATCTTGCAGACGACGAGCATACTCACTTTTCAAAATCCGCAACAGCCGTTTACGGGACTCCGTCGTATCCGTGGGAGCCGTCGGCGTAGCGGTGACGGGTTTCAGAGAAGAAGTGAGCTTGGTCCAGGCTTCCAGGAGTTTTTGTAAGACTTCCAACTTTGCAGTCATCGTCCCTGCGATCGCCAGAATCCCCGTGCCGAGCGCACTCAGCACTTTGAAGTCATTGGTCTGACTGAACTGTTCCCACCAGCGCTGCAAATCTTCAATCGCCGGAAGCAAAAGCAACCACTCCCCCGGAAACCCTAAACTCATGTCTCTGCCCTCGCACGCCTCTCTCGGTTATTCTACAAGGGCAATCTTCAAGAATTCCGAAAAGATTCTCCTATCAAAAGACAGATCATTAGGGACTAATCTGAACAAATCAGTCTTAAGCTGTATGCCCAACGCTTAGCGCCTAACGCCCAACGCCTAACGCCCAACATTGGTCAAAACAGGACGGGCCACCTTTTGTCGCTCTTGATAGACCTGCACCATCTCGCGGAACTCCGCCCCTTCAACCGTCTCACGATCGAGCAGCATCTCCACCAGCGCATCCATCAGTTCACGGTTTTCCCGCACCATGCGTCGCGCATCTTCATAGCAAGAGGTCGCAATAGCCCGGACTTCATTGTCAATCATTTCAGCGATCGCCTCAGAGTAATCCCCCTGACCGCCACCACCGCCGCCCCGTGCGAACATATCCCCCGCACCTTCTAGCGCCAGAGGTCCCAGAGACGACATCCCAAGCTGCGTCACCATTTGACGGGCAATTTGCGTGACTTTCTTAATATCACTGGTCGCCCCAGAATCCATCTCATCTTCCCCGAAGATCTCCACATCAGCGGCCCGTCCGCCCATCAGAACGCGGATTTTGTCCATCATCCAAGCGCGGGTATAAAGACCACTATCAATGGTGTCTTCATTCGGCACGGTCTGGGAAAAGCCTTCAATGCCACCGGACCGAGGAATAATCGTCACCTTATTTAGGTCATCCGCATGGGGCAACAGAGTTGTGAGTAAGGCATGACCCACTTCGTGATAGGCCGTCATGCGTTTTTTCTTGCTGTCGAGCAGGGGATTCATGCTGAGTCCGATCGTAATCCGATCGATCGCATCCTCCACTTCCTGCATCGTCACTTCCTCCAAGCGACGACGGGCCGTCAAGATCGCCGCTTCATTCAAAAGATTGGCCAAGTCTGCGCCGGAAAAGCCAGGGGTGCGACGGGCGATCGCTTCCATGGAGACGCCCTCAGCAATCTTCTTGGTCTTGGCATGAACTTCCAAAATCCCCAAGCGTCCGCTAAACGTAGGCAGATCAACATTGATCTGCCGATCGAACCGTCCCGGTCTCAGCAACGCCTGATCCAGCACATCCGCGCGGTTCGTCGCTGCGATCACGATCACCCCAGAATTGCCTTCAAAACCATCCATCTCCGTCAACATCTGGTTCAGCGTTTGTTCGCGCTCATCGTTCCCACCGCCAATGCCAACTCCACGCTGACGACCCACAGCATCAATTTCATCAATAAAGATGATACAAGGCGCATTTTCCTTGGCTTTCTTAAACAAATCCCGAACCCGAGATGCGCCCACCCCGACGAACATCTCCACAAATTCAGAACCGGAAATACTGAAGAACGGGACGCCCGCTTCCCCAGCGATCGCCTTCGCCAACAACGTCTTCCCTGTTCCCGGAGGCCCAATCAACAGCACCCCCTTAGGAATCTTCGCGCCGACCGTTGTGAATTTCTCGGGCTGCTTCAGGAACGTGACAACTTCTTGAAGCTCTTCCTTGGCTTCCTCAATCCCCGCAACATCTTCAAACATCACCCCCGTCTTAGCATCCATCTGAAAGCGCGCTCTAGACTTGCCAAAACTCATGGCCTGCCCAGGACCACCGGGCGCATTAGCCGATCGCTTCAAGATCAGCATCAACCCCCCGATCAAGAACATCACAATCAAAAGCTGCATCAGCATCCCCATGGCGGCGGCACTTTCTGCATTATTCTTCACCTCCACAGGCACCTTAAAGTCCTGCAAGGTCGTGAGCAGCTCCGTATTGGAGTCAGTGAACAGCGTGACCTCGATCGGCTGGTCCTGCTTTGCACCATTGGCATCCCGACGGGCACTGTTTTTAAGATAAACCTTGGCGGTTTTTTGAATATCGTTAATCTCAACCCGCTCGACTTCTTCTTTTTTCGTCTTTTGGATCAGTTCGCTGTAGCTGAGGGAGGCTTTCTGGGCCATGGCAGGTGCGGTAAGCGGTGCAGCCAGACCGATCGCCTGACTTAGCACAATCCCCAGCAAGACCTTGACCATGCCAAAGCTCTTCTTAGGATGGGAGCTTGGGGCCAAAGAAGCTTTGTAGGAACTAGAGATTGAGGAAGAGGTCTTCATGCTGCCGAGCCGATGGGTGGAGATAAGTAGGTATCAATATAGTTTACCCTTCACAAATTAAGATTGACTGCCCAAATTCCAGATCTCACCGTTCAAATCGAACAAAATCCCCCTTGACGCTCTCCATTCAACGATCAGTCCCTTCAAATCTTTACGATAAAAAGAACATAAATCGTCCGGAATCAGACAACTGAGCCTGAGTCACTGGGTAAAAGGCAACGCTACAGCCCCTTACTCAGCCATACGATCGACCCCATGTCCGAAAAAACACCTGCGTAGATTACGTAATTTATTTCTCTAAAGACTAGTTATCCGGGATCTTCTTTTTTCTCTCACATTTAGATAAGGAATCATACGGGCAACCGCGTTTTCTAAAGGGCCGTTTAAAGAGCATTTTTTTATCAAAACCGGATGTGATCCTAGTATTAACCGTACAAATACAGAATTATCAGCGTTGAATTAAAGTCCAGAACAAGGATATCCGATCGCTCTAGCCATCGTTGCGGAAGCTGAGTCAAGGTAGCTATAGATACAGCGTTAGTAAACTACTGACCTCACCTTCAACCTTTCTCTAGACACCCGAAACTTCTAATGAAAAATACTCTTCTGACCGCTTTAGGCATGACTGCTGCTCTACTCGCCGTGACCAGCCAAGCCCAATCTGCTCAAGCAACTGAGATTAACTGGGATGCAAATCAACCCACCATCAAGAGCAAGGCTGAAACAGGCTTCAACGACCAACCTTATCAAGCGTTTGTGCAACAGGAAGGGGTCAAGATTCCTGGAAGCAACCAGTTTCGCTTAGATGCTAATGCGCTGAAATTGAAGTATGACTACAATGTCTCA
>JAAFJU010000099.1 GCA_013298165.1 Synechococcales cyanobacterium bin31.maxbin.ball.101 | reverse complement strand
TGAATGGGAAAGCGAGTACCAATGGGATTTTGGTGAATGGCAAGGCGGTGAATCGTGCCTTTCTCAACCATCAAGATGTGATTGTGTTTGGACCCAGAGCGAAAGCAATTTTTCAACGCACATCAGATTTCCAAGGATGACTTAAAACAAGGATGACTTAAAACAAGGATGACTTAAAACAAAACCCCCAGAATGTTGGGGGTTTTGTTTTTGGATTTTGTTTTGAAACTAGAACTTAAGGCGTTAGTTCCATTCTTTCTTTTTCTTAAACAAACCCGTCACCGATGCGGAAATATTGCTAACGATCGCTTGTACAGCTCCCTGTACGCCAGGTGCAGGTTTCACCGCTAACGTAATGGGATCCTCTTTGTCATCTTTGCTGCGGTAGCCATATTCCAGATTCTGAGCGCTCTTTTTCAGCACAGGAAAAATTCGGAATGCGCCTTGGCGGAGGCTTTCTTCATTGGCAAAAATGGCTGCATCCACTTGATTGGTCCGTTGTACGGCGATCGCACCGACGGGGAACCAGGATTTTTTATCCTTAACCCGAATGTAAATCTCAAATTCGGGCAGTCCTTCTGCCTTCATTGCATCCATCTGTTTGGCCGCATCCATGCGCTTCTTTGCAGCTTCAGAGGGCGCTTTTTTAATCTCTTTCTGCGGCCCGAATCCCTTAGTCATGAGTTTTTGGTGAGAATAATGTGGAGTGAAATGAGAGTGGTTTTACAAAAGTTTACCAGGCTTAGGTCAGCAAAGACTAAAACATTTGTGTAGTCGATTTGTGCAACAGATTGATGCAACAGATTGATGCAACAGGTTCAATGGGTTGGTGCAATTTTGTGTAATGAGATGTATCCCTTTAGTGCTATGCAAGGTTCCCCATAGCTAGATGCGATCGGTCTGGAAATTAGTCTATTGTTGGTTAGCTCCTGAAAAATATAATTCGAAAACGCCTTTGCACTTTGCACTCTGCACTCTGTCATTTTTAGCCTATGCAACCCACTGTCGCCCTCAAGGCAACGCCCAAACTGACGATCGACCAAGTTTTAGTCGATTCTCGATGGGCAGGACGTTATGGAATTGGTCGATTTGCCACTGAGGTTCTGAAAGCTTGGCCTAGGGTCATGCATTTTACGCCGGGTCTCGCTCCACATCCCTTTCATAAGTTAGATCCGCTTTGGACGGTTCTTCAAATTTTGACTCGTCGGCCTCGACTTTACTTTAGTTTGGGATTTAACCCGCCTATTTTCAGCCCAGCGCCCTTTGTTTTTACGCTTTATGATCTGATTTTGCTGAGGTTTCCCCAGGAAGCCAGCCGTCTGATGCAGCCCTATTTCAAGTATGTGGTTCGACCTGCGGTTAGACGAGCGAAGTTTGTTCTGACTTGTTCTGAATATTCTAAGCAGGAAATCATGGCTTGGGCCAAGGTGCCTTCGGAAAAAGTGAAGGTTGTGGGTTGTGGGGTCGATGAGCGGTTTTGTCCAGAGGGCGATCGGTATAACCCTGGTTTTCCCTATCTGCTCTATGTCGGCAACCATCAGCCGCACAAAAATCTGCCCCGATTGTTAAAAGCCTTCGCCCAAGCTCAGATTCCCTTGGAGATCAAGCTGTTGCTAGCTGGAAATCCCAAGCCAGAACTGATGCAAATCATTGACGAACTGAACATTAACGATCGGGTGGAATTTGCCGGGTTTATTGATGACGAAACCCTGCCGAATTACTACCGAGGTGCAAAGGCTCTGGTGTTTCCTTCTCTCTATGAGGGATTCGGGTTGCCACCCCTCGAAGCGATGGCCTGTGGGATTCCGGTTCTGACTTCAAATGTCACCTCCTTACCAGAAGTGGTGGGTGATGCGGCATGGTTGGTCGATCCTCACCAAACAGGGTCGATCGTTCAGGGAATTGAATGCATAGTGCTGCAAAAGGATCTGCGTAATCGTCTGATTGGCAGAGGACTCATCCAAGCCAAACGTCACAGTTGGAGCCGGACGATCGCAAAAACAGAAGCTGTTTTACTTCAATGTTTGCGAGAGACTGAATAAATAATACGGCAATAAAAAAGCCCCCACAAAGAACGAACTTTGTGGGGGCTTTTTTAATCAATCTCTAGCTTTTCCCAGATGCGATCGCATCTGCGGTCAGCGGCAGAGTTGCCACATCCACCTTCGACTGAGCCGTCACAAAACTAGGCACCTCAAGCTTCGTATCCTGCTTGGTGAGTTTGTTATAGAGACGCTGAGTATTGGGGAAGTTGGCCGCAGGCAGGGTGAGATAGCGGTTGTAAGGCACCACGTCTTCACCGAATGCCTGTGCATATTCCGGCGTTTCAACCATGGCATTGATAAATGCCTTCAAGCCTTGAGTAGACAGGATTTGGTTGTACTTGCGAATCTCAAGCTGATCCAATGGCGCACGACCGAGGAAGTGCTTGGTCCCCAATTCGATCACCTTGGTGTTCGGGTAGGGGGTGTAGAACTCCTTCAGGTAGAGCTTGGAGGAACCGAGGCTTTGGACAAACTCACGCAGGGTGATTTCGCCGTTCCGCAGGCGGCTTTCCAACTGAACAAATTCCTTCTCAGCGACATAGGGCGCAATGTCTCGCTCGAAGACTTGGCGATAGGCCGCACCGATAATGACTTCGATGTTGGCTTTTTCGGACAGGTTGGTGAGCTTGAACACTTTGGTCTGTTCGCGCTTTTTGCTGACGCCTTGGCTGACCCTTGCATTCTGTTCGATGACCGCCCGATCGGGTGTTGCTCCCAATTCGACAAAGCGAGGCGTTGCAGACTGAGCGGACGAGGTCTGTGCCAAGCCCCGATCGCCAATGCTGGCCATGCGATTCATCCGAGCGGAGTAGCCCGCAGCGGTGACGTAGCGCTCGTAAGGCACGGTGTCCTCAGAGAAGCTCATGTAGTACTCTTCAGTATCCATGATCGCATCGACAACGCCGTAGAAGCCTTTCTTAGCGGAGATATCGAAGTACTTGTTGGTCTCATTCCGGCCATAGGTCGGACGGCCCAGCAGACGACGGTGGAGATATTCGATCGCCTTCATCACATAGAGCGGCGTCCAATACAGTTTGACGTACACACTGGACTTGGCCAAGCGACGAATAAACTCGCGAACGGTGATTTCACCATTTTCCAGCTTGATTTCATCTTGGGTCAGACGTTGTCCGGAGTACAGGTCACGACCAAAGACTTGTAAGTAACAAGCGGTGATCAATTTTTGAGCAGAGCTTTCGGAGAACTTAACGCTCACTCCTTGGCTTGATGGAGAGCTAAAGCTGCCTACGCCTTTGCCGGACAAGCCCGTAAAGCTAGGCTGCTGGTCGAACTTGAAGACCTTGGGTCCCAAGCTGCCAGGATCCATACCCCGTGCAGCAGGATTGCTGACTTGGTTGTTGATTCCCGGTCCACGGGTAATTAGCAGACGACGAGTATCTTTGCCAAAGGGAGCCGGATTGCTGTTTGGATTGCGGGTTTCCTTGGGGAAAATCGCACCAAACTGGTTTTCGATCGGATCGTTGCCGCGACCATAGACATGCTGTTCAGGCAAGGGCTGATCGTAGGCGGCAAAGGTCGTGATGAACTGAGGCACCTTACGGAAGGGCGCACTGAAGTTAAACAGATCCTGCTGTGGACCCCAGTTGCGGCATTCTTGAGCTTCTTGACCCAAGCCCCGCAGGTAAGGCACCGTTTCCTCACCGAAGTAGTCGGCATATTCGTTGGAATCCACCAAGGCATTAACCAACGTATTCCAACCGCCTTCAGAGAGAATGCTGAAGTACTTCTGCACTTCCTCACGGGACGATGGACCTCGACCTAGGATGTGACGGAAGGCGAGTTCCAAGGCGCGGCTATTGATGAACGGCAGCACAAACTGACTGCGGTACAACGGGGACTGACAGACACGACGGACAAATTCCTTCATGGAAATCTCGCCGCCCTTCACCTTGGACTCCAAGTCAGAAATATTCTGGGAGTAAGCCTTGGTAATGTCCCGCTCAAACAATTGACGGTAAGCCGCCCGTAGAATTTCAGCCTTTTCACCCCCGGAGAGACCCGTCTTCATGACGAATTTCTGACGACGCTCGGCGGCATTGAAATAAATCTGGGGCAACGCCAGACCTTGCAAGTCATTGGAGGTGCGCTGACGAACTTTGTTCCCCGGTGTCGAGCCTTTAAATTCGTTGATCAGAACTGTGAAGTACTGGTCGATAATTTCAGCCGCTTGAGGATCATTTTTGAAATACGACAGGGAGGCCGATGCCATTTCCTGAAGCGCCACGATCGTCGCAGCCGTCGAACAAGCCGCTTCAATAATGTCCCGCAATCCACGGGTGTTCACTTCAATAATGCTGGGGTCGCCTGCGACGATCGCATAGGTCACATACCGCAAAAACCAACTCATGTCCCGCAGGGACTTGGTCATGTTGCCGGGACCATAGCGCGCCACATTAATCGGACGAAACCCTTGAGGAATCGGACCTGTGTTGGAGGTGAAGGCAGACTTAAAGCTCCCGATCCCTTTACTGCTCCCTGAAGGCTGAGCATAGGTCACAGTCCCTAGCTTCATGGCTTCATTGGTATCCAAAACGGTGCCTGCGATCGTCATGATCGGCGCGACCACAGGCTTCTCTAGGAATGCCATGGGCGATCCGCCCGTAAAAATTCGATTGGCCGCACGGGACACAATCAACTCAGAATACCGAGTCAAAACATCCGCAATTTCAATGCGCTTAGCACCGGAAGCAAAATACTGAATCAGTTGATCCAGCTCACCCTTAGCAGGAAAGCGATCCTGCTGCTCTGCTTGAGAAATGGTGGTCAGAGCGACGGTTTGATAGAGTTGTGGGCGAGCCAAAGAGCTTCCACCACTTGCCTTAACACTCATTGGATTCTAAAGCTCCCTACGGATCGTTAACAGCATTAAATATCTGACTGCCGCTTGGGGTAGCAATGAACCAACTTCAGTAAAGAGGTACGAACCCCAGGGCAAACCTGTTTGTAGATAGATTAGAACGTTTTCGAACCCGACAGGCAGTTTGTAAACAACTGTGACGAAGCTCTTCAACGCTTTTAAGTGATCTATCGTTTTGATTTATTCATCTTAGAGAACCGAGGGAGCGGTTCTGAGAAGGTCGATACCTTTCGTTACACTTGGATTCATAAAACAACACTAAACCCCAGTCTCTCACTGTGAGAAACCAGGGTTTAGAATTCTCCAGGAAGCTTTCAAACCCACGCTGAGAGCTGTCTTGGAGTCGGCACACACCTAGGAGAAAGACTCCTCGATCGAAGCCAGCACCACCATGGTCAACACCAGTGCGACGATCGGCTTCCAACTTTCAACCCAGATTCGTTCTAGCAACACCACACTAGACGCTTGATTAAAAGCTGCAAACAGCAAGATACTGAGCATTAATCCCACAAAACCCAAGGACAGCAGTTTAATAATCACCTTCGAAGAGGTCAGAACAGGACCATACTGCCGTCGAGGAGGGGCCGCAGGCGATCGATGGGTTCTAGGCACCGCTGTCATAGCAGGACGGGAAGGAAGCACTCTAACAGGAACACGAAGCGACATAATGTAGCCTCCAATAAGCAGTTTTTGAGGTGACGTAGAAGAGAAACCTTGCTCTCCATGGCATCATCATCACTCTCCCAACCTGATTCTGTCTGTCGGAGCCTGTAGGGATTTCAGCCCTATCTTCAAGGCGTCTCCAGCACTCTGTTTCAGACGATTGTGGGAAATCGTAGGACCATCGTGGGATTTTATTACACACAGGCTAAATTCAAGAATGGTAAGTTTTAATGGCATCTTCCTCAAACCCTTGAACACTCCCGATGGTCGAAGACCGACCAGAGGTCATCGAATCTCCCCCACCCGAAACTTTCCTGTCTCTTCAGCGTCATTCCTTAGAACGTCATCAAGTCTCCCCAAAGCCTCTCCAATGACCTACACGATCGCCCCCGTCTCACCCCATCCCGCCCTTGAATCGCTCCCCGTCACCCACATCCCCGACGAAGAGCATCTCGACAACATCAAAACCCAACTGGACCTCGTGCTTCTCGCCCTTGAGTCGATCGCCCCCGTCAGTTCAGAAGCCATGCTGCAATCCGCCACCCAGCTTGGACTCGACAGCATCGTCGCCGATCGCGTCTCCCTCTGGCGACTGCGCCAATCCAACCCCCACCGCAAAGGCCAAAGCGGACGCAAAAAGCTGGACGTTGAAGAGGCCCGTGCCCTGACCCTGATTAGCTGTGACCTCGCCCAGCAGCACCACACCGAAATCCGTCAAGCGATCGCCCTGCTCGAACAACTCACCGAACAAAACCGCGCGCCCCACCAGGAACCCATCCTCGGCGACTACCTGGACAAATTCCAAAACACTTACCAAGACCGCATGGACGAAGACGATATCCCCAGCCCCGACACCCTCACCCACCTCGCCCTCAAGCTTCTGATTGATCTCCTGTTTTACGGCACTCATCAAGGTTCCCGTCGGCTCTGGTCCGCTCTCCTCGATCGGTCCCTATTGGATTGAACTCATGCATAGGGAACAAATGCACTCAGATTGACTCAAAAGATAGATATGAGACAGATACGCTAAACTAACGAGCGATTCCCCCAACCTCTGCCCTGCCCGCCCTCTTGCCATGACTCTTTCTACCCCACCCCACGAAACCAGTCCTTCCTCCCCGTCTTCAAGCGGCAGCGGCTCCGTTCTGCGGGAATACATCAGCCCAACCTGCAAACTCCAAATCTCTGCTAATCCCTCAGCCCTAGAGAAATGGACTCGAAAGCCCACCCTCAAAAACCAACGATTTCTACTGAGCTTTGAAGACCCTCGCCTCAGCGAAGACCAATGGGTGAGTCTCCGGGGCGATCGGCTCAAGCTAGCGGCCCTCACGGAAGCCGTCACCACCTATGTCCAAGGCTTCCTCAGTCAATCCCGGTCTATCACTCCCCTCGAAAACCCCACCCACCTCACCGAAACTGAACCCAAAACGATCTTGCAGTCTCCTCAAGGCATTTCCCTTCAGCCCAAAGGACTTCTAGCCCATTCTCTGAATCTCGGCACGATCGCCACCGAAGCCACAGGAGAGAGTCTGAGCCTCACCTCTACTCAGCTTGCAGACCTTGCCTCCGTCCTCGACGAACATAGCACTGCAACTCTAGATCTGCCCGTCCTTAACCGCGACACCGCCTGGATGCGATCGCCCACCGCCTGGGGCAAAATCGCTGCCCTCTCCCTCCTCTCCGTCGGCATCACCGCCAACGTCCTCAACCAATTCAGCCCCAAGAAAGCCCCCGTCCAGATCGCCTCCCAAGCCAGCAGTAGCGATCAACGCCTCACCCCACCCCAAGTCCCACAATCTAGCCCGACCCCATCCGTTTTCATCTCTCCAGGGAGCAACTTGCCGGGTCAACAAATTCCGCCGATCGGGTCTACTACACCTCCGATCGTCGCTGATTCCAATAGCAACACTAACGGCGCAGCACCAGGGACCAGTAACCCTGATACAGGAAATAAACCCGACCTAGGAAACAAATCCGACACAAAATCTAATTCCACTGAAAAGCCTGCAACAGGAGGCGTTGAAGCCACTGGAGAAGCCGCCTCAAAAAATGGAGGGACCAGTCAAAACAGAACGGCATCCAAACCCTCCATGCCTGTTGAAAACGTCCCCAAAGCCTCACAGCCCCAACCCTCCGCTCCGATTGCAGCGCGTAAACCCTCCAACCTCGAAGCAACGGCTGATAGAAATGATCCTGAACCCCCACCTGCCGGAGAATCACAGCTTGATATGATCCAAGCCAAGATTCCACAAAGATGGTTTCCGCCTGAGAAATTTTCTGGGGAGTTGGTCTATATCGTAGATGTTGCACCTGATGGCAAAGTGATTAGCAGAACGCCGGAAGGGAAAGCTTCACCTGCGGCTGAAGCCATCTTGCCAGCGATCGGGACACCCTTTGTGCCCTCCAGCAGCCCCTATAAAATTCGAGTCTTATTTTTACCTGACGGAACAAGAATCGTCGAAAAAATGTAGCGCTAGGTCAAATTTGAAATGCTAGGGAATCACCCATCCCAAACCTTTGACTTCGATCGCACCCTCATCGGCACCGTCGTTCCCGGTTACGGCGTGGCCTCAGGCCGATCGAAGGATAGCCCTTATCCCGCCGGGACGATCGCCCTGCAAGCCCCCTTGTTTCGCGCATTGGGGCTAGACTTGGACGGCTATTTCCTCGGAACCATCAACCTGTCCATCGAACCCAACATCTTCAAACTCGCGAAGCCTGACTACTGCTTTGAGCAGCTTCAATGGATTGAAGGATTTGCACCTGAAACATTTTCCTTTTATCGTTGTCAGATTCAATCTCTAACGCATAGCCTCAACCAGCCTGCCACAAACGCTTGGATTTACTATCCCCATCCCGAAACCAAACTCGGTCACTTCCAACCCAACTCACTCTTAGAAATCATCGCCCCACCTATTGCCTCGCTGGAATATGGCGATCGATTATCCCTAAGCCTGTCCAGCCAGCAGATTGAGATCATGGTATGACTGCGTTCCCCTAATCTCAATCTTTAGTACATCTCGATCGACAACTGATAATCACTCTTCACCTTATCCGTCGCCACTTCAATCACGTAATCCCCATCCATCGGCAACCGTCCCTGCCAGGACTTCGACTGAACTGTTGATCCCCCAATGCGCTCACCCCGAGGTGTCGTCACCGTCACCATGACATCATCCAGCGAACCACTCAAAATCATCATCTTATTATTTTGAACTTTTGTAATGTAGCGCTTTACCTGCTTGGGCTTTAACGTCCCCGTCACTGTCGTACTAGCCTTACCTAAAGGGAATTTCAACCGTTGAGTCCCAACAGGTACTTCACGGTTCAGTGGCGTCACAGATAAATCCAAGGCATAGACCCCAGTTCCTGAAACTTGCACAGAATAGGTGTCATCCGCAGGTAACGTCCCTGTCCAGCTACGGGTTTGCAATGAAGACGTCTCCAGAGGCATCCCATTCGCACGGCTAATATTCATCAACACACTTGAACCATTTAAAGAAGCACTCATGATCTGTCCGCGCAGCGCTTTCAGGGTATAGGTCTGAACACTATTGCCTTGCAGACTACCGGGAATCATCTTTGACATTTCCCCCGCATCAAATATAATTTCTGCGGGTTCACCCGGCTTCGTCACCACGGCAGGAATTGGATTCCGGACAGATGCCTTATCCTCTAACATCTGCGCACTATTTGACAGCATGGGACTCCGGAAAATGAAGGTTCCCATTCCCAGTAGTGCAAAAAGACTGCCCACGATCGCAATACGTGGGGAAACCCAACTTAAAGAAATAGGCGAACTCGATCGATCGGCCTGAACCCGAGTCACATCAGGCTTAAGAAAGAAACTCTTTTTAGCAGGAACCGCAGTCTCACTCGACTCCTGCAAAGGTGTGGATGCAAGCTCGATATCAACAGACATCTCCGGATCCATCAGCATCTGCGTCACTGGTGCTTGATCGCCCAAAATCGGCAATAAATCCAACCAAATTCGCCTTGCTGAAACATAACGATCGCCGGGATGCAGCGATAGCATCTTGCGCAAAATCGAAGCCAACGGCTCACTAATCGACACGTGAGCTTCCCACTGCCATTTCAAGGTCTGGCTATTCAGCAATGAATTCGGCTCCCGTCCGGTCAAAAGAACCAAACAGGTTGCAGCTAAGGAATAGAGATCGCTGTGGGGCTGAACATTCCCCGTTTGAAGCTGCTCAGGAGGGGCATAGCCGATTTTCCCCACTCGCGTCATTGAAGAAACCAGCGACAAGCCACTGGTTGCCTCTTTCACCGCTCCAAAATCAATCAGGATGGGTAGGCTTTGCTCACCACTCCCAGACTCAGCACTCGGCGGCAGCATAATATTGTCAGGAGAGATATCTCGATGAACAATATTCCGATCGTGCAGATAGCTCAGCACAGGTAAGATATGAGCCAAAAAATGTAAGACTTCTGTCTCGGTAAAAGCTCGCTCTTCTTTTTTTCGTTGATTCAACAACGATCGATAGGTGTCACCTTTTACATAGTCCTGAACGAGGAAAAGCCGTCCATCCTCTTCAAACGCCGCCCAAAATCGGGGAATTTGAGGATGCTGAATTTGATGCAGAATACTAGACTCGCGGTGAAATAAATCCTTCGCCTTACAAATTAACGATTCATCCTGGTAGGAGACGAAAAATTCTTTGATCACGCAAGATTCTTGAAAGCGCTCCTGGTCGATCGCTAGGTAAGTCCGGGCAAAGCCGCCCTGACCTAACACGCGATCGATTAGGTAGCGTTGTCGCAAAATCATGGTTTTAGGGAGAGAAGAGACCATCACAGAAGCCAAGGTATATAAGGAAATAAAGACTGATCCAAGTATCCACAGAGCGATAATGTTCTTTTTGTAACTCAGCATCCTCAGAAGCTCCCATGGGGCGTGACCCCCTACCCCCTTTTTTGAGACTTAGGCAAGACTCCAGCATATTTGCTTGACTGGACTGAGAAGGTACGCGAAACTGAGAGCAGATTATGAGGAGACACGCTATAAATCTAGTAGTTTTGTAACGGTTTAGGTCTTCTTGTGAATCTAGTCAAAGATATCCAGGTCGTACTCTTTATGATGGGTAAAGCTTGTAGATATCGATGACCCAACGGTTTGATGGTCCCCTACCTCTATTTGGATGGCGTTATTCATCATGATGGAAGCCCTTGAGTTTGTGATTTATCCGGATGGCCGGGTCCAAGAGAAAGTGACCGGAATCATGGGTGCGTCCTGTTCAGAGGTGACGGCTGCCATAGAGGCCCAGCTCGGTTTAGTTCTTCAGCAGCAACCCACCTCTGAGTTCTTTGCTCAACAGCAACAGACCATCAGCCAAGCCAACCATGCCTCACAGGAGTCTTCCTTCGGAACTTGGTAGACCCTGAATCCTATTCAAGCGTCCACTATTCACGAATCCCCACACCACCCTCAAATCACCACCCTCAAATCACTATGTCTCACTTCAGCCAAATCAAAACTCAACTCCGTAATCTTCCAATCCTTAAGGCGGCTCTGACCGAGCTAGGGTTTGACTGGAAAGAGGGTCCCTGCGATGTTCGTGGATACCAAGGGATGACCCAGACTGCGCAGGTTGTGATTGAGCAAGACAATGGCTATGACATTGGATTTGTGTGGAATGGACAGTCCCATGAAATCGTGACTGACCTGCAATTCTGGAACCAAAACAGTTCTGTCGATCGCTTCTTGAAACAGATCACGCAGCGCTACGCCTACAAGACGATTCTTCAAGAGACGGCACAACAGGGTTTTAATGTTGCTGAACAGCACCAAGCCCAAGATGGAACGATTCGCCTTGTCCTTCAACGTTGGAGTGCTTAGAGCAATACCCCAAGAGATCTAAAAGTCCAGTGGTTTGTCTAATGGAGTGTAGGATCGATGCCTGATTTCTCGGATCAGTTTTCATTCAATGAAAATCAAGTGGTTGCTAACCCCGATCGGTCTGGATTAGAGCCAGAGTTTGCTCATCTAGATGCGTCCTTGGGTGATCGATCGGGGTTTGAGCCTGAGTTGGGCGGGATTCTGCAGCAGAAAGGCGTCTACGTTGATGAGACGACTTGTATTGGTTGTCGTTACTGCTCCCATGTGGCACGAAATACGTTCTACATTGAGCCAGATTATGGCAGGTCACGGGTGATACGCCAGGATGGAGATTCAGAGGATCTGATTCAAGAGGCGATTGATACTTGCCCCGTCGATTGTATTCACTGGGTTCCCTACAATGACTTGCTTGTTCTCGAAGAGGATCGGCAGTATCAGGTTTTGCAAAATATCGGAATGCCCTGCGATCCATCCATTCAAGTGATGAATCAACGCAAGGCGAAACAAAATAAACTCAAGAAAAAACTTAGAAGTTAAGCGTCTTCTAATCTCTCTTGAGTTCACAGGTCAGTCTTCAATGTCAATCTTCAACATCAATCAATAGATCTTCTAAGAATCTTGGCGCTAGCGTATTGTTCTGCTTGGCTAGTTCTTGTTGAGTAACGATCGTATTTTGAATAACGAAAGGTAGTTGAGCGCCACTCAGGCCACGACTGATGCGTTCAGGGGATTCATTGAAAAGAACAAATAACGGATAGATTTGATCAGCACCTTCGGTCAACATATGTTGATAGCGCAATGGAAAAATCCATTCGTACTCTTTGGTCAGCATCACCTGAGTCTGTCGCCATCGGCCCAGCAAGTCTGATAAATCTTCATCAGGACGATGAATAAAGACAAAAATCTCTCGTCCTGTTTTTACTCTCCATTCTGGATCGCACATCAGAAGCGCAACCTCGCAGGGAAGATGCGTTGCTTCTGATGTGGTCACGTTGTGGTGCAAACTTGAGGCACTCGGCTGAGGCTTGCGTAATTTGACGATCGGCAGGGGGACCGTGATCAAACTATCCTCAGGCCGTCGCATACTGGGCATGAGTTCCAAGTATGGACGGTGAAGCCTCAACAGATCAATTGCATCTAGGGTCGAGCTATAAATTGATAAAAGCTCTTCGTAATCCGCTTTCTCAACAGTCATCGATCGTCAAAACCTCAAAAATTAACCCAACTTCTCAAACACGGCGAACATCGGCAAGTACATCGCCAGTAGAATCGAACCGACCATTCCACCTAGGAATAGAATCATGATCGGCTCCATGATACTGGTCAAGGCTTTTACGGCTTGTTCGACTTCATCCTCATAAAAGTCAGCGACTTTCATCAGCATTTGATCCAATTCCCCAGTTTCCTCTCCAATGCTGATCATTTGAATCGCCATGGGCGGAAACACTTGCTCCTTCTGAAGGGCCAAGCTGATCATGCCCCCCGTTTGAATTTCCCGTCGGGCTTCATCTACGGCATTCGCAATCACGACATTTCCCGCTGTATCGCGCACGATTTCCAGACAGGTCAGAATCGGTACACCCGATCGAGTCAAAGCTCCAAAGGTCCGACAGAAACGAGCCGTCGCCGTTTTTTGAATCAAATCTCCAAACAAAGGCATTTTCAAGAAGAAGCGATCCAATGTCTCGCGACCGACGCGAGTACTCGCATAACGGTTGTAGGCAAAAATAATGAGTGGAATAACCACGAAAAGAATCAGTACTTTTTCACTGCGTAGAAAACCACTAATATCAACCATCGCCTGGGTAAAGGCAGGCAAATCAGTTCCGATTTCTTTAAAAATTCCGGCAAAGACCGGAATAATAAAAATTGTCATGGCTAGGAAGATAATCGTCGCCAATGTTCCAACAACCACCGGATAAGCCATGGCTGACTTGATTTGGTTCTGCAAACGGGCGGTGTCTTCTAGAAGCTTTGCAAGACGATCGAGGACTTCATCCAGCACCCCACCGACTTCCCCAGCTTGAATCATACTAACGTAGAGATTATCAAAGCTTTGAGGGTGCTTGCGCATCGCTTCCGACAGGCTGACCCCCTGTTGGATGTCAGATCCAATGGATGTCAAGGCGACTTTAAACTTGGGGTTAGTACATTGCTCAGACAAGACCCCAATGCCCCGCACCATTGCGACCCCTGCACCCACGAGTACCGAAAACTGACGTGAAAAGACGGCCTTGTCCTTCACCGTCACTTTCGCCATGGAGGATTGGATAGTTTTCATATCCAATTTCATCCCTGCACTCTCTTTGAGATCCTGGACAAATAAGCCCTGATCTCGCAGCGTCGTCCGTGCCTCAGCAAGATTAGATGCTGTGAGTTTTTGCTTGGTAAATGTTCCTCGCGCATCTCGAACGCGGGCGACAAAAGTTGGCATGATGTGTGAGTCCCGTGAAGTCAAGCGGTTTTAAATCAACACTTTGAAAGGGGAATTTCGTCTAGACCCTTTTCAAAGATCTACAAATTAATCTCAATGATAGTTGAGGTTTCCTGAATTGGCTCAGTCTCTAATCCAGAAAATGCGCCAAATCAATAGTATTTACCTAGGATTTGGCGCATGGGTCTGATGCCTAACTAGATGAACCCTACCGACCTGCTGGAGCCGCTGCACCACCGATGAGTCGCTGCATTTCATCAGGACGAGAGGTTTTTGAAGCGGCGGCTTCAAAGGTGATTAAGCCTTGCTTGTACTGGTCTGCCAGCACTTTCTCTAGGGTCTGCATTCCGAGCTTACCGCCCGTTTGAATGGCAGAGTAGATTTGCGCTGTTTTTCCTTCTCGGATGAGGTTACGTTGACCCGGAAACGCGCCAGCCCACGAACGCCGTAGGAACAGTCCAGTTCCCAGTTTTGCTCTAGGTTTTTACGTTGGGTGTTGTTCAACATACTGAAGATCAGTCGCTGACATTCTTCAGAGTTTAGGACCTGGTCGCCGATCGGCTGAAGATGGCCACTAATCCGAAAATAAGGTGGAAGACCCGCTGTGAGATGGAGGTCAGAACCGCCCATTTCAATGAGCTGCTCCATTAAGTCTTCAATCATCAGTTCCATAATTTAATCTCCTAAGCAAAGTCCATTGCAAAAATCTTAACGCCTAGTCCTGAAAACGCGGCGTCATACAATAAGGGCAATCTAGCCATTCTTGCTTCAGTTCAGCGCTACAAGCACGACAGGAGAGGACGCTCTTCCGTTTTGCCCGCATTTCGGCTTCGAGTCCGGTATCGGTGAAGGTAACGCGCTCCACTTCTTCCAGGGTCGTTAAGCCCTGACGAACGAGACCTAGGCTGTAGGCCAGAAGGGTTTGCATTCCTTCTTCGATCGCCACTTCCTTGATTTGGTCACTGGGCGCACCTTCGCTGATCATGGATTGAAGGCGCTCAGTAATCCGCATCACTTCATAGACCCCGCAGCGGCCTTTGTAGCCACCGCCGCCGCATTTACCGCAGAGGGTATTTTGGGCGCGGGCGGATTGCATCTGCTGAGGCGTCAGGCTATTGGCCCGATAGAGCGTCAACGGATTATCCCGTGAGGAAGACAGGCCAAAGCGGGCCAGTTCTTCTGGGGTGGGATTGTAGGGAACGCAGCATTCATCACAGACGCGACGTACGAGACGCTGAGCGACGACCCCAAGTAAGGCTCCGGAGACCATGAACGGCTCGACGCCCATTTCATCGAGACGGGCGATCGCCCCTGCGGCATCGTTGGTGTGCAGGGTGGTGAGGACCAAGTGTCCAGTGAGGGCCGCTTCGATCGCGGTCTTTGCGGTTTCTCTGTCTCGGGTTTCTCCCACGAGGATGACGTCGGGATCCTGACGGAGGAAGGCGCGGAGAATGGCGGCGAAGTCCATGCCTTTTTCACGAATTACCTGAACCTGGGTCAGACCGGGTAGGGTGTACTCGATCGGATCTTCTGCGGTACTGATGTTGACGCCGGGATCGTTCCGTTCCGCCAGGGCAGAGTAGAGCGTCGTGGTTTTACCTGAACCCGTTGGACCCGTGACCAAGATGAGTCCGAAGGGACGACGGACCATGTCTTGGACCATTTCCAGGGAGGCTTGGTCTTGAATCAGTTTATCTAGACCCAACTGCGTCACCGAGTTGTCCAGAATCCGCAGTACGACTTTTTCACCATGTTTGCTAGGCAGAGTATTGACGCGGAAGTCAATTTTACGACCATCGAAGACTCGACGGATCCGACCATCCTGGGGTGCGCGACGCTCGGCAATATCTAACTGCGAGATAATTTTGAAGCGGGCGGTGACGGCGGGGATAATTTTCTTTGGCAGATGGTCGAAGGCTTCTTGGAGGACGCCGTCTTTCCGGAAGCGAATCCGGAGGAATTCTTCCTGGGGTTCGACGTGGATGTCGGAGACGCCAAGCTGCAGGGCTTTGATCAGGATTTTGTTGACGAGGGCGACGATCGGTGCGGCATCGGCCTCAGCGACGGAGTCGAGATCGACGTTTTCAGAGCTTTCTTCGGAGAGTTCGGCGTAGTCTTCGAGACCTTCGAGTTCAGCTTTGACATCCACCCGCGCTTGTTGCTCGGCGCTTTGGTCCCGTTGGACTCGTTCATCTAAGTACTGAGAGATCAGACGGTTGTAATCTTCACTCGTAATGACTAGGCGTTGGAGCGTCAGGTTTTTAGCTCTGAGGATCCGGTTTAGGTCATCTTGGGCATCCAGGTTGTCTGGGAAGACCATGGCCACCAAGAGATGGCTTTCGCTCTGGGACAGCGGCACGAACTGGTAGCGACGGCAGATGTCGATCGGAATCAAGGTATCAATCAATTGACCAATTTGAGAATTGGGAATTTGGTTGATTTCCGGATCGAGGGATTCAACGCCGTATAGAATTTTAAGCTCAAACAGTTGTTGCTTTTTATACTGACGCAGCAAATCTGGAGAAAGCTGCTGTCCAGTAATCAGCTCCAGAGACTCCGTTAAGGGCTTGCCCGAACGACGACTTTCCGCGAGTGCCTTCTGGATTTGGTCTTGACTTGCGTAACCCGCTTGGACAAGTTTATTGCCGAAGGGGGAGAGATTGTTTTGAACAACCAGCGCACGCCGCTGTGATGGAGAGTTCGTCATAATATGATGGAATCGAGTGAATTGGGATGAGTGCCGCTTCTTACTTATGTATAGATATTGCCCCACTTTTCCAGAAAGATCCTAAAACTCTCTGGAAAGCTGCGAAAGATTGATCTTCAGAACGAATCCCTCGGTCAAGGTTTGCGGAAAGGTTTTTCAACCATCCCCACGATCGGGCACAATATATGGGGCGTGTGAATCGCACGATATTTAATCAAAGTGAGGAATTTTCATGATGGGTGACGAACATCAAGTTGAAACGGTAGAAGAACTCTTAGAAGATCCCCAAGCCGACGAAATCATCCAAGCTGGGCTGGAAGCTGATGTGAGTTCTGAGACTGCGCCTGCGGATGCACCTGTCGGTTCAACTTCGGATGAAGAGACGACGGACTACGAAGCGGCATTCCTGGAGTTACGATCGGCCTACGCCAGCAAGGAACGCGAATGCGAAGCGCTCAAAGCTCAAACTGAGGAGTCAAAGGGCCAATATCTACGTCTAGCGGCTGACTTTGAAAATTTCCGCAGACGTAATAATCAAGAGCGCGAGGGGCTTGAGGTCCAGATCAAGATTTCGACCCTGACTGAGTTGCTGTCTGTGGTGGATAATTTTGAGCGTGCCCGATCGCAGCTCAAACCCCAGACCGAGGGAGAAACCGCGATTCAAAATAGCTACCAAGGCATCTACAAAGACATGGTGGCGCGCTTGAAGAAAATCGGCGTGGCTCCGATGCGGGCCGAAGGTCAGGAATTTGATCCGAATCTTCACGAAGCGTTGCTGCGTCAGCCGACTGCAGATCATCCTGAAGGGACCGTCATTGACCAATTGGTGCGGGGTTATATGATGGGCGATCGGGTCCTCCGTCATGCCCAAGTTAGAGTCGCAGCCGCCCCTGAGGACGATGAGAGTTCGGACGCTGAAAGCTAAGATGTAGAGTCAAGTCAAGTTCTAAATCCGGTTCTTAAACTACTGCGTCCAAAGTTTATTAGGGCTACTTGTTAGAAATTGTCAAGAGTTGAGGAATATTGTGTAGTGGGAGACTCAATCACTCATGGTTGACTCCTGCTACATTGAGCTTGACCATTGATTCCTACGATTCGTAGTCCGGCTGAATTTGGACATTTACCTTGGCTTCGCGCCTACTACATAAGCCTAACAAACTGCTATGGGAAAAGTTATTGGTATTGATTTGGGCACCACCAACAGTTGTGTTGCGGTCCTTGAGGGCGGGCAAGCTACGGTGATTGCCAATTCGGAGGGTGGACGGACGACGCCGAGTATTGTCGGCTTCGGAAAAGCGGGCGATCGGCTCGTGGGCCAACTGGCTAAGCGTCAGGCGGTGACGAATGCTGAGAACA
>JAAFJU010000348.1 GCA_013298165.1 Synechococcales cyanobacterium bin31.maxbin.ball.101 | reverse complement strand
AAGCCTGTGGATCACGAGTTACAACTATTAGCACCCTTGCTCCTCCGAAGCATTTTGCTGCTCCTCTGGGCAGATCGCATGGACTGGTTCTTGGGCATCAATCTAGGCGTTTATCCTGTCCCCTATCAACCAGCAATCGGTCCTGATGCGTTTCTCGCTCTCGGCGTCGATCGGGTTCGACCCAATAATAAACTTCGCCTCAGTTATTTGGTCTACCGAGAAAACGTCATGCCCCAGTGGGTCTTAGAAGTCGTTTCTAAGAAGCCCGGTGGCGAATATGAGAGTAAGTTCGACCGCTATGCAGAGATGGGCGTTTTGTATTACACCATCTATAATCCATCTCATTACCGACGCGATCAGCACGATCCTTTTGAAGTCTATCGTCTAGAAAATGGGCACTACGTCCGACAAATAGGGAACCCGGTTTGGATGCCAGAAATTGGGCTGGGCATTGGACATGAAATGGGCACTCATGAGCGGATCTCGCGGGATTGGCTCTATTGGTATGATCAGCAAGGAATCCGATATCCCGCGCAAGAAGATGCTTTACAGCAAGAGCGACTTTTGCGCGGACGCGAAGCACTGATGCGCCGCGAAGTTGAGGAGAAATTAGCAACTTCTGAACAAACCATCACCCAGACGATCGCTCGCAACCTCCTGCTCCAAGGCGTTGACCTCACGACGATCGCTCAAGCCACCGGGCTATCGATCCCACAACTGCAGCACCTACAAGATTCTGAGCCGTTGACTTGAGATCTGTCGGTCGAGCTGCTAATTGCGCCTATGGCTTCGATGAGGCGACTGCCAACACAAGACACAGGGACGCGATCGCCCGTTGCCATTCCTCACGCACAGCGATTGGTTCCACATTGTCAAAGATACTCACCAAGCGAGGAATCGATCGCTCTAGCGCTACTTGAGGAATCGAGCGATGAAGCTCAACCAGTCGTGCCAAACTTTCTTGATTACTCAAAAAGCCAATTACCCATTTCGTCGTGTGATCTGGGCTGTCGGGCACACGCTCGACATTCAGTTCGCTCTGAAGCCAATCATAGAATGCGGGCAGATGTTGGGATAAAATCACGCCTGCGGTTGGGAGACTTGCCTTGAGAACTTGGGTATCCAGTTGACTCAATACCTGAGCGAGATCGGGCGATTCCATGACGGTTGCCAACGGTTGCGCGAGGAAGCCTTCGATCGTATCCGTGGATAGATTCAGATGATGAGAGAACGTTTGCAACATAGGTTTCTGGATGAATCACAATGCACTGATGATGACAGGCATTCTTCGATCGGTCTATGAGCTATCTCATAGTGCAAGGCTTCACGGCAGATTACCCAATGCGATCGACTCTAGCTCTCCAACATTCAGCAGCCGAATTTTGCCACCACGTTGATAGCTGACCATCGGGAGCTGTTTAAATAACCGAACACATTCCTCGTAGGTAATCCCAATGCTACGGGCGATTTGATAGTAAGTCAGACGTGATCGTAAATAGGTTCCCTCTAATGTGGTCTCTACGCCAGATTCGCTTATCGATAATTGAACAAATTGTGCCAACCGGACAATCGCACGTTCAGACACTAATCCATGCACCGCGCTATGGAGTTTTTGAATCCGATCGTTGAGGAGCGAAATCATCCGAAACGCGACCTCTGGATTTTGTTGAATTAGACCTAGCAAAGCCAATCGATCAATTGTAAGAATTTGACAATCCCGATCGGCGACAACCGTTGCGGGAGAAATCCCATCGCCGAAGAGGGCAGGAGCAGCAAAGATTTCTCCTGCGGGTAAGGTTCTTAAAATTGTTTCTTTACCAGTGAAGGCTGTTTTTTTGATTTGAATCACACCACTGAAGACCGCAAATAATTTCGCGGGAAGTCGATCGCCTTCGTGCAGGATAATCTCACCCTGAGCATAGGGCTTTAGGGTTGCATGAGGTTGGATCTGGGACAGGTGGGCGGGGTTTAGCTCCATGAAAATCGCGATTTTCTGAAGCTGCTCAAGGGTAATTTTCATCGTGAAATCGGGGGCGATCGCGGAGAATCTCCTAGGAGAAGCGATTCGCGTAAGTCCCTACCAGTATCCGCTAAATCGATCGCTTCTATGAGCTAGCTCATAGAAGCGATCGAAATCCTATT
>JAAFJU010000047.1 GCA_013298165.1 Synechococcales cyanobacterium bin31.maxbin.ball.101 | reverse complement strand
TTTGCGATTCAGTGACTCACACATCATGAAAATATTTTTATCGGGTATTTCTTCTTCTGTCATCATCCAACGCAGTGGGTTTTCATCATCCTACCGTTTCCCGATTCAGATTTGCTCACCACGAATCTCGGAAGCGTCTGATTGGTCGTGGGAAGGGCGATCGTATTAGGCAGCCACTTCAACGTAGGCAGATTGGCTGTAGGGAATCGGAATCGGGAGTCCTTCCAGTTTCAAACCTTCTAAGTGAAATTCAATTGCATCTTGCATGTTGTGCGTCGTCTCTTGAGGCGTGCTTCCGGTGGAGACGCAGCCGGGAAGATCCGGAGAGTAGGCAGAGTAGCCCGTTTCCGTTCGTTCGAGAATGATCAGGTATTTCATCATTTTAGACCTGCCTGTTTGAGAATACTATCCAGCGTTCCGGGTGCTAAATCATCGCTCAGTTTACCTGGAACCGTGACAAGTCCGGGTTTCTCGGGATTCTTGTATTGTCGGTGACTTCCACGAGTTCGTGCAAGCGTCCATCCATCCGCTTCGATGAGTCGGATTATTTCTTTAACCTTCATCATACGATCGTAGCGAACATTGGCTCATGATTCTATGCCTATAATTATAGCGATATTCAGCAATTCGGCAGGCATAGTTCTAAGTGTCACGATCGCTCCTTAACCATCTCATTCGACGAATCCCAGAAGCTTCTGGTCTGTCGTGGGAGAGGCAATTCCCGTTCCGGGAGGCTTTGCCAACGGTTTTGCTGACGAGGGTATGGGCGATCAATAAATCTCGGAATAGAAACTACAATGCCGTACCACTCAATTCAGCCTCTGACAGCCGACCTTCTAATGGCTCGTATTCATCCTCAAGAAGCCAAAGCTGCGCTTGATCGTAGCTCTCACAGCTCTTCACCAATTTATAGCGATCGGCAGGATCAAGAATGTGGCAACCACCAGACTCATTGCCTAACACCATCAAAAGGTAAGGCGGCGACTGCATCGGATCGACCCAAACTTCGAGAAAATTCCAATTACTCTTCACTGGGTCGAGTGCGGGGGACGGGATGGTATTGGTCGTCTGCATCAATCTTGACCTCGCCATAAAATAAAGGAATCGTCGAGCCATCCGGATCAATTCGGAACCCGATCGCGTCTGAAAACAAAAGTCCATACCGATCGTAGCCCCTAGCAAAGCCTGTGTAGCTCCCGCTTTCTATAATAGCTTGAGCGACTCGAAGGAGGGTAGCTTCGTCGTTAAAGAGATGGGCAGATCGTCCTCGCCGCAGAAGTCGATTACTTTGAGCCGTATCTGGTAAATGTTTGGCAATGTGTCTGCGATCGAGGAAGATTTTGCGATCGATCCCACTCATACGAAGTTCCGTGACTGATTCAGATGTGCTAATTCTATCGGATTATGAGGAGTATCTACAAATCCCAGAAGCTTCTGGTCTGTCGTGGGAGAGGCAATTCCCGTTCCGGGAGGCTTTGCCAACGCTTTGCTGACGAAGTAAATTACTATGCAGCATTTGCACTCAATTCAAGATCCATTACTTTATGCGAACGAACTGGGATCGTAATCACAAACTCTGCTCCTTGCCCTGGGCTTGAATTGACGCTCAAAGTCCCACCATGCTTTTCAGTGACAATTGGATGGGCGATCGCTAACCCTAAACCTGTCCCCTTGCCAACGCCCTTTGTCGTAAATAGATGATCAAAGATTTTTTGTTGGATCGCCTCGGTCATCCCCATTCCATTATCTTTGATTCGGAGGACGACTGACTGGTGGTCACACCCTAGCTCTGTTGCAATCAAAATTTGATTTGGATTATCTTTGATTTCTCCGAAGCTAAGCCCCTTATTTGAGTCATCCAAGGCATCAATCGCATTTGCCAGTAAATTCATGAACACCTGATTGAGTTGTCCGGCATAGCACTCAATAGATGGCAATTCTCCATATTGTTTTACGATTTCAATCGCTGGGCGGTTTTCATTGGCTTTAAGCCGATGCTTGAGAATCATCAGTGTACTATCGATGCCGTCATGTAAATTAAATGGCACAGGGGACAAACTATCCGCACGAGAGAAGGTTCTAAGCCCAGTACTAATATCACGAATGCGGTTTACACCCTCGCGCATCGAAGCAATTAAGTTGGGTAAGTCTTCTTGAATATACGCTAGGTCGATCGATTCGATTTCATCTTGAATGTCTGCATCAGGCTGAGGATACTTCTGTTGGTATAACTTGATCAAGCCAAACAAATCTTTAACATAATCTAATGCATGTGAAATATTGCCACCCAAGAAACCTACAGGATTATTGATCTCATGGGCAACCCCTGAAACCAACTGACCCAGCATGGACATTTTTTCACCTTGGATGACTTGAACTTGAGATTGCTTCAGATCTGTCAGTGCTTCTACTAACTTAGTATTCGCCTCCTGAAATTCCTGAGTTCGTTCCTGAACTTTAGACTCCAAAATTTCGCGTTCTTGCTCTAAATTTGCTTCTCTTTGTTTCATACTGTCAACCACTATGTCATGAAGTTGACGATCGGTGCGCAGATATTGCTGAAACAATAATCCAACTGTAGCAACTAGAGATAATGTAATCAGGATAGAACCAATGTTTGCTGTCCTTGTTAAATGACTGGCTGCTTGAGATGCGACTTTAGTGTCTTGTTCAATGATTTGATAAAGCGTCTCATAACTCGGATCAACCTCTGTTTCATCGACTTCTAAGGCTTCTTTCATCTTATTGGCCGCCAGCAAATCTAGAAGCTTATCCACGGCAGTAGAATACTTTTGATAGGCAGAGGTGACTTTTTTTAACTCCTCTGATGACATAGGCGTTCCTTGCAAGGGATTAAGAATCAATGTTGCTTGTTGACGCTGTTCCCCGATCGCTGATTCTAACTCCGAGTCAACTCCTCGCTTGGCGATCGCTCTCCATTCCAATGCATCTAAACGATTTGCGGCTGACTGTAACAGATAAAGTTTCTGTTCATAACGAGTCGTCTGATCTGACCAAGCATTCAACCTTGAAATTCCGTAAGTTGCAGCAGTAACAGCCCCAATCCCAAGAATCAAAAATATCCAGTTACTAGAGCGATCTTGAGGTTTCATGGTTCTATAAGAGAAAGACATTATGACAAGATAGGCTAGTCTACGTTTCCCCCTACCAGCAATGTCCTAACACGTCCTAAATGCATCAACCCTTGAAGTTCACCCACTCATCCTGTTCCAAGACAACGCGATAACCGTCATGGTCTTCAAATGTGCAGCCTTGCATTCCCCAATAGGGATTAAAAGGTGCCACTTCGGTAAATCCGGCTTCGAACATTCTCTCGCGTGCGTTCTGCCAATTCTCTAAGTCAGGAAAGTAGAGAACGATCAGGTCTTCAGGCGTTGGCGCTGGTGAAACGGGATGCAAATGGCAGACGGTAAATTCCAAATGGTATGAGCTATCGGGATAGCCAAGCATCACGCCACTAAATCCTTCATGATCTTCGAACTGTCCGACTTTAACGAGACCAAGTCCGTGCTGATACATAGTCCAACTTCGATTGAGGTTGGAAACTGGTCGTGCGACGCGCAAATGTGGATACATAGGTTTCAATTCATCAATGATAGGTCATTCAATCTGAAAGCGGGCACGATAATAAGCCAAGATATCGCTACCGCTCAGATTCACATCAGTAGAGAATAACAAGATATAACGCTCTCTCCCCTCGACTAAGCGGACCAAGCAGACCAAGCGAATTCTCCGTCCTAGGGACACCGACCAGACGACAGCCGTCCAAGGCGCTGACCCAAATAGAAATCCACCCGATTTCCATGGAGCTTAGATGCTGAATGAACTATCCGCCTTCCCGTTCATCGTAAAGTCCGCAAGCCCTAACGACTTCCATCTCGAACCGATCGTCCCTAATGACTCCTGAACGATCGAAGTCACCGTCCAAAATTCCAGTTAGAAGCAAAATTGAGACATTTGTCGAAAATCGGGTCATCAATGCCCTATCTTGGGAAAGTGCTTGGATGATCCGTTTGGATCGTCATTTCTTTTGTACTTGTCACCGCCAATGCTCCAGCTCCCTTTCTTCAGAAAAATTCATCAGGCCATCCAACCCTTCGTTCTAAAGTCCTCCGTTCGATGGATTTCACTGAATCTGGGAATTGCGATCGCCTATGGAGTCGCCGCGAGACTCAGTCTGGATTTTGCCACCTTACCGAACAAAGTGTCTGCCGTCTGGCTGCCCTCCGGGTTGACCACGGCATGGCTATCTTGGTTTGGCCCTCAGAACGCAATTCCAGGCATTTTTCTAGGGGCGTTGGCGGCGTTATTGCCGGATTTATGGGCCATCAGTCCGGCCCTTGAAATCCCTAATTTTATTGCTCTAGCCGTCATCCTTAGCCTGGGGAACTGCTTACAGCCGATCGTCATGGTCGCCCTAGTCAAAAAAATCACGGGATTGCCGATCGACTTTAACCAGGTCCAGCGGGTCGCGGCGTTTATTTTATCGACGATCGTTGGGCCTGCCCTGTCCGCAACCCTTGGAGTCACGGCCCTGTACCGACTGGTGCCGTCTTCGCCCTGGGACCGCTATGGCATTTCCTGGTTGACCTGGTGCCTTGCCAGTACCTTGGCAAACCTGCTATTCACACCGCTACTCCTGCTGTGGAGACGACGATCGCAGTTCAAGGTGCCATCCTACTGGATCGAACGACTGTTCCTGATCGGATTGATTTTTGGGTTGAGTTGGCTCACATTTATCAAAAGCTATCCGGTGGAATATATGTTTCTACCGTTGTTGATTTGGTCAGCGTTCCGCCTGGGGAGTTTTTTCACCAGTGCCTTAATCACCCTCATTTCAATGATTGCAATCCCAATGACCGCCAGAGGCTTGGGTCCATTTAGTACTCGATCGGCTAATGAATCCCTCTTGTTATTGCAGTCGTTCATTGCAGTCTGTTCAATCACAAACATGATCTTGACCGCCTCGATTCATGAGCGCAAAGTGGCTGAGTTAGCCCTAGAGCGGACCTTGGCCTCCTTGGAGCAGCAAGTCGAGATGCGCACTTCGGAGCTACAGGAAAGTAAATCGATCGTGGACGGCTTTTTTGCATCGGCTCCGTTGGGCTTGGGCATTGTCAATGATGAGTTGGAATATATCAAAGTTAACGACCTCCTCGCTAATTTTAATGGCCAACCGATCATTGATCATTTAGGCCAAAGTATTCAGAAAATCTCCCCCGATCGGGCCTCTAGCTTAGCTCCCGTCTATCGGCAGGTCTTGTTGACGGGACAACCGATTTTGAATCAAGAGGAAACGCGAACCACATTAGAGAATCCCAGATCGCCTCGAACTTGGTTAATGTCTTATTTTCCGATCGTGACCCATGACCTGATTTCTAAAGTCGGGGTGATTGTGATGGAAATTAGCGATCGCAAACAACTCGAACAACAACTCAAACGCCAAGCCCGACAAGATCCCTTAACCTCACTCTCCAATCGTCTCCACTTTAAAGAAGCCTCTGAATTTGAATGGAAACGCTGTCAACGCGGGGCACAGCCGTTTTCAATTATCCTAATGGATATTGATTATTTCAAACGCTATAACGACACCTACGGGCATTTAGCGGGCGATACCTGCCTGATGCAGGTGGCACAATTGCTGAAGACGATCGGTGGACGATCGGGCGATCTCGTCGTGCGTTTTGGGGGTGAAGAGTTCTTAATCATGCTACCCGGCACCGATACGATCGGGGCACAGCACGTCGCGGAGTCAGTCCGTCAGCGCCTCAGGGACTGTCAGATTCCCCATAGCGGCTCTGAAGTGGGAGACTATGTCACCTTAAGTATGGGCGTTGTCAATTGCATTCCCCATGTCCAATTGCAGATCGATGACCTGATTCAGAAGGCGGATGAAGCCCTGTATGAGTCAAAACGCTTAGGGCGCGATCGGATGACGGTCGTGACGATCGCACCAGATTGACCTATCTTGAGAAAGCCGCTAGGCAATCATTTTTTGTTGGATAGATTTCATGTCACATCTTTCCTTTTTAAGAGCAATTAAAAGATCAGACAATCGCTCTTTTTTAAAGACATCTGTGAAGTGGATTGTTTTAAATCTGACGATCGCGATCATTTATCATATGAGTGCCAAACTGAGCGTTGATTTTGCCACGTTACCGAACAAAATCTCGGCGGTATGGTTGCCCTCTGGCTTGACGACGGCTTGGTTGGCTTGGTTTGGAATTGGGAGAACGGTTCCAGGAATTTTTCTAGGGGTGATGGTGGGTCTGGTGATGGACTTACCCTCTCTTTCAGGGCTTAGTTTATTGTTTTTAGGTGTGATGATTACGCTGGGAGATAGCTTACAGCCGATCGTCATTATTTCTGCGATTCGGAGAATCGGTCCATTATCCAGCTTATTTAACCACGTTCACTCGGTTACGATCTTTATTTTAATGACCCTCGTAGGTCCTGCCTTGTCCGCCACCCTAGGCGTTACGGCACTGGCGATCGTTCAGACTTCTACGAGGGAACAATATGGTATTTCTTGGATCACTTGGTGTTTAGCGAGTACGTTGGCTAATCTTTTATTTACGCCTCTGCTGTTGCTGTGGAGACAACGATCGCCCTTAAATGTCAAATCGAATTGGATCGAGCGGGGAATCCTGATTGGATTGATTTTGGGATTGAGTGGGTTGATGTTTGGGCTGAACTCCCCGGTGGAATATATGTTTTTACCGTTGCTGATTTGGTCTGCTTTTCGATCAGGTAGCTTCTTTACCACGAGTTTAATTGCATTGATTTCAATGATTGCGATTCCGATGACAGCCAAAGGCATTGGACCCTTTACGACTCGATCGGTGAATGAATCCCTCTTATTATTGCAGTCGTTTATTGCCATCTGCTCTGTCACAAACATTCTATTAATCGCCGCGATCCATGAGCGTAAAGTGGCTGAGTTAGCCCTGGAACGGACCATGGCCTCCTTGGAGCAGCAGGTCGAAATCCGAACGTCGGAGCTACAGGAAAGTAAGTCAATTTTAGATAGCTTTTTTGCATCAGCCCCGTTGGGATTAGGCATTATTAATGATGACTTGCAGTATGTGCAGGTAAATCATCGATTGGCTGACTTTGACGGTCGATCGATCGTTGATCATTTGGGCCAAACCATTCAGCAGGTTTCTCCGGATTGGGCTGCTAGTCTGATTCCGATGTATGAGCAAGTGCTGTTGACCGGACAGCCGATCTTGAATCAAGAGGAAACTCGAACGACTCTTGATCAGCCGGAGTTACCGCGAACTTGGTTAATGTCCTATTTTCCGATCGTGACCCATGATTTGATTTCTAAAGTGGGATTCATTGTGATGGAGATCAGCGATCGAAAACGATTAGAACAACAGCTCAAACGCCAAGCGCGTCAAGATCCCTTAACATCACTCTCTAATCGTCTCCATTTTAAAGAAGTCTCTGAGTCAGAATGGAGACGGTGCCAGCGATCGGGCCAGCCGTTTTCTATCATTCTGATGGATATTGATTACTTTAAGCGATACAACGATACCTACGGTCATTTAGCGGGGGATGCTTGCCTAGTTCAGGTGGCCAGCCTATTGAAGACGGTTGGGGCACGATCGGGCGATCTGGTGGTGCGCTTTGGGGGTGAGGAATTTTTAGTGATGTTGCCTGGAACCGATGCGATCGGGGCACAGCACGTCGCGGATGTCATTCGTCAGCGCCTGAAGGACGCTCAGATTCCCCATAGTGGCTCTGAGGTGGGGGCTGATGTCACGTTGAGTATGGGAGTGGTGATTTGTGTTCCTGATGGGACATTGCAGATGGATGAGGTGATTCAGAAGGCGGATGAAGCTTTGTATGAGTCGAAGCGCTTGGGGCGCGATCGGATGACGATCGTGACGATCGAATCATGAGCGCTCCGACGGATTGTTTCTGAGTCTGTTTTCAGTATCACAAATATTCTGGAATCTCAAGTTGCGATATAATCCAAATTGTTCCCCTACTATCTTTTCTCTAAAATGTCTCTGTTGAACATCGAAAATACAGACTACGATAATCCTTGGAAGTCATTTATTGAACTGTATTTCAGAGAATTTTTAAGACTTTTCTTCCCAGCGATCGAAGCTGATATTGATTGGTCAAAACCCATTCGATTTCTCGATAAGGAACTCCAAAAAATTGTCCGTGATGGCGAAATTCCAAAGCGTTACGCTGATAAATTAGTCGAGGTTTATCGATTAAATGGTGAAAAAACGTTGGTCATTTGCCACATTGAAGTGCAAAGCCAAGAAGAGGGGAATTTTGCAGTCCGAATGTACAGTTATAATTATCGTCTACGCGATCGCTATAATTGCCCGGTCGTCAGTTTAGCCATTCTCGGCGATGAGAATAATAAGTGGCGTCCCAGTGTTTTTCAAGATGGTTTGTGGGGTTGCTCGACTCACTTTGAGTTTCCGATCGTCAAGTTGATCGATTATGAACCTCATTGGGCGGACTTGGAAGCGAGCCAAAATCCTTTCGCAGTGGTCGTGATGGCGCACCTGAAGACGAAGGCGACCCATAATAAGCCAAGAGAGCGGAAAAATTGGAAATTGCAGCTTGTGACCATGTTGTACGATCGAGGCTATGGAGAACAGGCTATACTGGAGTTGAATAATTTCCTCGACTGGATGATGAATCTGCCTGAGGACTTGGAGCGGGAGTTTCAAACGGACCTGAAAGCTTTTGAGGAGGCTAGAGAGATGAAGTATGTCACGACGATCGAACGCATGGCAAAGCAGGACGAGAGACTTGCAACTCAAACTGAGATCGCCATCAACATGCTCCGAAAAAACTTGGACCTAGAGACGATCGCGGATGTCACAGGACTTTCGATCGAACAACTTCGAGCACTACAAGGTCAACTGAACTAACGATCGGTTGAGCGATCGACCCCCAATTCCCAAACGGACGATCGCTCAACTCCCCAAGAAAAGCAATCGCCCGCTCCACCGGACTCTCGATCGCGCAGCTACAGCAACTTCAAGCAGAGTCCGAGTAAAGCCGATCGCAACACCACAAAGGCGATCGCCCCCATATGCCAAACGTGCGATCGCTGACCTTATCACTTGGCTGGAGCAGTAGAGAACGATCTCGGAGTCAAAGATACAGAAGAACGGTCGTGGAAATTGTTGCTAGAAGCTCAACGATCGCTACTAGATCGAGAATGAGCGATCGCGCTTAATCTTTGATTGATTGAGTTAAATTTTCAAAAGTCTTTGTTTTCTGTATCAAGTATATGAGGGAGATAATATATGGGTGGGCGTGTAATTAGGATTTACGAGAATCCGGAGATTTACGAGAATCCGGACACTATCTTATCTAGGGAGAGATACTGGAATTTCTCCCCAGAAGATCTAGCTGAAATCAAAGATTCTTACAGAGAGGATCTAGCTGAAATCAAAAGGGAGCTGAAGAATCGAGGACTTCCTGAGTATGATGAGAATAAAATGGCGCGCTCTATTCCTATGGGCTATGACTACGATTTTGAGATTAGACTGGATCGTGATGAATATGCCCGCTTCTGCTGGTTAGTAACACAATTTATTGAAGATCCGAATTGGGTGCTTCCAAAAGAAAAAAAAGACTTTATCGTACCTTCATGGGAAGAAAGATATACATTTTGGAAAAAATATGGGACTTGTCAGAAATCTCATATTCTAGGAATGCCAGAAGAGGGATATTATCTTCCACTATTATTTAGCCTTCAACGATGTACTCATTATCCTAGAGTAGGTTCAGCTATTGCATTTCAAGCTGAACTCCGAGAAATGGCATTGAGGTTTCATTTTACTAAGATAGAGCTAGATACATGTTTGTCTGATATCCGAATGCCAGACTCATTAAGGTTACATAAATTATACGATGAAGCATTTGCTAGAGAAAAATATGCTATTTTGGCTCTCTATGTGATCGCAACAGCTAGTATTCATTATGGACAAATAATACAGTTTCGCTAGTGACGAAATTTAACAAAGAGAATTCTTTAAAATAGATAAAATCTCTTTGTTAAATTTAAGGGTACTATTTCTTAGTCCTAATTGAGCTTATTTAAGAGGTTTTACCATATAGATTTACTAATATGAGGATTACATTCCGGTTGATTGCTTCTTTTTCAGCTTTCTTCTTCGTTTCTGCTGTTGTTCTCTTTTGTCCAACTCTTGCAGCAGCTAAAGAGATATATGAAACAAATGGCAGCATTTGCCAATTTTTTGCATTTTGGTCCATATATTGGTGGCACATCAATGGCATTCGCCTTACAAGTAAGACCTCCATTTACTGGATGGCCAGCCCTATCAATTGCTGGAAACAATCGTAGATTTTCTGTAAAAGGAAGAATCTCTGCTAGATTGCAAAATTGCTCTTTTAACTAAGTGGCGTCCCAGTGTTTTTCAAGATGGTTTGTGGGGTTGCTCGACTCACTTTGAGTTTCCGATCGTCAAGTTGATCGATTATGAACCTCATTGGGCGGACTTGGAAGCGAGCCAAAATCCTTTCGCAGTGGTCGTGATGGCGCACCTGAAGACGAAGGCGACCCATAACAAGCCAAGAGAGCGGAAAAATTGGAAATTGCAGCTTGTGACCATGTTGTACGATCGAGGCTATGGGGAACAGGCTATACTGGAATTGAACAATTTCCTCGACTGGATGATGAATCTGCCTGAGGACTTGGAGCGGGAGTTTCAAACGGACCTGAAAGCTTTTGAGGAGGCTAGAGAGATGAAGTATGTTACTACGATCGAACGCATGGCTGAACAGCGCGGAGCAAAAAGTAAAGAAGTTGAAATTGCGCTCAATATGCTCAGAAAAAATCTTGATCTGGAAACGATCGCTGAAATCACCGGATTAACTGTCATCCAACTTCAGGAAATGCAGGTCCAGTTGAATTAAGGCTGAGAGTGATTGTCCCCCCCATCTGATTCAGTTATCTCAGGGGTTGACTGACCGAAACTCTATCCGGACTGTTGTTAAATTGGGAGATTTAAAATAAATCCAGTTTGCGGTGAGGCGTGTACCTTAAATAGAAGGCTATAATTCACCGGAGAAAAATTTATGAAACGATTGACTCTTCTCAATGCTGTGATCTTTACGGCTGTAGTGACGATCGCCAGTTCTGCTACTTTAAAAGCGGTCCAGGCCGATACAATGATGAAGCCTAAGCCGTCCATGGAGAAAATGGACAAAATGGATAAGACGATCGCCAGTGGTAGTTTTGTGGCATCGGAGCATCCGACCGCAGGCATGGCTAAGGTCGTGATGATGAACGGTAAGAAATATCTGAAATTTGACAGTGCTTTTAAAAGCGATAAGGGTCCAGATCTGTACGTCATTCTGCATCGCCAATCCACCCCTAAAGACTACAAGAAAGAGAACTACGTCAATCTCGGACGCCTGAAGAAAGTCGAAGGCAGTCAAATGTATGCGATCCCCGCTGATACTGATGTCGCTACCTTTAAAACAGCCGTGATTTGGTGTAAGCAGTTTAATGCGACGTTTGGGTATGCCAACTTAAATTAGGTCGAAGACAGGGCGCATTTATTTTTCGACTATTGTCACGTTGAACTTCTATGGTTTCTTTCATGCTTCGGGAAAAACCAGACTGTGATCTTGTTTTGGGGATTCAGCAAGGCGATCGGGCGGCGCTGGAGGTCCTTTACGATCGTTACAGCGGTCTTGTGTATAAGCTGGCATTGCGGATTTTAATGAATCCAGAAGCGGCGGCGGATTTGACACAGGAAATTTTTCTGGCATTTTGGAATCAGCCGGATAAGTATCAATCCGATCGGGCCTCTATTGCGGTATTTTTGTCCGTTATGACCCGATCGCAAGCCCTTAACCGATTGCGAAGCTTGAAGTCTCAGCAACAGTTAGTTCAACGCTTTGGACGCATGGTCATGCCAGACAATGGAGGCAATCTAGGAGATAATCCAAACCTCGATCGAGTTGCGCTAGAAGAGCTGTCTGGGCGGGTCAAAGCTGCACTGGCAGAGCTTCCCAATGCACAGCGTCAGGTGTTGGAAATGGCCTATTATGAGGGACTTTCTCAGTCGGATATTACTGAAAAAACCGGAGTCCCTCTCGGTACCGTGAAATCAAGATCTAGACAAGGACTTTTAAAACTACGCGAACTACTCAAGGATTGGGCGGAGTAGCACCATGAACAACATTCCTGACTTCTCAAATTTCTCATCGGATACGCCTTGGTCTGAATTATTAGCGGGTTACGTTTTGGGTGACTTGTCATCTGACGATATGATCTTGGTGCAGCAGTATTTAGAAGCGCATCCAGAGGCGATCGTCGAAGTTGAAGCATTAAAACTTACGTTGGGTTTACTGCCTTTGGGGTTAGAAGATATCCCTGTTCCAGATCAGATCAAAACCGATCTGTTCGCGGCCTTGCCCGATCGCACCCGCCCAATCCCCGTTAACAACAATCGTGAATCACTCCAGCGCAAAGTGCAAAACCGCTGGTTTGCGCTGGCTGGAACGGTTGCGGCGGCGGCGATCGCGGCATTGGGATTACAGTCCTATCAATTGCAGCAAGAATTTTCTGCAACGCGACAAGAGTTAGCACGTCTTCGTGAAATGCAAGAACAAGTGATTGCAAAATCAAATGGGGGCGATCGGTATCAAGAGTCTGCTGCATCCGCGCAGCGATCGGGCCGTCGAATGCTAACCATGACTGGAAGTGGAGGGGTATCCGGGGCTTCGGGGAATGTCATCATTGCCCCCGAGCAGAATCAGGCGATTTTAGCCGTTCAGAAAATGCCTCAGCCTCCCGCAGGAAAGGTCTATCACCTATGGGCTGTGGTCAATAATCAAAAAGTAGCCTGCATTCAGTTTGTGCCTGAAGCCAATGGTCAGGTGTTGATGCAAATTCCGGCAAGCCGCTGGAGCAATGCAACGCAGGTTGTGATTACAGTTGAGCCGGAGCAAACGGAGTCTCAGCCTACGGGAGAAATGGTGATGAGTGGGGAGAAGATCTAAACAAACCAATCCAATTTCTAATCTCCCGTGTATCTCAATTACAACGCTGAAAAACGATCGCATCATCACAGCATTGTAATTACCAATCTTCAAATCACACATAACCAATTATGAACAACCGTCGTCTCTTCCTGTGCGGCTTATTTGCTGCGACTATTTCCATCTCTGCACTGGCTTCTAACCGTGCAACAGCCAATCAAAATAATGAAGCATCCGATCGTATCGGCAGCCTCTACACCGCCAGCAACGCCACCGCCGACAACCAAATCCTCGCCTTCGACCAAATGCGGGATGGCTCTCTCAAACCGATCGGCACAGTCTCCACAGGGGGCAAAGGATCGGGCGGAGGACTCGGAAATCAAAGTGGTCTGGTCTTAACGTCTAACCGAGAATTTCTGCTCGCGGTGAATGCAGGCAGCAATGAGATTTCGGTGTTGAAATTTAATAATAGACAACCTAAACTCGTCAGCAAAATTGCATCCGGTGGTGTCCGTCCAGTCAGCGTGACAGTGCAAAATGATATTGTCTACGTCCTAAACGCAGGTAGTGATGATGTCACGGGATTTTATCTGAAAGACAATGGCAAACTCCATCCTATTCCCAATTCCCGCCGTGCCCTCAGTGGGAAAGCCACAGCTCCGGCCCAGATTCGGTTTAGCCCCAATGGTGACACGATGGTCGTGACGGAAAAAGCTACCAATGTTATTTCCACATTTCCGATCAAATATGGATATCTAGGCGATCGGATCAGCAATCCATCCAATGCCAACACGCCCTTTGGGTTTGCCTTCGATCGGCGCGGCAATCTACTCGTCTCTGAAGCCGCAGGTGGTCCTCCCAATATCAGCTCCATCTCGTCTTACGACATTCTATCCAATAGCAAACTCAAATCCATCACCGCCGCCGCTAAGGCTAATCAACTGGCCGCTTGCTGGGTGGTGGTTTCAAAGAATGGACGCTATGCCTACGTGAGTAATACCGCCAGTGGGACCATTACTGGCTTTGCCATTAAGCCCAATGGGACATTGACTGGAATTACGGCCGATGGTGTGACTGCAAATACGGGGACGGGTAGTGGTCCGATCGATCTGATTATTAGTCGTAATGGTCAATTCCTCAGTTCTTTAAATTCCCGCAATGGCACGATTTCAAACTTCAAAATTGAATCAAACGGCAGTCTAAAACCCGCACCCACACTGACGAGTCTTCCTACAACCATCAATGGATTGGTCGCTCGTTAAAGCTTCGTTCCCGATCCGCGCCGGAATGAAATTTGGCGCTCTTGAAGGCGAAGTCCGTTCCAACTCAGATCTTGCACCAACCTTAAGGGCTGCTGCAAGATCTGAGTTACATCGAATTAAGTCTTGAAGACCGTACAGGTCCATGACATTGATGATGGACGATGTGAAATTTCGGTCTCATCCAAAACACGATATTGTTCTTTAAGTTTGCGTAAGATCGCTTTTCCCCTAGAGGACGTATTGAAGGTCGATACGATGATCAGCCCGTTTGGCTTCAGCGCATGACAGTACTTTTTCATTCCCATCAGGGGACGATGAAAGTAATATAGTGACTCATTAAAGACAATCACATCAAACAATTCAGTGGGTTCAAACGCTTCTGCATCCGCCTGTATAAAACGAGTCTTTGCATCTTGCCGATCGGCCAAACGATCGATCGCCACTTGAGAAATATCAACGCCTAAGTAGTTAGAGTAGCCATGGCCTTGATAGCGATCGAAAAGAATCCCCTCTCCGCAGCCAATATCCAAGACTGCCGCTTGGGGCTTGAGATAGGAAATATAACCCGCAATCACACTGTAGCGACTCAATTCATTGATACTCTCTAGGAAGTTCCATTTTTCGCCAGAATATTCAGTTTCCCAGATGGTGCTGGATACGGGAACATCACTTCTACGGCGACGAGTTTCCCAAGCTGCTACGATGCTTTCAAACTTACGGGCTAATCGATCGTTTCTTCCATAAAAAAGTTGGTAGAAGACTTCCTGCGTCACCTGAAACGCAAGATACTTTGGATCTAATCTGAACGAACTCATCACTTACTCCTTGATCCCAAGAAGACTCTCTATACAATATTGAGCATAAAAATTGAGTATAAGAGGTTCGCATAGCTAACCCATTAACTTTTAATCTGGGTAAGACTTTATCATTCTTTATCTCATTCATCTTGTTACTTTCTATACATCAGTAGCTAAAAGCCATAGAAATAAGCCATGGATTTACCATAGATTATTTCTATGGTAAATCCATGGCTTATTGTGACCCAGCCCTCATCCCCAAAGAATTGGGAGATCTCAATTCAGTAGATCCAGGTCTTTAAAATAGGACGGAGCAGTTTGATCAAGGATTGCGCCGATCGATTGAATCAACCTTCCTCAACAACATCCAAAATAAATCTTCTGCGGGATAGGGCAAGCGCAAGCGATCGGGAATCAAGCGCAACAACGCCTTCAACCACCGCCCCCCCAGCATCGCATCCAACTTATAGCCCAACAAAGACTTCACATGCGCACCCGCAATCCACTTCTGCGGCCGACCCTGAGCTACCATTTCAAACCCATACTGCCGAGCCAAGAGCTGTAGATCCTCCGGTGAAAACCAATGCAGTACACTCGGCGGACTGTACTCATGCCAGCCCTTCCCGAAAATCTTGGCGCTGAGACTCTTGCGATTCCAGGTTTCAATTAACCAGTAGCCCTCCGGTCTGGTCACAGCGGCAGCGGACTGTAATGCCTCATGCAAATCATAAAAATGCGGCAATACCTGAATCATACTGACCAAGTCGTAGGTCTTCCCCGGCAGCACCTGCGCCAACGTTTCCAGCGTCCCCGCCTGCACATTCAGACCCAATTGCTCTCGACCAAAAGCGGCCATTTGACCATTCGGTTCGATCCCATCGCCCTGCCAATGCCGATCGACAAACCCACTCAACACAAACCCCGCCGCCGCCCCGACATCCAGCATCGTCCCCGGTGCCATGTACTTCGACAAAATCTTGCCATAGCGTCGGCCATGATCGCGAATTAAGCGCCCCTCTGCCAAATAATCGGGATATCCCGCTGCACCACCATAGAAGTAATCGTCGCCGTATACTTTTTCAGCATGGTCGATCGTCGGCATGACCTCTACAAACTGGTGCTGACAACGATCGCACTCCCGAATCCAATGGTCATATTTCTGAAATTTGCGCTGGCTGAGATTGTTACAAATCGGACAGCGATCCTGATAGTCTCGTGTCGTTCTTGACGCAGAAACAGTAGAGTTTTTCATAAACCAGGAATTTGAATTAGGGATGTAAAAAGTGAAGTAGGATAATCTATATTCTACTTTCTGATCTGTTCCTTAAAGTTCCCTCCTACGGCATAACCTCCGACATCTCTGAGTATGAACTTTCCTCCTGATGAACTCGATCTTCTAAAGCAACTCGATCGTCTTAAACAAGAATTGATTACGTTAAAAAATCTGCCAGAGCATCAAAAATTTGCAGAGATGACAACGTTATTTTCACAACAGTGGCAACAGATTCAGCAAGAGCAGCAGGAACGCAAACAGCTTAGAAATCAGCAACGCTTAATCTATCCCGATCGAACCTTTGATCTCGATCGGCAAAGTCAACAAGATGGAATCCTTCGACGCAACTTTAAACGCGATCGGGATGCCTGCTTAGTGCCCCTGAAAACGATCGTACAAACGGCCAATCAACGCATTCAAGCCATTCATCAAGAACGTCAACAGCTTTCCCAGCAGCTTCACGATCATCTTCAGAACATTGAACTACCCCCGCTGCAAAAATCCTTTGGGATTCTCTATGAAGATCATGATGTATTAGTAATTGATAAACCTGCAGGACTGCTTTCAGTGCCGGGGAGATCTCGCGATCGGCAGGCCAGTGTGGTTCGATATTTGCAGCAAACCTATGCTTGGATTGCGCCGATTCATCGCTTAGATCAAGATACCTCTGGCATTCTCATCTGCGCCAAATCTCCCGAAACTCTCAAAGCCCTTCAGCAAGAATTACGCCAACATCGCGTCAAAAAAATCTATGAAGCCATTCTAGAAAAGCCTATAAAACAAATGTCTGGATTGATTGATTTGCCACTCTGGGGTGATCCAGCCCAGCGCCCTTACCAATCTGTGAACTCCGATCGAGGTAAACCCAGCACCACCCAATATCGTGTTCTTAACCCCATCGAATCGCGCCTCGAACTCATTCCGATTACTGGCCGAACACATCAACTTCGGGTCCATATGGCGGATGCTCAAGGATTGAATAATCCCATTTTGGGCGATCGGCTCTACGGCAATAGGAGCGTTAATGGGAGTCAATCTGGTCCCGATCGGCTTCATCTTCATGCCAAACATTGCACGATTTACCATCATCACCAATGGCTAACACTGGAATCCTCGACCCCATTTTAATGGGATAACTTAATGGGATAGAGACTGAGCCGTTTCCAACACCACCCCAAACGGCGCATCCGTCTTAATTGCCGAACCCTGTAAATGTGTCGCCGTTGCCCGATACCCCGATCGAACCAATGCCTCAATCAACCGATCGCGAGGTGGAATATCCATTTTTCCCCGTCGCCCCACTTCCGCCAAGGGAAAATGATAGGGTGGCAATTCCGCTTCATCCTGCATCAGCGTTAACAGCGGAATTTGATCAGCTAAATCCAGGCTGGGGGCGCGATCGATCATGGATTTAATCATCGTGCGATCGTGCAATGGCCCAATCCAAAGGGGACCCGCCAACGTTAGCGGTACTGGTTTCTCATGCCGATCGCAGCTTGCCCGACTGAGATAACGCCAATCCGGAACCCGATAATCTCCGCACTGCGGACAATGACCCACAAAACCATAGCTCTGATCAAATCGATTTTTGGGCAGCTTCTGAACCACGCGAACCATCACGCGATAAATCTGACCCGCATACAGCGAAAACACAGGCACCACATGCAATCCCAGCCGCTCTGCCTGCTGTGCCAAACTCCCAATCAACATCCGCAACGCATGTTCCTGAACGCAGGGATGCACTCGACTATAGGTGCCATACAGGCGCAAACTATCCTGGGGAAAATGCCCCGAAATCGTCCTGCCATCCGTACTGGTCAAATAGATCAACCCACCATAACGCACCGCCTGCAAACAATCCGCCACGATCGCCCCCGGATGACCAAAGGAATCCAAGTCAATCAAATCGTAATAGTCCCGATCGATCGCACAATGCCAAAACACGCGATTCACGGCTTCGTGGGTGATGCGATAGCGATCGGCAGGTAATTGTGACAAATTTTGCGACAGCACCGCCCCAATCTCCGGATCCCCATCATTCGCCCAGACAAAATCCGCTCCCGCCTCCAAGCCATAGCGCAACGCCCGCAGTCCACAACCCGTCATCCCATCCAGGACTCGAAGCTGACCCATCTGAGATTTATAAACCGATCCCGCCAACACACCTAAATCCCGTGAGGTTTGACTATGGGGACGATAAAAAGCATTGCCGATCGTCACGATCGCCTTCCCTTCGGTAATCTTGCTCACACCACACCCCCGCCGAAATCATCCCGCGCACTTCATGGAATCGTCAGTATCATAGACGCAGACTTAGAGACATTGCAGAAGAGGACGTTGGGATGGTTGGCTTACTTAAAACAAACGTGATTAAAACAAACGTGAAACTAACGACGATCGTCGCGGGTTTGGCCAGTACGCTCTTCCTGAATACCTTGCTGGTCAGCGCCGCGATCGCCATCCCCCTCCCGATCAAAACCCCACGCTTCCCTAACGACCCCGTCCCCACCTACCCCAACGACGCTCCGCCGCCCGTGGGCATTCCCATTCCCGGCGATCAATCTGCCAACAAAGACAACCGCATCTCCACCCTGCTTCAGGACTACAGCGGCAACCTGTGGGTGGGCAGTTGGAAAGGCTTGACGCAACTGGATCCGAATACTGGAAGAATTCTCGCCCGCGTCCCCATTCCCAGCAGCTTAACGGGAGCTTTAGCCCAAGACAAAGTCGGTCGCATCTGGGTCGGCACCTACGAAGGCATCGTCCGCATTGATCCCAAAACCAAAAAAGTCACCGCTCAAAACTTTTCCCTCCCCTCAAACCGAGTGCTGTCCCTCGCGATCGACAAGCGAGGCTATCTCTGGGTCGGGACCGATAAGGGCATTGCCATGATTAGTCCGGATCAAGGCTTGCTGATGACGACAATTCAGGACTTGCCGGGGGTGAGTGCTAACGCCATGACGATCGACAAAAATGGCCATCTCTGGGTCGGCACCCTAGAAGGCATGGTGCAAATCGACACGGCCTCGGGCTACCTCATGAACGTCCTCGAAAAAGTCCCCGGTGGTTCCGTACAAGCCTTAGCCGCTGACAACCATGGGTCGATTTGGGCTGGGACTCCCGCTGGACTCCAGGAAATCAAAGCCAACCTAGGCCGCACCATCCGCACGGTGAAGTCCATGGAAGAACAGGATGTCCTGGCGTTGCGGTTCGATCGGGTCGGCAGTGTCTGGGTCGGAACCAATTCGGGTCTAGTCCGGCTCAATCCCTACAATGGTGCTGTGGTGGGTCAAATCGCCGGATTGCCCAGTAGCCGAGTCCTAGCCCTCTCTGCGGATACGGGCAACAAAGTCTGGGTGGGAACCACAGAAGGCTTGGCCTGGGTCAGTCTGAATGACTATCGCAGCCGCATTTACCCAAATCCCGATCGTTAAATCCCGATCGTTAAAATCAACCGCTCTGTTTTAATTGAAGGAGTTCAATCTACGGTCTTACCCAATGGCGGTTACACTTCAGAATTTTCGTCAATGGAAACAGCAGCAGCGAAAGATTACAGCGCTGACGGCCTGGGATTTTTCGATCGCCAGTCTCTTAGATGAAGCCAAGGTAGATTTAATTTTGGTGGGAGACTCTCTTGCGATGACGATTTTGGGTCATGCCACCACCTTGCCTGTCACCCTAGAGCAAATGATCCACCATACCCAAGCGGTTCGGAAAGGGACGAAGCATGGGTTTCTGGTGATGGACTTGCCCTTTTTGACCTATCAGGAAAGTTCCACACAGGCCATGCGATCGGCTGGACTTGCCCTCAAGGAAGGCGGCGCAAATGCGGTCAAGCTCGAAGGCGGCTACCCCGAAATGGCAGAAACGATCGCAAAACTCGTCCAGGCGGGCATTCCCGTCATGGGACATATTGGACTGACGCCGCAGTCAGTGAATCAGTTGGGTTTTAAGCAACAGGGCAAAACCGAAGAATCCCAGCACAAAATCTTGTCCGAAGCGATCGCCCTAGAGCAAGCCGGAGCCTTCGCCATGGTCCTCGAACATATCCCGCCAGACCTGGCCAAAACCATCACCGAAACCGTCTCCATTCCCACGATCGGCATTGGCGCGGGCGTTCACTGCGACGGCCAAGTCCTTGTCACCAGCGATATGTTGGGCATGGGCACCTGGAGTCCCCCATTTTCCAAAGCCTATGCCAACCTTCGGACCACGATGATCAAAGCGATCGAAACCTACTGCAACGAAGTCCGATCGAGCCAATTCCCCGAATAATCTCCTCTCTTCAGAGCCAACCGGGAACAAATCGCCGCCAAATTCGCCTAGACTTACAAACGAAGCAAAGTCAGCGAAGGCAGTTGCGGAAGATGGCGACATCTTCTGAGGAAAGTCCGGGCACCCCAAAGACCAGACTTGCTGGGTAACGCCCAGTGCGAGCGATCGTGAGGATAGTGCCACAGAAAAATACCGCCCGAGCAATTTTGGATTTTGGATTTTGGATTTTGGATTTAATCCCCAATCGCCAATCTAAAATCCAAAATCCGGGTAAGGGTGCAAAGGTGCGGTAAGAGCGCACCAGCAGTTTCGTGAGGAACTGGCTCGGTAAACCCCGGTTGGGTGCAAGGTCGTCGGAGCAATGGTTGGTTTTTTCCCGGCTCCAGATTGCTGGGTTCGCTCAGCAAAGTACCGCTTGAGACATGGGGTAACTCATGATCCAGATAGATAACCGCCCTGGGAGGTCTGCTTGCAGATTTCCTAGAACAGAACCCGGCTTATGTCTGACTTTGCTTCTCTTTTATTAATTTTGTTGCCTACCAAAAAACAGCACTGCCTGCGATTGGTTTGAAATCCGTGCCTTTCCTTCAAGGGTTCTATCTCTCTATCCGTAAGATTCTAAGATTCTTTAAAATAGGGTCAAGTAATTTATAGTTATTGCAAAGACATCCTTACAAATCGATCGGTTCTGTGTCACTGGCCTAGGATTAGAGGCGTAGTAGCACTTTGCCCTCAGCAGGATGGCTGAAGTTAACGCCGACGTATTGGCTTAACCTTCAGATTCTGTTCAGGACAATCCTTACACAGGAAAACCGCCCGTGAACACATTGTCTTCTCTCTTGGCTCGACCCAGCGTGACTCACCTCACGCCAGCTTCGCCGATGGAAGCCGTAGCACCACTCCTCATGGTGGGTGAACACAAAAAAAGCGGCCTTATTTTGTGCAAAGAATTTCACGCTGAATTCGCAGGTCCCGGCGCGGCCCTTTGTAGCCCCGTAGAGCAGCCTTACAAAGCCGTTATTGCCATCGGATGCCCAGATATTGTGGCAACTCATAATGCCAGCGATCGCTCCCGTGCCTATGGACTCCGGATCCAGTGGAGTCGTTGGCTCTATCGCATTGCCGACCAAGAAAATCCCGCCGATCGGGTGGATAAGTTACTGGCTGGTTTAGAAGAATTTTTCGGACGGGCCGTGGTGATGAGTCTACCGTCGGAAGTTCTCGCGTTGTTGGTGGGGGTGTTGCCCCAGACGGTAGACCAGGTGAAAGCTTCCTACGGCCATAGCGAAAATACGCTGATTTTCCCCTGTGATCAGCTCAAGGTGACGAAGCTCTCTTGGAATCTCCCCGACGCTGTCCTGCGCCATGAAACGCCTCTCAAGCAAGAGACGACGCTGAAAGAAATCCAGCAAACCTACTCGAAAATGCTGCGATCGGCCTAGAGAATGCCAAGAAACTGAAAATCCCCGAAACTCTGCAAGTGGAGTTTCGGGGATTTTTGCATTGGATCGAATCCTAAATCGCAGCGGCGAGCGGTTCTAACACGATCGCCGTTCTCACCCCTGGTGTGGGTTCAAGGACGCGGGTTTTGAGACCTTTGGCCTGTAGCTGTTCCTGAAGTTGCGTCGGTCCGCCATCGGCTTTGAGGATCTTAATCAAGATTCCTTCAAAATCAATGTCACCGCCCGCTGCCGTGGGCAGCATCACCTGAGGCTTGACCCATTGCGCCAATTCCAAGGCGCTTTCAGTGCCCTTGATGAACGCGCCCACGATCGGCAGTTTCAAGTCAATCATCGGTGTGAGGACCACATCGATCGCCCCGAGTTTTTTCAGTTCTGGGGAGTGGTAGCCGTGGGGTTCGTAGTAGAGCGTCGTGCCTTGAACCAAGTCCTTAATCACGTAGGCATTTTCCTTGGCTCCAGGACCGACGGGGGAGCCTTCTAGGGCTTGAATTTTGACCTTGCCATCAATAGTGAAGACGCGATCGTGTTTCAATTCTGTGACTTGGGTGAAGCCGAGGGCTTGGGCGACTTTAGCGGCAGTGGGCGATCCGACGACGGGAATGGATTTGTCGAGGGCTTTTAGGGTTGCGGGATGGGCGTGGTCTTCGAGTCCCTGGGACAATAGGATCAAATCAATATTTTCAGGGATGGCCCGATCGCTCTTGCGAAACCCGCGAAAGAACCACTTCGCACTGCCAAACATCAAATCCCCCACCAGCCAAGGATCCATCAAGATCCGCAGGGTTTTGTCGCCTTCGCCCAGTTCAATCAACCAAGAATTACTGTCTAACCAAGTGAGATACATGAGAACGGCTCCGAAGGGAATTTGAGGGGTTGTTAGAAATGGCTACAAGCCGACACAGCAGAATTACAGATTAACATTCATAGCCCCCAGAATTGGGGGTTTGGGGGCCAGAGCGGTGAGGTGAGTTAGGGGGAAAGCCGATCGATCGTCCAGCCGTGATCACTCTTGCGATAGCGCAGTCGATCGTGCAACCGACTCGATCGGCCCTGCCAGAATTCGATCATGGTGGGGATCACCCGAAACCCGCCCCAGTGCGGTGGCCGTGCAATGTCGCTGTCGGGATATTGGGCGTTTAATTCGGCGAGACGAGCTTCTAAAATGCTGCGATTGGCGACGACTTCGCTTTGATTTGAGGCCCATGCGCCGAGACGACTGCCGGGGGGACGGCTGTAGTAATATCCGTCCGACTCCTCAGCAGAAATCTTTTCAACACGGCCTTGAATTCGCACTTGACGTTCTAGTTCGGTCCAAAGGAAGACTAAGGCGGCGTTGGGATTGGCTTCTAACTCTTTCCCCTTGTGGCTGTCATAGTTGGTGAAGAGGACAAAGCCCCGATCGTCAAAGGCTTTCAACAGCACAATTCGCGCCGAGGGAATGCCGTCAGGGGTGGCGGTGGCGATCGTCATGGCATTGGGTTCGGGAAGCTGGGCGGCGACGGCAGCATCGAACCAGGTGCCAAATTGGACAAAGGGATCCGGGTTTGCGTCGGATTCTAGGAGGGCTTGGAGTTGGTAGTCCTTGCGGAGGTCGGCGATCGCGGGATTCATGGGGTTTTGCAGACAAAATCACTAGGGGTTTATTCGATGTGTTCATTTTGTCACGGTGTCCTGTGTCATGATCTAAAATCTTCAAACCCTCCCATCCATCATCAGAACTCATGACGCTTCTCATCGCAGGTGACATCGGCGGCACCAAAACGATTCTCCGCCTCGTCCAAGCCCAATCGCCGACGCAGATTGTCAGTTTGTTTGAAGCCAAATATCCGAGCGCGGGCTATCCAGATCTGGTGCCGATCGTTGAACAGTTTCTCAAGGAAGCGGCGGTGGCTCTAGGGCCGATCGTCAACATTGAACGCGCTTGCTTTGGGATTGCGGGTCCGGTGGTGAAGAATACGTCAAATGTGACGAATCTCGGCTGGAAACTTCAGGGCGATCGGCTGGCGCAGGAGTTACACATTCCCAAGGTGTCGTTAATTAATGATTTTGCGGCGGTGGGTTATGGGGTGTTGGGATTGCAGGACCAGGATTTGGTGACGTTGAATGTGGGAGAGTCTGAGGCTGAAGCGCCGATCGCGGTGATTGGGGCGGGGACGGGATTGGGGCAGGGATTTTTAATTCATGGGCCTTCTGGGTATCAGGTGTTTAGTTCCGAAGGGGGCCATGCGGATTTTGCGCCGCGTACGGAATTGGAGTTTCAGTTGTCGCGCTATTTGATGGCGAAGTTTGGGGTCGATCGGTTGTCGGTGGAACGGGTGGTGTCGGGGCAGGGAGTGGTTTCGATCTATCAGTTCTTGCGCGATCGGGGAACGGCGAAGGAATGCCCCGAGGTCAGTCAAGCGATTCATCAATGGGAATCGGAAATGGGATTGCCTGCGAAGACCATTGATCCCGGTGCGGTGATTGGTGCGGCGGCATTGGAACAGGGCGATCCACTGTGTTTGCAAACTTTGGAAATGTTTATTGAAGCCTATGGTGCAGAGGCGGGAAACCTAGCACTGAAACTATTGCCTAATGGCGGTTTGTATATTGCAGGAGGCATTGCGGCGAAATTATTGCCATTGATTGAAGAGGGATTGTTTATGAAAGCCTTTTTGCATAAAGGACGAATGCGATCGCTTTTAGAAGCCGTGCCTGTTCATTTGATTTTAAATCCTCAGGTGGGATTGTTGGGTTCGGCAGTTTGTGGATTGCGATGAGACGATTTAATGACAAACGATCGGACCCCAAACCTAAAACTCTGGGAGCTTTGGTCGTGCTTATTTTCCTTGCTAATAATCTGGTGCGAATTGCTTTAGAGTGGATGGCCGTCAGTTTTTCGACGCTTAATTTGTCGAGTGATATCGGGCCGAATCTGATTCGGCAGGGTTCTGGCGTGGCACAGGTGATTGAGAGCTTGTTCAATCCATTGGTGTTATCGATCGTTGCGCTATGGATAATTGATAAAACATTTAATTATCATCAATCTCTTTCTAAGGAGTTTTACCTTCCTAATGACAAGATTATTCTCGCATCCGAACTCCCTCATGTGATTTTAAAAATTCTGGTTCTTGCTCTGACCAACATTAATTTTTTTGGCTTGTCTGCGATGTTTTCTGCAATGAGCATTTTGTTGTTTTGCTTGCTCGATCGATGCAAACCTATTTCTCAAGTATTCTCTCTGATATTTGGTGAATATGATTCGCTTCTGTTACAGGCTCGATTCTTAAAGGCTGTGATAGAACTACTAGTCTGTATGCTTTTCACGTTTCCTGTTTTATATTTAGGTGCAGAATATGTTGTGAGTCGAAGACTACCGATTCATCAAATCATTGTGTTTGCTTCCTTCAACATTTATATGCTTTTAAGTGTGTTTAGGGTGATTAAAACCGATCGTCTACCTTCAGCTTGAAAGGTCATGGTGCAATCGTGACAAGCCTTAAATCGTCTATAATTGGGATTAAGGTTTTATAGATCGGATTGAAGGAGAGAATTTTATGAGTTCAACGATCGCCTTATCTGCAACATTGCCAGACATCACGCAGCCATCGACGACGATCGAGGTGATGCCAACTCATTCAACGCTATGTGTTAAGCCCGCAGAACATCCTGCGATGAAATTTGTGGGTGCTCTGAAAGATGATCCTGATTTTGTGGCTTGGTCCGATGAGTTTTGGGCTGAGAAGCAGCGGAGTCACGATGATGATGAAATATTGTCTGTTGAAGAATGTTTGCGAGTGATGTAAGGATGTGGTTGTTGGATGCGGAATGTTTCGTTGATTCTTTGGAACGAATGACAGGTTAAATAGGCATTGAGAGTACATATTTCAAATAATGTAACGATCGTGATGCAATCGCAGACACAATAGCAATCCCATGAGAGAGATTTGTTCTCAGATTGCTGTACGATCGCAGGTGAGATTTGAAATAGTTAACTTCACGTAGGAACGTCGATCGAGTCATGAAACTTAACAAAGTTGTCCCTTGGGGCCGCACCTTAGCTGAATACAAACTGATGTTTGATTTGACGGAGGAGGATTTGCAACGAACGATCTTGGGCTGTGGGGATGGTCCCGCCAGCTTTAATGCGGAGATGAAACAGCAGGGGCATCGGGTGGTCTCGATCGACCCCGTGTATGAATTTTCAGATGAGCAAATTCGGCAGCGTGTTCAAGACACTTACACCACCGTGATGTCCCAGCTTAAGCTCAAGCCCGACAGTTACGTCTGGAATGTATTCAAAACTATTGAAGAACTTGGCAAAGCCCGGATGGGTGCCATGGAAGATTTCTTGGTGGATTATGAACTGGGAAAAAAAGAGGATCGTTATCGGGCTGAGTCTTTGCCAGAGTTGAGTTTTGCCGATCGGCAGTTTGATCTCTGTCTCTGTTCGCATTTGTTGTTTTTGTATTCAGATCAATTTACCCTTGAGTTTCATCTAGCCTCTATTGAAGAACTCCTGCGAGTCTCTCAGGAACTCCGAATTTTCCCATTGCTGAAACTGAACTGCGATCGATCGCCCTATGTTGATCCCATTATGGAAGCCCTATCGCAAAAAGGCTACAGCGTCTCGATCGACAATGTCCCCTACGAGTTCCAACGCGGCGGCAACCAAATGATGAAAATCACACGTCCCGGCTAATTAGGTTTAAGGACACCTAGGACATCCTTCGATCAAAACTAGAGCTAATTCTGAGCCAAGATGTCCTGGGATAGTCCTGTAGTATCGATCGCAGAATTGATTTAAACTAATTCTGTCCATATCCCTTAAAGCGTATTAATCATTTTGAGAGACTTCATCACCGCCTCCCACATTCGCTTTCTGCTAACGCTATCTCGGCGAATCGATCGCATGACCGATACGATCGGTCACTGGAGTACAGGATTGATTTTGGCCACGATCGCCATCGGGTTTTATAACGTGGTGGCAAGGCGAGTGGGAGGGATGATTGGGATTCAATTATCGTCCAATGCGCTAATCGAACTGCAATGGTATCTATTTTCAATGATGTTCCTTTGTGGCTTTGCTTATATTTTAAAACATGGAGAAAACGTGCGCGTCGATTTTCTCTATGGCGAGTGGACCGAAAAGCAGCGCGCCTGGGTTGATTTGATTGGGACGTTGTTCTTTTTGATTCCCTTTTGTATTTTGGGTTGGTGCGTCACCATTGACGCCGTGCTCGATTCTTGGGGCTATCTCCCCGATGGCACTTGGGGAAGTTGGGAAGTCTCTTCCGATGCGGATGGTTTGCCCCGTGCGCCCATTAAGACCATGTTGTTGTTTGGATTTGCGACATTGCTCGCTCAGGCCATTTCTCAGGCGATTAAGTACTTGGCCATTGTTAAGGGCTATGGGACCGAAGCTGAGATTTTGACCCCGGACATTGAGAATTTACCGCTGGAATAAGGAGAATGGGTATGGGATTTGAATGGTTGGCGATCGCAATGTTTGTCGGGTTCTTTGTCATTTTGATGAGTGGCTACCCCGTGTCGTTTTCCTTTGCAGCAACGGGATTAGTCTTTGGGTTTCTCGGGTGGCTCGTGGGAGCTTTTGATGCTGAACGACTGTTTACCTTGTCCAATATCTGGTTCGGCACCATGTCGAATTTCACACTATTGGCCATTCCATTTTTTGTTTTTCTTGGCTGTGTCTTAGAGAAGTCGGGACTAGCTGAGGAATTGCTGGAAACGATCGGAATTGTCCTAGGTCCATTGCGGGGCGGTGTGGCCTTAGGTGTCATTCTAGTGGGGACGTTACTGGCGGCGACCACGGGAGTCGTCGCGGCAACGGTGATCATTATGGGGATGGTCTCGCTCCCTGCCATGATTCGCTATGGCTATGATAAACGACTGGCGACGGGGGTGATTGTGGCGTCGGGGACTTTGGCGCAGTTGATTCCTCCGAGTTTGGTGCTATTGGTCTTGAGCGATCAGATTAATGTGCCCGTCGGCGATATGTTTTTAGGTGCTTTGATTCCGGGATTGATGCTGTCTTTGTCCTATGCAATCTATGTCCTCATTGTCGCCTTTCTAAACCCCGAACTCGCTCCTGCATTACCCCTAGCCGATCGTCAAATCAAAGGTTGGCCGTTAATATTTAAAGTTCTGAGAGCCGTCATTCCACCCACCCTCCTAATTGCCGTCATTCTGGGCAGCATCTTTTTCGGATTTGCACATCCAACGGAAGCCGGAGCCGTGGGGGCTGTGGGGGCGATCGGACTGGCGGCGATGAATGGCCGATTAAACTGGAAGCTGCTCACTGACTCCGCCCATGCCACTGCCGTTGTCTCTTCCGTGGTGTTAATGATTTTGTTTTGCTCATCATTCTTCAGTTTGATTTTTGATGCCTTAGGCGGTAAAGCTTTAATCACAGACTTATTGTTGCAGTTACCGGGTGGGAAAATTGCATTTCTGATTGTCAGTAATATTGTTGTTTTCTTGCTGGGCGTGTTTTTAGAATTTATGGAAATCTGCTTTATTGCTATGCCTCTATTGGTTCCCGCCGCTCAAAAACTGGGAATTGATATGGTTTGGTTCGGGGTGGTGATGGCGATCAATCTACAGACGGCCTTCATTTCACCTCCAGTTGGATTTTCCCTCTTTTATCTTCAAAGTGTGGCTCCCAAAGAAGTCAAGACGATCGATATTCACAAAGGCGCTTTGCCGTTTATGGCGTTACAGTTTGCGATGCTGTGCATTGTGATGGCATTTCCTCAAACGGTTCGCTGGCTGGTAGATATGGCGGCAAAGCCGATCGTCGGTAGTTGATCTAAATCTCCAAAATATAGATGCCGATCGGAAAACCCGATCGGCATCTTTCAACCTATAAAAACTGCAAATATAGCGGGACCAGATAATTCGTAACGGCTTTCCCTATTCAGAGAAAACTCTCCAACGCCCACAGAATACCGTTCTTTTCTAAGTAGACTACTGATCTAAGTCACAGATTTTACTCAGAAAAATCACTGATTTCTGGGAGCGACAGACAGTACTACGGAGAAGCTCTCTTACTTTCCGGAAAATATATTGAGAACCGACCTCTTTTTCTCCGTACCTTCACTTAAAAGTCATCATTCCCCTACAATTCTCCGAAACGTCAGACTAATCCGTCCGTCTAGGACGCTCGATCGCTTAATCGCATGACTCCAAAACTCTTGCGTCCGCTGGCTCATCACCAGCAACGAGCCATTCAATAGCTCATAGGTCAAGCGTTGCTCATAATCCGACTTCGATCGAAACGACAGCTTCCGCACCGCACCCAACGAAATAATAATGATTTGCGTTCCTGGCTCCAGATTATCGATTTCATCGGAATGAAACCCCATCTTATCTCGGCCATCCACATAGAAATTAATCAGACAGCTATTGGGCCTAAACCCCAACTGATGCTCCAACCGATCGCACAGCGGCACCAGCAGCTCATGCATGGGCTTATTCTCATAGCTCACCCCCGAGTAATCGTAGGACAACCCAAAGCAAGCCGTCTTCCGCGCCCGCATCCGCAAATCCCAATCCAACCGATCGCACAACTGCTGATACAACTTCGTCGCTGCGATCCCCGTCAAAAACCCATTCTGAATCCTAACCTCAGGCTCAATCATAATCCTCAAACTCTAGCCCATCAAAGTTAACCGTTCGCCGCCAACCAATGCTCCAAATCATCTAGCGTTGTAAAATCAAGTAATGCTTCACTGAGATTTTCTAGTGTGGGTAAGCTCAACGTCGTGAGCTGAGAAATAGTTTCGGGTTCAATCCCCTGTCCTAATCGTTTTGCTAAAAGGCGTACGATGAGGGCGATCGTCTGTTCTTCCCGACCTTCTTCTCTCCCTTCATCCTTCGCTTCCCGGATCGCCCGTGGTTCAACCGTCAGATCAAGTCCCAACATTGCTTTAATCTCCGTTCTACTCAAATTAGCTAACTTGTACACCATTATAGAGGTGACGATATCGATAATGTCGCTTCTTTCTTCGGAAGTAAACGTTTCCTGCTCAGTCCGCTCCAATAGATGCCTTGCAACAGCAGGGGCATCTGCTTCTTTAACGATCGTCAACACCACCGCCGCAATCGGCACAGGCAAAGACCATACATCCCCCAATTCATCGAGATAAATCCGATGAACCTGTGGCCCATTCAAGAGCGATCGATGTGGATATAGCAGTCCTATATGATTAGTGAGAATTCACCTAATCGATGTAGCTTTGGAAAATCAAAGATTTGGTGCTGTACTGCAAGCTCAAATAAACACTTCACCGCACTAAACGTTTTACACTGATGAT
>JAAFJU010000001.1 GCA_013298165.1 Synechococcales cyanobacterium bin31.maxbin.ball.101 | reverse complement strand
CGACGACTGCAACGGGCCGATCGATTACTGTGATTCGCGGTTAAAGGCTATTTCCAATCAGGATAAAGGGTGCCCAGTAGTAGGGATGACTGTAGCCAGGAGCGCGGGTGGTTTGGGTAATGGGTGTAGTCGGTGCATCGAAGGTGAGACGGGGGAGAGAGCCGATCGCTTGACTGGTTGCATTTGGCGTATCGAGTTTTAATAAATCCAATTGGGCTTGGCGGAGGGCTTCGTTTTTGGGTTTGTTTTGGGAGAGGTTGCGGTAGAAGCTTTGCATCATTAGGGCAGTGCTGGAGTCGTCTACAGACCAGAGGGAGGCCATGACGCTGGCGGCTCCGTTATTCAGGAAGTGAGAGCTGATGCCGGGAATTTCGGTGCCGTCTTGGTCGGGATTGCCGAGGGCGGTCTGGCAGGCGGAGAGGACGACGAGATCTAGGCGACTGTAATCGAGGGTGCTGATGTCAGCGATCGGTAGTTTGTCGCCATTGCCTAAGACTAAATAAGAGCCTTTGGGTTGGGTTGGGTCAAATTTGCCGTGGGTGGCGATGTGGAGGATATTTCGGTCTTTTAAATTGTTGCTGAGATTGCTGCGGGTGAAGTCGCGATCGAGGAGGATTTGGCCGGGATAAATCCCAGATTTTTGGACAATACTAGCCATCTCTGGATTGACGGAGGGCAGGGCACGAAACTCGGCGACGGCTTTGGATAATCCCAGCGCGAGGACATTGGTGCTGTTGGGATTGCCGATCGTGCTTTTGGTGGTGCTGGTGGTTTCGATGGAGAGGATGGTGGAGAGGGGATAGCGCTGGGTGAGGTATTGTTGGCCGTCGTAGAGGACGCCCATGGGGATGTAGCGGGTGACGCGATCGAGGGCGAAGATGAGTTTGGGTGGGGTTTTAGCAGATTTGAGGGTGGGTTCGATCGGTTTGATCAGCCAGTCGTAGAGTTGTTTGCTGGTGGGTTGGAGTGCTTTGATGTCGGAGTTGGGGGTTTCGAGAGCTTGGCGCAGTTCGAGTACTTTTTTACCGAGCGTGAGCCGATCGACGTTGCTTTCATAGCGAGTAATGACACCGCCCTCGGAAATGGTGAGAATCCAGATTTTGTTGTCGAGGACGACGGGCATGATGACGATGCTGCCGGGTTGAGCGGTGATGATTTTGTTGGCGGTGCTGGTGAACTTGTTACTGGGGGCGAGGCAATTTTCGGCTTGGTCTTTTTGGCAACGATCGTTGACTTGTGATTTTAGGCTGGCGAGGAAGTCGTTGAAGGCTTTGCCTTGTTGGTCGCGATCGCGATCGAGTTTTTCACAGTCAGCGTTGTTGATTTTACCTTGACATTGATCAAGCTTTTGACGGAATGCGATTAGAGTTCCATATCGTTTAGCAATGTCTTGCTCGATTTCACTGAGCTTGACTTCATTGTCTTGCAGGCTATTTCGGGTGGTTGGGCTGTAGTCTTTGATCTCTTGGAGTTTGAGTAAGCCCAGCACTTGTTGCGCTTCGAGGAGTCGGTTTTGTTGAATGAGGAGATCGGCGAGATTGCGGTAGGTTTGGGATACGGTTTTGGTGTAGGACTCCTGTTGATCTTTGGGAAGGGGTGCGAGTCCTTTGCGAATGACTTCGTATTGAATGACGGATTGTTTGTACAGGACGATCGCAAGGGGATTTTGGTTTTGTTGTGTTGCCAGATCGGCGAGGTTGGCGAGGGCTTTGGCTTGGGTGGGAATGTCGCCGATCGATTGGGCGAGGACGATCGCGCTTTGGAGACTATTTTGGGCTTCGGGTTGCTTGAGTTGGGTTTGGGCTTGGCCGATGCGGTTGAGGGTCTGGGCGGTGGCGCGTTTTACGCCGATTTTTTGCTGGATGCTGAGGGCTTGCTGGAACAGGTCGAGGGCTTGTTTCGGCTGGTTTTGTTGCAGATTAATGTTGGCCATGCCGAAGAGAATTAGGCTTTTGGATTCGATCGCTTCACTCTTATTCGCTAGTTCCAATGCCTTCTGAAATGATGCCTGCGCCGCCTGAAAATCATCTTGATCCGTATAGATTTCTGCTAGGTTTTGTAAGGCTTCAATTTCATAGGCACCTGAACCGATCGCCTTTGACCGAACTAATGCTTTTTGTCCTAATTCCAACGCCTTGCCCGATTGACCCAGTTTGACATAGATCTTACTCAAGGATGCCTCAGCCATAATAACTCCCGTAGGATTGCCAATTTCTTGGTCGATTGTTAGCGCCTTTTGTAAAAATTCAATGGCCTGAGTATATTGACCTTGATAGTTATAAAGATTGCCGATCATCCGGAGAGCGACTGCTTTAGAACCTGGAGTCTTAAGCTTTTCGGCTAGAGCGATGACCTGTTGACAGGTTGCTAATGCCTTAGGATAGTCGCCAAAACTGGTGTAGATATGGGCAAGATTAGAGCGATAAGTAATCTCACTAATTGGATTTTTCTGTTCAATAGATACAGCTAACGCTTGCTCTACTAGGGGAAGGGCAAGACTATAATTGCCTTGATCGCTATAGACCGCCGCAAGATTATTTAAATTCAGGGCTTCACTTTCTTTCTCTTTCAGTTCTCGTGATATTTCTAAGGATTTCTGATAAAACTCGATCGCCTTTAAATACTCTCCTTGATTATTGTAAATTGTACCTAGATTGTTAAGATTAATTCCTGTCGATGACCTTAAGGTTTGAGCTGAATTATCGATCGAGCTTTTCACTAAGTCAAAGATCGATCCTGTCGGAAGAACGATCGGCTCATTACAGACTGAACTCAGGTCTGATTTGGATTTTTCGCGATCGGAATTCTGATCTCCAAAATTATTTGACTCTAAACATGCGAGTCGAATACTCTCAACGGTAACTCCTTTTTGATAGATCTCATATTGAGATTGAATAATTGCTTTAGCTTTCTGATTGAATTCCAACGCTTTGGAATATTGGCCTGTAATCTTATAAATATTGGAAATATTATTTAATGCTGCAATTTCACCTCGTCTTGACTTGCTTGACTGGATGACTTCAAGCGCTTTTTGATTGAGAATTAATGCTTGTGGATAATCCGCTCGGGTTGATAAAATCTGTCCCATTCCCAACAAAGAGATACTTTCCATCTGAGAATCTTTGATGGACTGAGCAAGCTTTAAGACCTGCTGGTAAAGGTCCCAAGCTCGATCGTACTGCCCCCAAAAGTAATAGGTCTGTGCGGTGAGGTTGAGATAAACAGCTTCCATTTCTGGCTTATCTAATTGGCGTGATAATGCAACGATTCGTTCATATGCCTTAATCTTTTGCTCATTTTGAACTGGATTTGTGTAAGAACTTGCAAGCTCTAGATACAGCGTCAATTCATATGTTAGCAATCTTTTTTCGTAACCTGGCTTTTTTGTAATCTGAGCTATTTTTCGGGCTTTTTTCAGATATTCAAATGCCTTTTCTAATTGAGCCGTCTCGTTATAGGTGTTGATTAGCCCAAAGTAGCTAGACTCGATCGCATACTGCGCTGATTCAATGAGGTCAGCATTTTTCGCGTCTTCTGCTAGTTTCAGGGCCTCTTGCTTAAAACTCAAAGCTTTTTCTTCTAAGGGCAAGGCTTCAAAATATTGACCTGCACGATAGGCCGCGCCGCCTTGTTTTTCATAGGATTGGGCAATGCCGATGAGTGCATAGAATAATTGCGCTCGATCGTTGAGTTTTTCTGCGATGATTCGTTGCTTCTGGAAAACCGTTGACCCTTGTTCTGCAAGCTTTTTGGCTTGAGAATAATCAGCTTGTTTATTGAGTACGATAGTACTTTGAAATAAATAACTGTATCCAATTTCACTTAATGTTTCAGCTTGTTTAGCGTCATTCCCTAATGCTTCGTATCGTAAAAGCACTTTCTGGTAAGCTTCTCTGGCTTCTGGATATTGTTTTTGCTGCTTATAAACATAAGCAATATTTGAGAAAACTTGCGCGATTTCTGATTTTCGATCGGTTTTCAGATAAGTTTTTAATGCCTGTTGATAGGCTTCTAAGGCTTGCGGGTACTGGGCCGATCGGGTATGAACCACGCCGATACGATTGGTAATATCTGCCACTGCTGCGTCATCGATCGTCTTTGCGACTCCCAAAGCTTTCTGATAGAGTTCCAATGCCTTATCCAGTTCTTTACGACCAACATAAGTCCCACCGAGTTCACGCACAGCCACTAAGTAAAACCATGGATTATCCGCCCCTTCAGCGAGATCTAATGCTTGCTGATAAAGCGGTATGGATTGCTCCGGCTGATTCTGTGCATTTTTAATCATTGCACTGACGAACAGACCATCGGATTCGGAGGCACGATAGCCTATTGAACGACTGAGAAGAATCTGTTTTTCAATTAAATTAGCAGCAGATTCCAAATTTTTCAGGTCTCGCTCAACGAGCGCCATCCAAGTATAGATATGGGTCATCTCATCTTGATGATTCGATCCTTGGGCAACGCTCAGCGCGGACTGGAGAGTCTGTAATGCATTTGGATAGTCGCCTTGAACATATTGCACTGTTCCTAATAGGAATCTCGATCGCGCTTCCCCTTTTTTATTGCCCGTCTGCTGGGCGATCGTCAATGATTGATTCAGTAATTCCTTGGCTTTTGGATAGTCTTGTTTACTGCGTGAAGCCCAGCCCAATGCGGCTAGGGCGTCCCCTTCACGGGATCGATCGCCCGTCTCACGACTCAGCTTGAGCGCTTGCTGAAGGAGGTCTTCGACCTGCGAGGTTTGGTCCGTCCACAGTAAGATGTCTGCCCAGTTTGTCAGCGCTTCTAGCTTTGATGCGGTGTCCAAATTTGGGGTGGCTACAATTTGCTGGTAAAGACCGATCGCCCGCCTGAATTCAGCTCGTCGAAAATGGCCTTTGGCTTGCGTCAGTGAGGTTTTGGGATTTGCAGTTTGATTAGCGGCAGCTTGTGCTGTGTCGCTGGTCTGAGCCATAGCGACGGGGGCGATCACTCCCATCAGGACGATCGATACGACTAATCCAAAGGACGACTGATAAAAACGCACAGGAACACCCCAACGAAAACACAGACTTAACCTAATCTATCGTTCAATATCTCAAGACATTATGCAAGTCCTTGAAGGCGATTCAATTAGCGTTTGATCTGTATCGGCAACGAGAAAATAGCTTGGGTAAATTCGCCTTCTTTTCTCGCGACTTGGGAACTGAGTAATTGATTCAGAATTTGGTTAATCGATTGATTGTCCTTTGTCCGAGACCGCTGCGTTAGGTCATTGGAGAGTTCTGTTAGTTGCCGATCGATCGTATCTAATGGGGCTTTACTGAGCAGAATTAAAAATTCACCATTGGACCCGATCGCATCTTCAGGATCGATCGTCACAACTTGCTTAAACATCCCGTCAGGATAGTACTGATGGGATATTTTACCTGTGGGAGAGACCCCGATGAGTAAGGCTTCTAGGGCTTGTTTAGTATTGTGGCTCAGTTCGATTTCGACTTTTTGACCGACTTTAACGGCTTGTTTGACTTGGTTTGGGATCGAAACCAGGTTGTCGGGATTGTCTTTCAGGTAGACTTTGGCTTCTACTGTGGTCAAGTTTTTGACTTCTGGGTCGGTGAGGACGATCGAACCAAACAGTTTTTGGAGGAGTTGAATATTGAGGAAGGGTTGAAGCCGATCGAGGGCTTGTTCAAGACGTTCGCCTTGAGGACCAAAACTATTGGGGATGGGGCTAAGCTGGCTGGAGAAAAGTCCGTAGGTGTTGATGCTGGGTAGGATTTTAGATGATGTGTTTTGTAGTTTTTGATAGTCAGCGGTCATTTTGCTGAGAATAAAGTCTACCCCGCCAAACAATCCATCCGCTTTTCGATCGACCCATTGAATGCGTGATCCATCTTTTGGGCGTTGAATGGATTTTCCTAGGGATTGGTCGAGTCCAATTTTGAGTTTGAGATCTTTAGGGAGAGGGCGATAGTATTGTTGGATGAGGGTTCCAGGCTTTAGCTGGGGGAGGTCTGAGGTCAGGGTGGCGATCGTGGTGAAGTCGTCGGCTATGGCTTGATCGAGTCTGGCAATGGGGGCAGACTGGAGATTATTGCTGGTAATGAGTCGGAATTCTGTACCGCTTCCTAGGCTTAGGCCACGGGGAGACAGCCCACCTAGCCAGAGCGTGACTTGGTTACGATCGCGCTTCAGAACCATTCCTTGCACGGGCGTGCTGGCGATCGTTGCGGGGGTGAAGAATGTCTTTTGGGTTTGGATCGCTGGCTTTTGGTTGTTGGGGTAGGTGAAGACGGGTTGCTGGGCGTTTTCGGGATAAATTGCAAAGTTCACTAGGGATTGTCGAACGACGGTTTCGATCGTCCCTAACGATTGATCAGCATTGTTCCAGAGTGCTTCTGTAAAAAACTTGGTGAAGGCCCCAGCATTGTATTCATAGTTGAAGCTGGCATCTTGGGCGGTTTGGTTTTCGTTGGCGGCGGCGAGGAGAATGCCTTTGGGTCCCTGTTGAGTTTTGCGATTTTGATTGAGTTGGGCAGGTGTTAGATTGAGTTGCTTCATCCATTTCTGATGGTATTGCAGCTCATCTGAACTGGGATAAAACGCATTGCCGATCGGGGGTTCGGTCGATCGGATTCGGACATCCCCACGAATGCCACCGCCCGCATAGCAGCAATCTAAAATGAAGGTGACTTGATTGGTTTTGAAGGCCGATCGGAGTAGAAATAAGGTGGTTCCGGTGATGAAGTTGGTTTGGTTAGATGCGGTCATGGAATGGTCGTAGGGCAGGATTGCCGTGGTTTGGGCGTCTTTTTCGTAGGGATCTATTAAGGGTGCGCCATGGCCGGAAAAGGAGAAGACAACGGTGTCATTGGGATTGGCGGGGAGGAGATGGGTTTCGATCGCCTTGAGAATAGCGCTACGGGTGGCTTGGGCGTCGGTGAGGGTGATGACGTTTTCGGGTTCAAAGCCGTAGCGATAGATGAGGAGATTTTTGAGGAGGGCTACGTCGTTGATGCAGCCTTTTAAGGATGAGACGTCGGAGTTTTGACCTTTGGAATAGTCGTTAATGCCAATGAGCAATGCGAGTTTTCGCGAGCGGGGGGCGGCGACGATCGGGCGATCAACAAGTTGGGTTAAGAGTACGGTGGCGGCGGTGGTTTGGAGGAAGTGGCGACGGTTCATAGGATTTGAATTTTGAATGGTGAATTATAAGCTGTTGCCAATCAAGGTGAAGGCGGCCCAGTAGTAGGGATGGCTGTAGTCACGGGGTTTGTTGGTGGTGGATGGCGGGGGAGTGCCATTAAAGGTCCAGCGGGTGTCGATTCCCGGAACGGGAGGCTGCGCCAACGATCGGCTGAGTTCATTAATAAGTTGCGATCGGGGGGTGCGGAGTAGGTGGAGTTGGGCGTTTTGGAGGGATTGGGCTTTGGATTGATTTTGGGTGAGGTTTTGGTAGAACTGTTGCATGAGGATGGCGGTGCTGGCGTCGTCAACTGACCAAAGGGAGGCATTAATGGCTTTGGCTCCTTTGCTCAGGAAGGCGTAACTCATTCCGGCGATTTCCATGCCGTTTTTGTCCCGATCGCTGAGTCCGGTTTGGCAGGCGGAGAGGGTGATGAGATGGAGGTTTTGAAAGAGCTGTGCGTCCTGGTCTAGAGCGGCGATCGACCAGCGTTGTTGATTGCCGAGGAGAATGTAGGAGTAGTCGAGGGAATTAGGGCGGAAGATGCCGTGGGAGGCAATGTGGAGGATGCGGTGGTTGGGGAGTTGTTGTTGAATGTTTTGTAGGGTGAATTGATCGTTGAGGAGTTGTTTGCCGGGGAATGCTTTGGGGTTTCGATCGCTCTTGACAATGGCGTTGAGTTCGATCGGGACGTTGGCTAATGGGGCAAAGCGATCTTGCCGATCTCGATCGATGAAGTCGGGGACCTCCAGTCTTGCGCTTTGGGAGGTGCCGAGGGCGAGGATTGGGGTTTGGGCGGGGTTGGTGGGGATTTTGTCTTGGCTGTCGGTGAGTTGCGCGGCGATGATGGTGGAGAGGCTGTAGCGTTCAATTAGGTATTGCTGTCCGGTGTGGAGGGCGGCGATCGGGATATTTCGCAGGCTTCCGTCTAGGGCAAGGGTTAAGTGTTGGGTTTGGGTTAATGCGGTTTTGAGATCGTTTGGGAAGAGATGTTCGTAGAGTTTTTGGGTGGTTTGGTTGAGGGTTTGGGTGTCGGGGGTGGTGCAGGCCGATCGTTCACATTTTTCTAGCTGCGATCGGATATTTTGGGTCAGGGTTTCGAGTTGGGCTTTGGTTTGGTTACTGGAAAAGCGCTGGAGTTTGCCGTCGGGGGTCACGAGGACAATCCAGAGTTTGTCGGCGGTGATGAGATGGTAGATGAGAGCGGAGTTGGGTTTGGTTAGGGCTTGGGCGGATTGATTGAGGGGATTGGTTGGGGAAAGTTGGTCCAGTTTTGGTAAAAGTTCTGTTTGAATCTCATTGGAAATTGCAGGATTGATTTTGGCAATTTCTTGCTTTTCACTGTCTGAAATGGGCAGTTGTCGAATGGGAGTTTTGGGTTGTTGTTTATCGGGTTCGATTTCTTTAAGTTCTCGAATTTTTAGAAGTTCGAGAACTTGCTGAGCTTCACTGAGACGGTTTTGTTGAATGAGAAGACTAGCTAGATTTCGGTAGGTATAGGAAATGGTTTGGGTGTAAGAGACTTGTTGACTACGAGATAGGGATTTAATATCATTCCGAAGTGTTTCGTAGGTACTGACGGATTGTTTATAAAAGGCGATCGCCTGCTCTAATTGATTTTGCTGTCTGAACAGGAGTCCAATATTATTGAGGGTCGTAGCTTCGCCATCTCGATCGCCGACAAGTCGCCTGAGGGGAAGGGCCTGTTGGTAGCTCTCTAGCGCTTTTTGAGAATTACCCAAGGTGCTATGGATCAATCCAATATTGTTAAGTGCTGTAGCCTCTCCAAGCCGATTACTAACTGCACGACAAAGCATTAGGGACTGCTCATAAAGTTCAAGTGCTTTTTGTTTGTTGCCGAGGCTTGAGTAGACATTTCCCATATTATTGAATGTGGTGGCTTCTCCCGATCGATCGCCCACAGCACGTCTCAGAGGTAAGACTTGTGTATACAAGTCCAGTGCTTTTTGTTTTTCGCCGGATACGTCATAGATATAAGCAATGGCATTGAGTATGGTTGCTTCTCCCGCTCGATCGCCCACTGATCGAGTAAGGAGTAGCGCTTGATTATACATCTCCATTGCCTTTTGCCAATCTCCCAGGATGCTATAGACAAGACCAAGATTATTCATGCTCAGTGCCTGACCCGATCGATCATTCACCGCACGATAAATCTGTAGAGATCGGTTGTTATACTCTAGTGATTTCTGCCTCTCTCCTAAATTATTATAAATGTTAGCGATATTATTGAATAAATTAGCTTCACCTGTGCGATCTTGAATTTTCTGTTTAATTACTAATGCTTGAAAATTGAATTCGAGTGCTTTTTTCGGTTCACCTAATGATGAATAAACAGCTCCTATATTGGATAATGTTGTACTTTCACCTAGCCGATCGCCTATGGCCTGTCGAATGGCTAATGCTTGATTGTAAAAGCCAAGGGCTTTTTGTTTTTCACCTAATTCAGCATAGACTAGGCCCATATTATTTAGCGTAGTCCCTTTACCCGATTGATTTTGAATTTCACGATAAATCGATAAGGCTTGATTATAAAAAACGATTGCTTTTTGTTTCTCACCTAAACTTCTATAAGTCGCACCAATATTATTCAACGTAGTTGCTTCACCGACCCGATCGCCCACGGAGCGTCGAATGGGTAGAGCCTGAAGGTAGAAGTCTAGTGCTTTTTGCTTTTCACCCAATGAGTCGTAGATCCCGCCGATATTATTGAGGAGCGTTGCTTCACTTTTTTGTTGCCGTTGCTGTTCTCCTGGAAGTTTGATCAGTTCGCGTCTAATGCGGAGCGCTTGAGTCAAGGAATCTAATGCTTTTCGCTGTTCGCCTAATATATTATAGAGTGTCCCTATGTTATTTAAGGTAGAGGCTTCACCCGATCGTTGCCGTAGTTTTGACTCTGGTGAGTGTGATTCTGAACGATAGATTACTAAGGCTTGACTATAAAATTTTAATGCTTTTTGATGGTCACTTAAGTCATTGTAAATGGCACCAATGTTATTGAAGGTCGTAGCGACAGCAAGACGATCGCCCAATGCCTCATAGATCACTAGGGCTTGATTATAGGCTTCCAATGCCTTTTTATTCTCGTCTATTGTGGCATATAGTATACCGAGATTGTTCAATAGGGTGGCTTCACTGGGTCGATCGCCCAAAGCCTTATAAAGCGGTAATGCTTGACGGTAAAAGTCGATGGTCTTTTGTTTTTTATCTAGTACTTCATAGGCTCTCCCCAATAAGACTAGTGATAGTGCTTGGCGAGATTGATTTTTGCTGGAAATGCTCAAGCGCAAGGCTGTTTCAAATTGGTCGATCGCCTTTTTTAAGGATTCCTGATCTCCTGCTTGAACAAACTTTAGCCCTTCAGCCATGGCCCGATCGATTTCATCCGTCTGCGGCTGTGAAACTTGAGCGATCGGCATGATGGACGGTTGCGCCTGGGCGATCGGCCCACAGACCCACATCATTAATCCTGCACAGCATCCTAATCCAACCGATCGTTTCATATCGGATCGCATCATAAAGCCCCAACCATTATCCTGATGCTCAACCTATCGCGCCAACGGGGGAATTTTTATGCAAATTCACAAAAATTGAGACGATCGCGCCGATCCGATCGACAGGCCACCGCTCATCTCGCCCCCGATCCCTGTCACCAAACCCTGACGCCGTAGGCAACCCAGAAAAACTTTTGATTTGTCGTTTCGAGAGATACCATTTTCCTGAATAATAGGGATGCTCGATCGGGACCGTAAGAAATATTGTCCAAAACCTGGCATACTGAGTTTCATTGCCAAGCGTAAGTACTTATACTTATCTGTGTTTACTTGGAGACTCAAGAAAGCCTGTCTGCCTTCGGGTCGTGAGAGTCGTTGTCATCGTTAGTTAACCCCAAAAAACATCCATCATGGTCGTTGCAACCCAGTCCGTCGAACAGCTTTGTATTAACTCGATCCGCTTTTTAGCGATCGATGCCGTGGAGAAAGCCAAATCTGGTCACCCCGGTCTGCCGATGGGTGCTGCGCCCATGGCGTTTACCCTTTGGGATAAGTTCATGAAGTTCAACCCCAAGAACCCCACTTGGTTGAACCGCGATCGTTTCGTCCTCTCCGCAGGCCATGGCTCGATGCTGCAATACGCATTGCTCCACCTCTTTGGCTATGACAGCGTCAGCATCGAAGACATCAAACAATTCCGTCAGTGGGGTTCTAACACCCCCGGACACCCTGAAAACTTCATGACCGCTGGCATCGAAGTCACCACGGGTCCCTTGGGTCAAGGGATTTGTAACGGCGTCGGCTTGGCCATGGCAGAAGCGCACATGGCGGCGACCTTCAACAAGCCTGACTGCACGATTTTTGACCAATACACCTACGTCATCCTGGGCGACGGCTGTAACATGGAAGGCGTCTCCGGGGAAGCTTGCTCCTTGGCGGGTCACTTGGGTCTGGGCAAACTGATCGCCCTCTACGACGACAACCACATTTCGATCGACGGCGACACCCAAGTGTCCTTCACCGAAGACGTGGGCAAGCGCTTTGAAGCTTATGGCTGGCAAGTCATCGTCGTGCCCGATGGCGACACAAATACTGAGGCTATTGCCAAGGCGATCGAGCAGGCTAAAGCTGAAACCAGCAAGCCCACGATGATCAAAGTCCGCACCACGATCGGTTTCGGTTCCCCGAATAAAGGCGGTACCGCAGGCGTTCACGGCGCAGCATTGGGCGCTGATGAAATCAAACTGACCCGCGAAGCCTTGGGTTGGAACTACGAACCCTTCGTCGTGCCTGAAGAAGCAAAAGCACACTACGCACAGGCTGTGACTCGCGGTGCAGCAGCAGAAGCCGAGTGGAACAAGACTTGGGAAACCTACAAAACCAAGTACCCCGAAGACGCAGCCCGCATCACCCGCCAAACCAGCTACCAATTGCCCGAAGGTTGGGAAAAGTGCCTGCCCACTTACACCCCCGAAGACAAAGCCCTTGCAACTCGTCAAACGTCTGAGAAGACTTTGAATGCGCTTGCGAATGCAATTCCTGAGTTGATCGGCGGTTCCGCTGACTTGACCCACTCCAACTTGACCCAGCTCAAAGGCTTTGCCGACTTCCAAAAAGGATCTTACGCAGGTCGTAACCTCCGCTTTGGCGTCCGCGAACATGGGATGGCTGCCATCTGTAACGGCATCTACCTCCACAAAACGGGCTTGATTCCTTTCGGCGCAACCTTCTTGGTCTTCGTTGACTACATGCGTGGTGCCGTCCGGTTGTCCGCCTTGGCAGAAACCCAAAACATCTACGTCCTCACCCACGACTCGATCGCCCTGGGCGAAGACGGACCCACGCACCAACCCGTGGAAACGATCGCATCCCTCCGCGTCATGCCGAACCTTTTGGTCTTCCGTCCCGCCGACGGTAACGAGACCTCCGGTTCCTACAAGATCGCAGTGGAACGACGCACCACGTCTTCCATCATGGCCATGACGCGCCAAGCCCTGCCTCAACTCGCAGGATCCAGCATCGAAGCCGTTGCACGCGGTGGCTACATCCTGTCCAACGACGGCGACCTATCCGACATCATCTTGATCGGAACTGGAAGCGAAGTCAGCCTTTGCGTCGATGTTGCGAAGAAACTCCGCGCCGACGGCCACAAAGTCTGCGTCGTCTCCATGCCTTGTGTTGAACTCTTTGAAGAGCAAGACGCAGGCTACAAAAACGCAGTCTTGCCTAAGGCTGTCACCAAGCGTCTGGTGGTGGAAGCGGGTTCGACCTTCGGCTGGCACAAATATGCAGGCACCGACGGCGATATCGTCGGCATCGACACCTTCGGCGCATCGGCTCCCGGTGGCATCTTGATGGAGAAATTCGGCTTCACCGTCGATAACGTCTACAACCGTGCCAAAGCATTGTTGCGCTAATTCTCCCGGTTTGATTCCAAGTTAAAACCTAAACAAACCGCGCTTCTCATAGATGTATGGGAAGCGCGGTTTGTTTTAATGAGGCTATTGGATTAAGGGTTCGATGGCAGTTTTTCTAAGAACTCGATCGACAGTCCAGTGACTTGGGCAATGGTCTCGATCGGCAGATTAATTTGGAACAGTTGTTGAGCGATCTCAACTTTAGATTCTTCACGTCCGATCGCCAGACCCTCATCACGTCCGATCGCAACACCTTGTTCTCGACCTTGTTCTAGAGTCTCTTCTAACCATTTGTCATAGGCCGGAGCTAAATTCATGATGATCTCCCGTAAGTCCTTAGTCTTATTTTGCCGTAGCTTGAGGTTGATCTGCAACCTGGAAATATGGTGCAGCGTTTCCGATCGATAGGGATGATCCGAAGGTAGAGCAATCAACTCTGCGATCGCCTCCGCTTGAACCCTCCCACGACCCAGTAACCGCAGAAACAGCGTATCAATCGTCTTTGGCAACTGATGAATCACGACCACAGCCGTTCGATCGATGTCGGCTAGAAAATAGATTCCCTTTCCCCACGATCGGGTTTCCAGTGCTCGCGACGCTTTTTGGAGTGTTAGAGAAAAAGTTGGCGTCATCACCCACATGAAAGGACACTGTCATGCATCGTGCGCGTCATAGGCATCACTCAAAGGTTTTGATCTTGATTTTATGGGAGAACGACGATCGGCTAGCTCATCCTACACAGAGCGTTATTCCTGAAACAGTGGACGATCGTAATCTACTTTGATAGAATTCTAATTAGATGTTTATCTAAACAGATTATGTCTCCTCAAAATCTCCAAACCCTCCTGGAATTCTTCAAGGCCCTCGGTAACGAAAGTCGATTAAAACTGCTGGGTATCCTGTCTCAGCGCGAATGCAGTGTCGAAGAACTGGCCGCACTTCTCCATCTCAAGGAGCCAACGGTGTCCCATCACCTGGCAAAACTCAAAGCGCTGAACCTCGTCACCCTGACGCCCCAGGGCAATACCCATCTCTATCGCCTCAATCCCGACCAGCTTCAAGATCTCAGCAAAGCCATCCTCACTCCGGAACAGCTTGCGGGATTCACTACAGAAGTCAAACCGCAGGACTGGGAAACCAAAGTCTTGCAAACCTTTGTAGTGGACGATCGGATCACTGACATTCCAGCCAGTCGAAAAAAACGATCGGTGATCTTAAAATGGCTCGTGCGCAAATTTGAATACGATCGGGACTATTCCGAAAAAGAGATCAATACCCTGATCCAATCTCACCATTGGGATAGTGCAACCCTGCGACGGGAATTTATTGGATATAACTTAATGACCCGCTCCAATAGTATTTATCGTCGGCAACCCGAGACAGAATGGCGAGATGAAAGCTCTGAATTTAATTAACATCAATCCTCAAATACTGCGATCGAAAAGGTGATTTCTCGTTCTTTCTGAAGACGGAGACCACCTTTTCTTTTTGGCCTCAAACCAGCATTACATCTGACGATCGGCATATTCTGCTGCAATGATTCCAGCTCAAATCTTAAATTATTATTCATCTTCGATTAAGCTATCGTCAAATGCTGAATTCGTGAGTCACGGGATAGATTTTCAAGCAGGAAGGGCAGGTGTTAGCTTGAGTTCAAGAAGATAACATCTGTTGTTTCAGATGCTTCATTTACAGCCCCCAAATAGTCTGTTTGCTTTCCTATTTCTATCTAGATCTAGGTTCAATTTTGAGCGTTTATTTTATGGAATAGACCTCATGATGAGTACCCTTAAGAGATGATTTATCATGGCAAATCCCTCAGATTTAACCGCCAATGCATTGAATGCTGCGGCCAATCCCAGTATTAATTTTACCAGCTTTACCAGTGCCAATGATTTGCAAATCAATGGCACTGCCAGCTTAGCCTCCAGTACATTGCGCTTGACGCCTGATGCCGCTACCCAGCGCGGATCAGCTTATTTCAAACAAGCCTTCACCCTTGACCAAAACACTGGATTTAGCACCCAATTCCAGTTTCGGACGGGCGGCGCACAGGGGACCAATGGTGCGGATGGCTTGGCTTTCGTGATTCAAGGCAGTGGCCCGACCGCCCTCGGTGGTGTAGGCGGGTCCTTGGGCTATTCTGGAATTAATAATAGTGTGGCCGTCAAATTTGACACCTACAAAAGTCCCGAATATGGCGACGTGAGTGGGAACAACATTGGTATTCTGCAACGCGGTAACATGCGTTCCACGAAAGAAGTCAATGTCGGTTTAGATCTCAATAGCGGTGCGGCGGTAAATGCTTGGGTCGATTATAGTGCTGCAAATCGGCGCTTAGATGTCTACCTGTCCAATGGCACCACTAAGCCCGGTAGCGCGACGCTCTCTGAAACCATTGATTTGACGGCGATCGTGGGCGGCACTGCCTACATGGGCTTTAGCGGTGCCACAGGCGGCCTGCGAAACAGTCAAGCCATTGAAAAATGGACGGCTTCAACCCGCCAAGAAGATGTGACGCCACCTGTGGGCGCAGGCAATGGTGACGGTCTCAAGGGAACCTACTACGACAATATTGACTTTACCAATAGCAAGTTTGAACGAATTGATCCAACGGTTAATTTTAACTGGGGCAATGGATCGCCGGACGCTCGCATCGGCAACGATACCTTCTCTGTCCGGTGGGTCGGCCAGGTCCAACCGCTTTACTCTGAAGAATATACCTTCTCCACCACGACAGATGATGGTGCGAAGTTGGTAATTGATGGCAAAACCGTCGTTGATGCCCTGGTGAACCAAGCGCCCACGGAGCGTAGCGGGAAGATCACCCTGGAAGCAGGCAAGAAATACAATATCCAATTTGATTATTTCGAGAATGGCGGCGGCGCTACGTCTCAGCTCTCTTGGGCCAGTGCGAAGCAAGTTAAACAAATTATCCCCAAATCACAGCTCTATACCTTTGGCGGAATCGCGGGCTTGCCAACGATTACGCTGGGGACTCCAGCGGTGACAGTGAATGAAAATGGCACCAGCGCCACTATGCGCATCGATCGCAGCGCTGCAAATCCAGCGGATCTGAATGTCACCTCCACCGTGCAATACACGACGAATAATGGCAGTGCGATCGCAGGCCAAGACTTCACCTCTACGGTCGGTACGGCCACCTTTGGCCCTGGCGAAACCAGCAAAAACGTCGTCATTCCCATTCTGAATGACACGATCGCAGAGGGCACCGAAACCTTTGGCTTTAACCTCGGCGCGACGAGCAATGCGGTAGATGGACCTGCACGAACTTCGACCATTACTATTTTGGATGATGATTCCGCCGCTTCGACTTTTGAGTTTAGTCGTGCGGATTTCCCCGTCAATGAGAGTGCTGGGGCGGTGAATGTCACGGTCAACCGCAGTGGCTCAACCACGACAGCCGCTAGCGTTAAATTTGCCACCAGTGCGGGAACCGCCACAGCGGGATCGGACTACACCCAAACCAGCGGAACCTTAAACTTCGCTGCCGGGGAAACGAGCAAAAACATCGTGGTTCAAATTGCCAACGATACGCTCACAGAACCTAACGAAGCATTTAACGTGACCCTAACGGAAGCCGTCGGTGCCACCTTAGCCGCTCGGGATAAGGCAACTGTAACGATTTCGGATGACGACTCGACCGGAAACTTCATCCGAGAAGACTATATCAATGGTGCTAACGGCACCACAGGCGAAACGAAACTCTTTGCTCCTGTGGCTTTTGAATGGGCCAGTTCTGATACGGTGTTTATCGCGGAGAAATTCGGGGTCGTTAAGGTCGCTAAAAATGGCGTTCTGCAAAATAATCTCTTCCTTGACTTTACCGATCGGATCAACAATGAAGGCGATCGGGGACTCTTAGACATTGCGCTCCACCCTGACTTTGCGAATGGCAAGCCGTTTGTCTATCTCTACTACGTCTTCGACCCAGCCGAAGCACCCGCGAGAGATCAAGGCTTGAACCGTCCAGCGCGACTGACTCGTGTTCGTGCCCAGCAGGATGCTGCCGGAAACTGGACCGCTGTTCCGAACAGTGAAGAAATCATCGTCGGGAAAAATAGTACTTGGGCTAATATCAGCCGTCCTGACCTCGACAGTACCCAATCCTCCACCTTTGATCCAGCGGCACCGGGCTATAACGGCTTAATTCCGGCTTCTGGCGTCACCGTTGCGGCAGATGGAACTCGGACAAACTTGAAGGACTACATTGCAGTCGATAGTCTGTCCCATGCTGGAGGCAGCATTCTATTTGATAGCAGTAAAAATCTGTACTTGACGATCGGAGATGGCACCTCCTACAGCGGCACCGACCCCCGAAGCATCCGAGTTTTGGACAACAAGAACCTATCAGGTAAGGTGCTGCGGATGACGGATACGGGAGATGGCCTTGCCGATAACCCCTACTGGACTGGAGATCCAACAGATAATGCCAGTAGGGTCTATGCCTCTGGTTTCCGAAATCCGTTCCGAGCGGTCTTTGGTCCCGGTGGACAATTAGCGGTGGCCGATGTGGGTTGGAATACCTACGAAGAAGTGAATATTGTCACGAAGGGCTATAACGGTGGTTGGCCTGCCTATGAAGGGAAACAGGGAACGCCAGAACGGGCACCGGGTTATCAGGGATTACCTGCAATCCAGGCATTCTATAACAGTGGTCAACCGACGAATGCAGCTTCCTACGCTTACCTGCACAATGGCTCTAATGCCCTGCTTGCTGGCACTTACTACACTGGAAATGCATTCCCATCTGTTTGGAAAGATAAGTTGTTTGTAACGGATGCGGCACAAGGATGGGTGGATGCCTTGTCCTTTAATGCAGATGGTACATTGGCTTCTTCCCAGCGCTTTGACCAAGATCCAAGCCTGAGACTCGTTACCAACATGGCCGTGGGTCCTGATGGCAACCTGTACTATGTGGATTTGGATAATGCCAAGATTGGTCGCTGGCGGAGTGTTGCTTCGTCCACTCCGGGCAATACTAATCGAGACCCTAATGCGGGTAATAACCAACGGATCTTTAAAGATCCCACTGGAGCGGGTAGTACCTTCTTGAAGGTCTAGATTCAGTCCCCTAAATCCCTCAATGTTTGGGGATTTAGATATCTATAAAGAAACCCCCAAGTCCTAAAGACTTGGGGGTTTCTTATGCTGAATCTTTGAATTTAGAAGTTCATTTCAACGGCTTGAACCCGCTCAACTTGCTTCTTCTTCAGGACGAGCATGATTTGGGCCAGGGTGGTGATGGCGAAGAAAGCCATCAGACCGAGGATGCGATTCGGGTTTTGCAACACGATTTCGATGTCCGCTTGACCAAAACCACCGACGTTGGGGTTATTGGTTAAGGCTTGGCCTGCAGTCACTTCGTCGCCAACAGCCACGAGGAGTTCAGGGCCTGCGGGAATGGTTTCTTCCAGAACCTTGCCGTTGTCACCTTGGATGGTGACGGCTGATCCACCGTCTTCAGAAGGGACGATCGCGCTGATCGTGCCTGCCAACGATGCGTTGTAGACCGCGTTGTTGCTCTTGTCACCTGTGGGGTAGACTTGGCCGCGACCGCGATTTCCGCCGACGTGAACTTGGTATTTACCAAAGTTGACAGCAGAGTTTTCGGCAGGATCAGGAGAAAGAATTGGGAATTTCAACTCTTCGTACTCATCTCCAGGCAACGGACCGACGACCAAAATATTGGGCTTCGCTTCGCTGTAGGGCTGGATGTACATATTGCTAGCGGCTTCACGCTGCTCGTCAGTCATGCGATCGTCCGGCGCAAGGGTAAATCCTTCGGGCAAGACAAGAACCGCACCGACGTTGAGCGCGGCTTTGCTGCCGTCACCCGCGACTTGCTGAATGGAATGATCGTAAGGAAGTTTTACGACGGCTTCAAACACAGTGTCAGGCAGGACGGACTGAGGAATCTCAATTTCCGTAGGCTTTTTAGCCAAGTGGCAGTTCGCGCAGACGATCCGACCTGTCGCTTCGCGGGGATTCTCATAGGCTCCCTGGGCGAAGATTGGGTAGGCTTGAGCGGGGAGAGCCGAGAGGCTAGCGGTTAAAAATGTTGCGATAACGGCAACGGCTAGAACGACTCTCCGGAGAATGGCACTGAGCCATGCGGGAGAAATATTGACCGTTTTCATGAGTTCCAAAGGGTTCAGCTTGATGACTACAAACGAATTGTGATCGATCGCGGTTTAGGCGATCGGTCCGGAGTTACGCCCACCAGGGATCTTCACCTGTGCGGAAATCTTCTTCAGTCCATTTCGTGAAGCTGATCCGATCGTTCTCTAGGTCTGCATGAGCAAGCGCCAAGGAACGAGGAGCTGGACCGCGCACGACTTTACCTGTTTCGTCGTACTGCGAGCCGTGGCAAGGGCACATGAACTTGTTTTCGCTTGCGTTCCAAGGAACCACACAGCCCAAGTGTGTGCAGACCGCGTTAACTCCGTAGTTCGCGATCGTGCCGTCATTTTGAACCACTAGGTAGGTTGGGTCTCCCTTGAGACCTTGAGCCAAGGTTCGGTCGCCTGCCAGGTGAGTGGTCAGATAGGTGCTGACGATGATGTCATTACCGAGGGCATCTTTGGCTGTTACGCCGCCACCGCCGCCACCCGCTGAGGGAGGGATGAAGTAGTTGACCACTGGGTATAAGACACCCAATGCCACTCCAGTCACGGTACCGAACGTAAGCAGATTCATAAATTGGCGACGACCCATGCTGGGAACGTCTACGGAGTTAGAAACTTGAGTCATGACTACTTCAATGAATCGGGAGTGACTTCGAGACCAAAAGGCAATTAAAAGACAAATCAAGTTTTATTAACAGACTGTCTTAACATCTCTTCATAAATTGTAGATATGTTGCGTTAAATCTCTAGCGATTCCCAGGGTCTTCAGAAAAGTCCCTAGGAGGCTGGAGTTTATAGCCTTTCTCATGGATTATTATGACAGACTTTTACGCTAATTTGACGGTAGGGTTAGCGGGCTGGGTTTGTGAACTTTTGTATATGGGGCCGCAAGATGACGGGTGAGGAGTTGCGATCGTTGATTGTGGAGAAGTGGACATTTTCCTACGATGTCCAGCTTCGCAAGGTGAAGGGAAAATTGTATTTTCAGGTGATGTGGCGATATTTGGAGCAGGCGTCATTTCCGCTGTCTGAGGCGGAGTTTTTGGCGCATTTTGAGGAGGTAGCGGGGTATTTGGTGGCTTGGAATGTAGTGGAGCAGGTGCGCGGAACCATTTTAAAAACCCGTGAGAAGCCACGCCTAGGGAAGGCCGTCAATGTTCAGCTTGATTTGGGCGATCGGGCGAGTGAGTGGATCCTGGATGAGTTTTAGGTATTTTGCTTGATCTGGAGCCGATCGGGATACCGTTTGAGTTCTTGTTGGATGGGTACTTTAAATCAAATTGCGTTTTGAATTTGGATTTTGGAGTTATCCCATGAGTGTCGCTCAACCCATTCCTTTGCTCTACAGCGGTCAAGTCGGACAGTACTTTGGGACTGAGTATGAGGCTCTACCACAGAATGTTCACGAAACGGTTCGATCGACTGGAGACTTGATCAGTGCCCAAGGATTGATTTATCTTGGCAAACTCAATTGCTCACAGTTTTCTGAGATTGAGGTTTATGCCTATGCCACGATCGATCGACGCTGTGCGATGTCTCTGATGGCTGGACAATCAGGGTTGTGTGGGATTGATTGTGTTTCTAAGTTTGCAGATGGCAGCTTTTTGACAACGACCACGGCTCAGGTCTTGCACAATGCCTATGATGAACAGAACCTATTCCGAATTTCAATGCCGGGAATGACTGCGGTTGAACTGTTGGCACAGCATTTAGACTATGTGAGCGATTTTGAAACACGCTGTGGGGAGGCTCAACCGGGGTTTGAAGCATTATTGTCGATCGCACAAATGGTGGATGAATACACCTTGCGTCAGCAATCCAATCCAGGGCATTTTTTCTTGCAATTATCCGGTGGTTTTGCTCAAGCGGGTATGGCGCAGGTGATGGACTGTGATGACGATGAATTTGACGAAGACGATGAGGATGAATTTGATGGCGATCACGGTCAAATCGTGTATGACGAATCAGATGCATCACCATTGATTAAAGCGATTCTGCAAAACGATCGCGCTCAAGTCGCCAGTCTCTTACAATCCGGTGCAGAACTCAATCCCAAGGGCTGGGATGTTGTGATTCCTTTAGTGGCAGCGGTGTATGCAGGCCATCCTGAAATGATTCAACAGTTGGTGGCAGCAGGAGCCAATGTGGATCGATTAGATCTTGAAGTGAATGCCCGTCCGATCGGGATGGCTATTAAACAAGCTCGTCCTGATTTGGTTCGATTACTGCTGGATCTCGGTGCGTCACCAGAAGGCGGCGATTTGGAAGAAACGGGGTTAGCTGTTGCGGTTCGGGAGAACAATTTACCGATTTTACAAATGCTTTTAGAAGCGGGCGCTGATCCAAATTCTGGCATGGAAGATGATTGTCGCGTCATCATGCTAGCCGCCGATCGGTTAGAGATGGTGCAATTACTCGTGGCGCATGGGGCTGATGTGAGTGCTTGGAGTCAAGGCGAGACGGCGATCATGATTGCCGCTTACAGTCTCAATCAAGCGGTCTATGACTATCTCTATCCCCTAGTTGATGATGAGACCCGTGCCTATGCCGATGAGAATGGGACAAAAGAATTTGAAAAAGCTCGAAAATCCCAAGCCCGTAAGTCTAATAAATTAGCTGAGAAACTAGGAGATGCCGCGCTCTATGGCAAGGCGGCTAAAGTGCAGCAACTGATATCTGAGGGTGCTGAAGTCAATGCCATTACAGACTGTGGCAAAAGTCCATTAATGCTAGCCGCAATGTATGGTCATGTTGCAGCGATGGAAGCTCTGCTGGATGCGGGTGCTGATCTCAATTTACTAGGGGATGAAGAGTTTGATGAAGGTCAAACGGCATTGATGTATATCGCCAGTAGTTTCTTTGCAAAAAATCGAGCAGCCGTGATTCAACTCCTCTTCGATCGAGGCGCAGATCTGAATATTCAGGACGCGCAAGGACGATCGGCGTTGATGGTGGCAGGCGAGAATACCGATGCGGTGAAGGCGTTAGTTGACCTTGGGGCTGATGTCAATCTTCGAGATCATGAGGGAAATACGGCCTTCACGCGCGGGAGTTGGGCGGTTCAGAAATTGCTGCGCCCATCCTGATGACTGAAGCCGAGTGATTGTTTCAAACGACTTTTTTCATGGGAGCCATGCGAGGATCGAGGATCTTGTGGCCACTCTCTGGAAATTTGATGCCCAAATGTAACTTGTTTGCCGATGCAAACACATGGGTGACTTGTCCGACACCAAAGGCATCATGCACGACTTTTTCCCCGACAACCCAGTCCTGCGGTGCATTATCGCGGGGCTGGAATTTGGGTTTTGGATCTTTGGCGGGTTGAGTACTGGACTTGCCCAGGCTCTTGGCCCATTTGGCTGAACCGGAAGAAGGCGGTGGTACGTTGGTTTCCATCAGGTCCGTGGGGAGTTCTCCTAGGAAGAGGGAAGGGGTTGCGGGTTCGCGATTGCCGTAGAGACGACGGGCACGGGCGTGGGTGATGAATAGGCGCTCCTGGGCGCGAGTAATGCCGACATAGCAAAGTCTGCGCTCTTCTTCGATCGCCGCTGGATCATCCAACGATCGGTAGCTGGGGAAGAGTCCCTGCTCTAGACCCACGAGGAACACGACCGGAAACTCCAGTCCCTTGGAGGCATGTAAGGTCATGAGCGAAACTTTTTGGTCTTCTTCTTTGGTGGAATCCAGGTCTGAGGAGAGGGCGGCACTGGCTAGAAACCCCGTCAGAGACTTGTCTTCCGCGCTGTCTTCCTCAAATTGTAAAACGGCATTGTAGAGTTCCTGAACGTTTTTAAAACGGTCTTCGGATTCATCGGTGCCTTGGGCTTTGAGGTCTGCGACGTAGCCGGAGGTTTCGAGTATTTCCTGGACCAGGGTGGAGGCGGAGACGGTTTCCCGTTGGTCCTGCGCGTTTTGAATGACGCTAGCGAAGGCTAGGACGCCTTTGGCCGATCGGCCTGCTAGCGTTCGCACGGTGGTTTCATCTTTGAGAATGTCCCAGAGGGGGACGCCGAGTTCGACGGCAGAGCGCGTCAGGGTGTCTATTGTGGATTTGCCGACGCCGCGCTTTGGGGTGTTGATGACGCGCAGTAGACTGACCGAGTCTGAGGGATTGGCGACGGCGCGCAGGTAGGCGACGACATCTTTGATTTCTTTGCGATCGTAAAACCGCAATCCACCAATCACACGGTATGGAACGCCTGCTCGAACGAGGGATTCTTCTAGCGCTCGGGATTGGGCGTTGGTGCGGTAGAGGACGGCGAATTTGCCGTAGTCGAGTTCGGGATTTTTACGTTCGAGGACTTCGATTTGTTGACGGACAAATTCGGCTTCGTCAATTTCGTCATCGCAGCGATGTAACCGAATGGGTTCGCCTTCGCCTCGGGTGGGTTTGAGAATTTTGTCAATGCGTTCGGTGTTGTGTTCGATTAAGGCGTTGGCCATTTGTAAGATGTTGGCGGTCGATCGATAGTTTTCTTCCAGCTTGACCATGGACTCCGTTTCACCGTCCACTTTGCCATCTCCAAAATCGTCCTGAAAGCCCATCAGGATGGTGAAATCAGCGCTTCTAAAGGAATAAATCGACTGATCAGCATCACCAACAACAAAGACCGATCGGTAATCCCAATCTTCAAATTCAGCGGGATCCTTCCCATTGGTCGTCAACATTTGAATCAAATCATATTGCGTTCGGTTGGTATCTTGATATTCATCTACTAGAATGTGTCGAAAGCGTTTATGCCAGTAACCTCGCACCTGTTCATTTTGTTTAAACAGTTTGACAGGCATCAAGATTAAGTCGTCGAAGTCTAAGGCATTGTTTTCTGCAAGCCGATCGAGGTAGCAGTCGTAAATATTTGCAATCACCCGACCACGAAAATTGTTTTGTTCTCGTTCTACCTCTTGAGGTGATTGACCTTGGTTTTTAGCATTGCTGATGGCGTACCTCATGCTGCGAGGATCAAACTTTTTGTCGTCTAGATTCAGTTTATTAATGACAATATCTTTGATGACACCCAGAACATCCGATTCATCAAAAATCGAGAAGGTCTTGGTCCATTTACGCCCCTTGGGATCTTGGTATTTTTCAATGTCGAAGCGCAAAATTCGGCAGCAGAGGGCGTGGAAGGTGCCGATCCAGAGTTCTTTGGTGATGGTTTTGTAGACTTGCGATCGGAGTTTGGTTTGCTCGGAGGGTGGGAGGGCTTCGAGGGGCTTGCTATAGGTCGCTTGAGCTTGCTGATCGGCAAACAATCGCTCCACCCGATCTTTCATTTCCTTAGCGGCTTTATTTGTAAAGGTGACGGCTAGGATATTTTCAGGATCGGTACGATGGGTCAGGATGAGGTTAGCGATGCGGTAGGTCAAGGCCCGCGTCTTGCCTGAGCCTGCGCCTGCGACGACGAGCAGGGGGCCGCAGTAATGTTCGACTGATTGCCGCTGGGAGGGGTTGAGGTGAGCGAGAAAATCAGTGAATTTCGGCATAGCGCAACGCTCAGAACGGGACTGGTGAAAACCTTTACGATACCGCGTCAGTGACACACCTGCAAGCCAGCCACGTTATGTGCGTCTATTACGAACCCCGATCGATCGGCCTGCAAAATTAATACTTCAAGAAAATTAATTTTTGTTTTCCGAAGGGTACGCTAAAACGAGTGGAGTCATTCTTTAATCTTGAAGGTGACTGCCCCTAACTAACCCTTGTCCCTTCCTGCATCTAATTTACTATGACGATCGCCACTGAACTTGCCCCCAAGCCCCCCGTCTACAACGTTCCCAAGGAAGTCCTCGTCGGCAAACCCATTGTCTTGACGGGCAGCTATGACCCGAATCGTATTTCCAAAATCACCCTCAGTGCTGAAGATAAGGTCTCGTTAGCTGTGACCGCGAGTGCCGGAACTTGGACCGTCAATATGGCCAAAGGATTCTCGACAGCGGGTGCGCGGTGGCTGCGGCTGAAGGGATTCGATCGGGCCGGGAAAGAAGTCGAAAATAAGGTTTTCTATATCACCGTTAGTCAAGATCCCCTGACAGTGGGCCAAAACTTGGTTGTGAAAGTTTTGAGTGACACGTTCTTTAAAGTCTCTCCCCAGGATTCGGCCCTGTTAAACGATCAACAGAAAGTCTTTGTTAAAGCAGGCGAAACGTTCCGCGTGAATCGCTATGGCTTACTCGATTCTCATTTAAAACTGGAACTGGCGGATTCAATCGGGTCTGTCGGCACCTTTGGCTATTTCTATGAGTCCTCGGTGCAACTGAGCAAAGGCGTTCAGGTGTTTCGGTTCAATATTCAGGACGTAGCCAATACCCCCGCAGAAGGCGCGCAAATGCTCGTGTCGAAGACGACGTTCCTCAAGAAAAGTCGGGGGGATTCGAGTACGTTGAAGGCTGAAGACAAAGTTCAGCTCATGCAGGGTCAAAGTTTTAAAATTACGGGCTACGCTTGCATTGGTGGGCATTTCCGAGTGACCTTGGCGGAACCGATCGCAGGGTTTGGGGATTCGGGCTTTGTGTATTGGCCCCATGTGCGGTTGGCGCGATCGGGTAAAGAGATTGCCTTTGATCCCGATGCGCTGACGGTGACGGTTTTGCAAAATACGGTGATTAAAAAGCGTCCGGTGGATTCGTCAGGACTGGCGGCGACCGATCGGGCGACGCTAAATCAAGGTCAGGTTTTGGGCGTCTCTAGTTACGGTGTGGAAGGCGGTCACATTAAGGTGGCGTTGACGGAGGAGATCCCAGGCTTTGGCAATACGGGATTTTTACATCCGGCCTTTATGAAAATGCAGCGCGGCGGAAAGGCGATTAATCCAATTCCAAATCAAGTGGAATTGAATGTGCCCTATTTTTCTCAGCGCGATAATCCTCGCTTCTATTGGTCTACTTGTAATGTCACCTCGATCGCTATGGTGTTTTATTACTATGGGGTGCGATCGAAGGATGGTGGACAGCTTGAGGATGAGCTATTGCAGTGGTGTTTCGATCGGCATGGCGAGGGATCGCAGACGGATCACAATTGTTTGAGTGAGTTGATCCAAGCCTATGGGTTTGAACATCGCTTTGATCTCAAGGCGTCAGTTCAAGATATTCGTGAGGCACTTATTAAGCGTCAGCCTGTGGTGCTTTGTGGGTACTTTACCCATGGCGGTCATATTGTGACGGTGGTGGGCTACACGCCGCAGGGATTGATTGTGAATGATCCTTGGGGTGATGGCTACTATGGGTACGAAAGTACAGAAGGCCGGAAACTGCTGTATCCCAATAATTACATTGCGGAAATGTGTGGTGTCGGTGCGGATATTTGGGCGCACTTTATCTGGAAAAAGTAGGCATTTGAAAAAAGTAGATTAACTAAAAAAGCTCTTGGAGATACTCCAAGAGCTTTTTCATAAGATGCGGATAAAAGGACTTGAACCTTCACTTCCGAAGAAACTAGAACCTAAACCTAGCGCGTCTGCCAATTCCGCCATATCCGCTTGTCCTTACTTTAGATAGTAGCAAGTTCTTTCAACTTTGAACAGCTTTTTTGACGAGCTGTTCAAAGTTCAGAAAACTTGACTTAGCCTGCGACAGGATAGACGCTGACTTTTTTACGAGTCTTGCCGTAGCGTTCGAAGGTCACGATGCCTTCGACTAGGGCAAACAAGGTGTCATCGCTACCGCGACCGACGTTGTTGCCGGGGTGGACTTTCGTGCCACGTTGACGGATGAGGATGTTGCCTGCTTTAACAACTTCGCCACCATATTTTTTGACGCCCAGACGCTTGGAATTTGAGTCGCGTCCGTTCCTAGTACTACCTGTACCTTTTTTTGAAGCCATGAGAGGTTCCTCAGTGAATGTTTCTTAGGGTGCTTTAGCCGACAGTCAAAGTTTTGCCGCCGATCGTAATGGATTCCACCAAGAAACGAGTCTGCTCTTGACGGTGGCCACGCTTTTTACGGGTTTTCTTTTTCGGTTGCATCTTGTAGACGATGACCTTTTTAGCCCGGAACTGTTTCAGGATTTTGCCCTGAACCGTTGCACCTGCGACCAAAGGCTGACCGATCGTGACGTTGTCATCTTCGCTAACGAAGAAAACTTTGTCGATCGTCACAGGCGTCTCAGGATCGCCGATCAAACGTTCTACATCGTAAAAGCGACCGGGTTCGACGCGCATTTGCTTGCCGCCCGTCTCAATAATTGCGTATGCCATGTTGTTTAGGTTGTAAATGCCGTACAGGTAGCGAGTGGTGACACTACACTTTAGAAAAACCTGATCCGAGCGGTGTAAATTGCCGACTATTAATAGTGCCAAATGATGGGGATGCTGTCAAGGGTTTGGGTTTGATGGGGTTTAGGGTGATGGGGGCACTTTGCCGCCGAGTCCTTCGACGATCGTAGTCGTGTTGGCCACGAGCATCTGTTCGTAGGTCTCTGCGCCAGATCCTTTTTCGCCTAAGCCATCCGCAAAGAGGGATTTGCTGGAGAGTTTGACATTCGCTTCTTTGGAAACCGTTTCGATCAATTTTGGATTGGCGGTGACTTCGGCGAAAATCGTGGGGACTTTGGCGGTTTTGATCTGATCGACGAGGGATTTGATTCGGGTGGCTGTGGGCTTTTCTTCGGTACTCAATCCCTGTAAGGCTCCTTCAATGGGTAAACCATAGGCGGCACCATAGTAAGTGAGTGCATCGTGGGTGGTGACGAGTTTTCTCGATTCGGGGGGAATGGTGGCGATCGACTGCTTGATCCAGCCATCGAGTTTGGTCAGACGATCGCGCAGGGCTGTGGCGTTTTTAGCGTAGCGATCGGCATTTTGGGGAGCCAGTTTAGTCAGGCGATCTTGAATCACTTGGACGATCGCAACCCCATTCTGAGCACTGTGCCAAACATGGGGATCGGCTTCTTTTTGAGCGTCTGGTTTTGCGGCTTTTTTATCTTGATCGTGGTCATGATCATGTTGGCCCAGGATCGGCTTTGGAACTGCGATTTCGTGGACGGCGACTTTGGTTTCTGGCTTGCCTGCGGCTTGGACCAGTTTGATGATGGCGGGTTCAAACTCGTAGCCGCCATAAAGCACTAAGGGACTTGTATCGATCGCTCTTCGATCGTCGGGTGTAGGCTGATAGGTATGGGGATCTTGACCTGCGGGCAAGAGACATTTGAGTTCAATGGTTTCTTGAGCAATCTGCTGGGTCAGGTCACACAAGACACTGTAACTCGCGACAACCTTCGGTTTGGAGGGTCTGGATTCTGAAGAGGGATCTGTGTTTTGGGAGCCTGAAGTCGCGCTACAGCCCACTAAGCTCAGCACCAAAAGGCTCAGTCCTAAATTTCGACAACCCCTGTTGAAACTCACAGAGTTCTCCTTTGTCAATAAATGTATTTCCCCCATATTTAATGCGAGAATTGAGGACGCATTCGTCTACAATGATAATCATTATCACTTTGGTTTCCCATGCTAGAGGTTCAACAAGTTTCTGTCAACTATGCTTCGGGTCAGGGGCTAGATCCTGTCAGCTTCCAGGTTTTGCCGGGGGAGATGGTGGGGGTGATGGGTCCGAATGGGGCAGGCAAGAGCACCATGATGAAGGCGATTTTGGGCTTGGTTCCGGTTAGTAGCGGCCATGTTCATTACTGCACTTGCCCGCTCCACCAACAGCTTGAGAAGGTGGCCTATGTGCCGCAACGATCGCAGATTGATTGGGATTATCCGATTACGGTGGAGTCGGTGGTGGCGATGGGGCGGACGCGGCAGTTGGGTTGGTTTCGGCGATCGAGTGCGGGAAGCCAGTCAGCGGTGCGGGCGGCGATGGAGCGGGTGAATGTGTGGGAGTTGCGCGATCGGCGCATTGGGAATTTGTCGGGGGGGCAGCAGCAGCGGGTCTTTTTAGCGCGGGCGTTGGCGCAGGAGGCGGAGATGTTGTTGTTTGATGAGCCGTTTACGGGGGTGGATGCGACGACGGAGGAGATTTTGTTTCGGACGTTTGAGGAGTTGCGACGGGAGGGGAAGATTTTATTGATTAGCAGTCATGAGTGGGGCAGCAATTTGGCGCGGGGGCTGACGACGCTCGATCGGTTGTTGTTGTTAAATCATGAGTTGATCGCGTCGGGTACGCCTAAGGAGGTGATGACTCAGGAAAATCTACGGTTGGCCTATGGTCGAGTCTGGACCCATGCGTTTCACGGGGAACCGACGGATGATTTGTTTTGTTAGAGGTTGGGTCATGGCGAGGGTCCCGATCCCCCTAAATCCCCCTTAAAAAGGGGGACTTTGAAGGTTGATTTAAATGTCGGTTTGATGTGTTGAATGTTGGTTTGATTTCCGGTTCCCCCTTTTTAAGGGGGTTAGGGGGATCGGGTGTTGGGTAATAAATCAAGGTGTTTGCTCATGTGGTCGATTTTGATAGAGCCGTTGCAGTCGGAGTTTATTCGAAATGCGATCGGGGTAAGCGTAATGATTGGAATCTTATGTCCGGTGGTGGGCAGCTATCTCATTGTGCAGCGGATGGCGTTGATGGGGGATGTGATGGCCCATTGCGTGTTGCCAGGACTGTCTGTGGCCGCCTTCTTTGGGGTGCATCGATCGATCGGGGCATTTATTTCTTCGATGTTGGGATCGTTTTTTGTCAGTTGGGTTCGATCGCAGTCCAGAGTTAAAGTTGATTCGGCGATGGCGTTGACGTTTTCGACCTTTTTTGCGTTGGGAGTGACGTTGATTACAGTGTTGAAAAATAAGCTGGATCTCGATCGATTTTTGTTTGGGGATATTTTGACGGTGACGGTGAATGATATTTACGCGACAGGGGCGATCGGATTCTTGATTTTGGCGGCGGTGTATTTATTTTACAAGGAACTACTGTTCTATACCTTTGACCAGACCGGGGCGGAGGCCATGGGACTTCCGGTGGGAATGTTGCATTTGGGGATGATGGCGGGGATTACGCTGACGATTATTACGAGTATGCAGGTGGTGGGGGTTTTACTCGTGATTGCGTTGTTGATTGGTCCGGCGTTGACAGCCTATTTATTGACGGAGGAACTGCATCAGATGATGGGCTGGGGGAGTGCGATCGGCGTGTTTTCCAGTGTGATGGGAATTTATTTAAGCTATTACTTTAATTTGCCATCTGGACCTGCGATCGTGCTGGTGTCTTCGAGTATTTTTGTGCTGACTTTTTTGATGACGATGTTGCCGGGGGCTTGGTTGTCGAGGAAGGGGCTGGGACGTACGAAATAGGGGATAGAATAGTAAAGTGATTTTCAAGAAAGCCTCTACCGGAACAATCTGGTCGATCGTTGCCAGATCCGCGCCGAACTGGAAGTTGGCGCTCTTAGGGCGAAGTCTACTGTAAGTAGACTGAAAGAGTGATTCAGGGTTCTTCAGTCAGTTTCAACTGACTTCGCACTAAGAGTGCCGAATTCATTCCGGCACGGTCTGGAACGGAGACTCAAAGGGGCAATTTCAGCCCAGTGCTAGGAGCCGTAGCTGGCTTTCGACGTTGCGATTACAACGGTTAGAAATCATTGATCTTTTAGATGATAATCCCAGTTTAAAACCCTATTTAGAAGAAGCCATCGATCGTGCCTATCTCAGGGGCCTAGCGATTGCGATCGATGAAACAAACCTACCCGATGAAACCTTTCCGACAATCTGCGAATACACATTAGCAGAAATGCTCGATCGTCAGTTTTATCCTGGCGAGGATAGTGATTTATTGAATTAGTTTTAATGCTGTAAATTCTTATTGTGAAATCTGTTGCATAAACCAAGCAGCGGCTGAAATATTGGTTTCATGGGTCCATCGCAGAAGAGTCTCCTCCAGTAATGCGATCGTTAGCCCGGGCATTAACCCCGACGTTTCTATTTCCTGATACTTCCCCGTCACCAGCCCAAACATCAACACCCGCCTCCCCTGCACATCAATCACCCAGTACTCCGGAATCTCCAGCGCCGCATAGATTTGTTTCATTTCATCTAAGTCACTCGCCAATGTTGTATCCGCCACCTCACCGACTAAATCTGGGACGCGCCACCGATGCAGGTCAATCCGTCGAACTTCACCCAGTTGCCATTCAGGACAACCCGGACCGACATAAAGCATTAGATCCGGAGAGGCTGCCTTCAATCCAGCTTTTTCGAGCAAAGCCCCACTCATCGACTGTGCAACCCGATCGGGATGTGCCATAAACCAAAGCGAAAGCAGCAAAATGAATAAATCTTTCACCTGTGCATGAATGATTCCTTCCCACCCCATATCACGCACCAAAAATAAATTTCGATCGAAATACCATTGCGCCGTTTTTGAGGTCGTTCCATCACGCCATTGTTCATACTCATCCCATCCCATCGATACCCACTGCGGCATCGATCGGGCTTGCTGCGTCAATTGTGACCTGTCATACCCTTCGGGAAATCGTGGATTATCGAGAGAAAGAGTCATAGCATTACCATTGTTGAATGGTCCATCGTGACATTATATCTTGTTCACGAGGCTTCAGCTCAGGATGGTTCCAACCGAATCAAGCGTCCATCGGATTCATCCGTTAAGACGTAGAGCCATCCATCCGGCCCTTGACGAACATCCCGAACCCGTTGCCCGATCGCAATTCGTTCTTGTTCCTGCACATTGCCTGCCGCATCGATCGTCATTCGTCGAATATCTTGGCTGACCAATCCCCCTGCAAACAGATGACCGTTCCAAGCAGGAATCCGATCGCCTGTATAAACGGCCAATCCCGAAGGCGCGATCGACGGCGTCCAAACTATTTTTGGATCAATCATGCCAGGGCGCGATCGTTCCTTAGAAATTTCACCCCCAGAATATTCTTGACTATGGGTGACGATCGGCCAGCCGAAGTTTTTTCCAGCTTCTGCTAAATTCAACTCATCCCCGCCTCGCGCGCCATGCTCTGTTGTCCAAACCTGCTTTCGGGTCGGGTCGTAAACCAAACCCTGAATATTGCGATGACCATAGCTCCAAACCCTAGGATCAGCATCTTTGTCATTCACAAATGGGTTATCAGACGGCACCGAACCATCATCCCTTAAGCGAACAATCTTCCCTAAATGACTGCGTAAATTTTGTGCTTGTTTACGAATCAATTCTCCAGCTAATTCTACAGGCGGATTGCCACCATCTCCGATCGCCAAAAGCAACGTGTCATCCGGTAGCCAAGCTATGCGAGAACCAAAATGCTGCACATCCGATTTCTCTTGGGACACTTCAAAAATGACCTTGAGATTCCGTAAGGTATTGCCATCCAGTTTCGCCCGGACTAAACGAGTTCGATTTGCAGTTTCCCGACCATAGGCATAGGTCAAATAAATCAACTGATTTTGTGCAAATTTGGGATGTAATGACACTTCCATTAAGCCACCCTGTCCCGATGACATCACGGTTGGCAATCCTGCGATCGCAGTGGGCAATAGTTTCCCCTCCCGCACCCGTCGCAGTCGGCCTGCTTTTTCCGTCACCAACATCGTGCCATCCGGCAACCAAGCCATACTCCAAGGTCTCTCTAGTCCGTCCACGACCTTCGTTTGCTGAATTTGGGGCGATCGGGTTGCGACCATGGTTGGAGAAGCAGGGCTGGGGGACACAGAATTAGCGGGTGTCCGATCGCAAGCCCCAACCAATCCAGCGAACAAAATCCCACTGAAGGCAACACAAAACTGTTGGATTGGACGTAACCTATGTATGGTAGGCATCGGTTTAGAGTGTTCATCCATGATAATCTGACAAAGAATTTTGCTTGTTCTAAACAACCTCGATCTAAACACCAATGAAATTAGACATGGCACGCCTCCAGCCCTACCAGCCTGTTTTATTGCGAGTGCTACATGGGGTAGCTTCGGGGCTGACTATCTTAGCTTTGATTTCAGGTTTTTTAGTTTATAACACCTATGACAAACGGTGGGGGAGCATTGCGTTTCCGGCTTTAGGAGACATTCAAGGGATCCATGGGACGATCGCCCTGGTCTTCCTACTCATTCTCCCGGTGTTTGCGCTCTATAGTTTTCGGATTGGCCATCATCGTCTAGTCCAGGAGCAATCACTGAGTCAATTGAAGCAAGTGGGTCAACCTGTCTGGTGGGTGGCCCTCCACCGCGTTGCAAACACGGTCATGCTACTGGCTGCGACGGTTGCAGTGGTGACAGGGCGAATGATGAAAGAAGAATGGCTTCCGGCGGGAGATTTGACTCGGGTTTGGTATAGCGCTCATTTGGTTGCTTGGGGATTGGTGTTGCTGAGTGTGGCGTTACATCTGTTGATGGGGGCCAAAGTGGGCGGTGTGCCCTTGTTGATGTCAATGTTTAATTGGACGGTGCGATCGGACGATAAGCCGCTTTCCGAGATTAAGGCCGCTAAGGTGAGGCGATCGAGTTTGATTTTGAAGGTATTGGAAGCCTTGGTGATGGGCGGTATTGTGATGGCGTTTTTGCTTCCGGCTTTTAATTAGGGGTTAGAGGGCTGGAACTTTTTAGAGAGCTTTGACATCAGATTCTTCATCCAATCTGAAAAAGCCAGCCGAGGAATTGCCCTGTGAAACCCTTCGCCCTACAACGATTTGCTTTGAGTGGTGGGATGGCATTGCTGTTGAGTTCGCCTGCGATGGCGAGTGTTCAAGATATTCGTGAAATGCAGCAGCAAAACAATGGAACCTTTCGCGTCCTCTGTACCAATCAACAGCAAGAAGTCGTCACTCCCGCCCAAATCACGAACGATCAGGTGTGCAACTACAGACGAGGCGATCGGCGCTGGGGTGACTGGCGACGAGACGATCGTAGACGCGATCGAGATCGGGATTACCGCGATCAAACCCGAGATCTAATCACCTGCAAAGGCAATCGGTTCTTTGATTCGGTGTACATTACCCGCAATTCCGATGGCCGACAGTTGGGCGGTAACATGAGTCAATCCCAATGTCAGCAGGCGATCGATGCCTCCCGCAAAGGACTCGTCTGCACGGGAAGTTACTACACCGATAGTGTCTACGTCACCCGCATCAGCGATGGCCAAACCCTCAGCGGAGGTCTCTCTATCACCCAATGCTTCGATTCTGTTAGAAATGGCCGAGACCACTACACTTACTAAAAGATCGTCTTAGGCTTTGTAGTTCACGATGCGAGAGAAACTCTCGGGTTCCAAACTCGCGCCTCCCACTAAGGCCCCGTCAATGTCTGACTGGGCCATAATTTCATCAATATTGTCCGGTTTTACCGATCCGCCATACTGAATGGGCACGTCGGCATAATTTAACTTGCTGCGAATTGCGGCGCAGATCCGGTTTGCTTCTGTGGCGGCGCAGGTGTCTCCGGTGCCGATCGCCCAAATGGGTTCGTAGGCAATGACGAGATTGGTCTGGTCTACGCCTGCTAGTCCCTTGGCTAGTTGTTCGAAGATGACGGCTTCGGCTTGGCCTGCGTCTCGTTGCTGCTTGGTTTCGCCGACGCAGAGGATGGGTTTTAGACCTGCGGCTTGGGCGGCTCTGAGGCGGAAGTTGACGGTTTCGTTGGTTTCGCCGAAGAGTTGACGACGCTCGCTGTGGCCGATGACGACGTAGCGGACGCCGATTTCTAGCAGCATGGTTGCGGAAATTTCTCCGGTGAAGGCTCCGCTTTCTTCCCAGTGGACGTTCTGTGCGCCAATCTGGATCCGACTTCCATGGAGGGTTTGGGAGAGGATGCCGAGGTCGGTGTAGGGGACGCAGAGGACGATGTCCCGATCGCTAGGAGCGTCATCCACCAATGGTTTGAAGCCCTGCACGAACGCTCTGGTTTCGGCTTGGGTCTTAAACATTTTCCAGTTGCCAGCAAGAATAATCTTTCGCACGGGTCAGAGTCTACTTCTAAAAAAACTTCTTTCAAGTCTACGCCTTGGGGGGATCAATTCGACGTTTTGTTGGAATAACAAACTCGGGAGGAGATGCGTTGCTGCGCTTAACGCATCCTACGACGCGATCTGCGATGCGTCTTACGTGGATTGGGTGACGATCGCGGTGCTGATTTGTTCGTGGCGATCGCGGATCATGGCGACCCAGGCGGCGGCCATTTTGGGATCCATGTCGCGGGGGCTGCCGATTAGGTCGAGGACGCTGTCGCTGGAGGGGACTAGGAAGATTAGGCTCGGGTCGATCGTTTGGGTATAGTTCCAGAAGGCTTCAATGGAGTATGGATCCGGAAGGGGGGCCAGGGTTTGGGATTCGGGAGAATCTTCTAGACTATTCAAATCTAGAAGGGAACTGTCGTCTAGATTGATTTCGGCACGCCGATCGCGTAATGCTTGAATGATCTCGGCTTTGCTGCGTCCGCGAAGTTGAAATAAGACAAAGGGATCTTCTCCAAACCGATCGCCTAGCAAATAATAAACGGCACCAATATGTTTACAGGGATTGACCGGATCAGGACAGTCACAATTACTGTGAATATCAAATTGATTAAACGGAAACAAACTTAGGCCATTGGCGGTAAAGACTTCTTCAATGGTTTGTGGCATTTGGCCGGACAGCAGTTTTGCACTGAATAGCGCTTGTTCTGCCAGAGACTCCACCACATAGCCCCATTGCTCATCGCTAAAGGGATCTAAATGAAGCTGCACATTATAGGGTTCTGGTGCAGACCCTTGCACGACTGCGACGACACTCGCTTGGGGACCGGATTTGGTAAAGTCTAGGCTCAATACGTTGCCTTCTTTGGCATAGTTACGCGCCCGCGCCATTCGCTGCCGAAACCCAAAGCCCTCCAAAACGTCAATCCACCGCTGCGCCCACCATTCACGGGCGATCGTGGCATAGCTGTCCGATTCGGAAAATTCGTTGTTGCGTGGGGGCTGGTTATTCTGTTGCTGCGATCGCATGGCGAACTCCCGCACTGTGAGGATCAATAACTTAAGGTATGTTTTTTGGGCAAGCAATGCCCAAAAAACACGGAAAGTCTTAAGACCTCCTAATTTAAATGGCCTCCAAATTCAATACGCCCGTGGTGTCAATGGTTTTCACCAATGTTTGTTCAGCGTCGTTAAAGCCTTCAAAGGTTTGTTTCTGTAAGACTGCGACATCAGCATCGGCAATATCCCCCAATCGCGCCGCCACTCTGGCCGTCAAGACTTCGATCGGCGCATCACAATGAACGATCGTCAGCGGAATCCCCTCAACAGTTGCTTTTGCAATCACCGGGGCACGCAGCGCCATCCGATCGTACTTCGCATCCAAGATCACGGTGTGACCTTGGGATGCTAATAAAATTCCGAGATCTAAAAGCCGATCGTAGGTTTTATCCGTCATTTCAGCGCTGTAAATAGCATCGGTTCCCTTTTGTTCAACGGGAATGCCTGCGAGATGTTTACGAATGGCATCCGATCGTAAATGAATGGCATTGTGGGCGCGGGCAATGGATTTGGCCGTTGTGCTTTTGCCAGAACCCGATAAGCCCGACATCATAAACAGTTTGCCACTGCTGCGCTGGGTGTAATCAAACGCAAGGCGATAGTAGTCTGCGGCGGTTTTTGCAGAGGATTCTTTAACATCTGCGGGAATGCCGGGATCGTCCAATAGGAATGACGTGACTTTAGCCCGAACGTAAGCTTGACGGCTGAGATACAGCGGTAAAACCTGTAAGCCTTCGTAATCTCCGGTCTGTTCTAAATAGGTGTTGAGCAGGAGATTGGCATAGTCCGATCGGCCCCGCGCATCCAAATCCATACAAACAAATGCTAAGTCATACATCGTATCGACAAACCGGAACGGTTCATTGAATTCAATGCAATCAAACAACAACATTTCGCCATTCCAATAGGCAATGTTGCGCAAATGAATATCGCCATGGCATTCCCGAATTTTGTCAGCCTTGACGCGGGATTCAAAGACTTCGGCGTTGTCGGTGAAGAAGCGATCGCTGTAGGCTTTGGTGGTATCCCATTGTGCTTGCGTTTGGGCACGACCAATGTAGCCTGTGCTTTGGGCGTAGTTTTCGTCGTAGGCTTGACGAATGGCTTCGACGGTGCCGTAGGTGCGAATGTGATCGTTGCTTTCGGATTTGCGATGAAAAACAGCGAGTTCTTTCGCAAGCATGACGATCATTTCTTCCGTCAGTTCACCCCGATCGAACATCTCACTCATGAGTGTCGCCTGCGGGAACTGCTGCATTTTCAGCGCAGGCTCGACCACATCGCCACTGCCCCCGATTTCAAATCCATCCCCGGATTGGGTAATGGATTCGACGCTGAGATAGAGTTTTGCCGCGCCCCTTGCATTTAGACGAAGTTCTTCCTGGGCGAAATGTTGGCGCTTTTCCAGGGTGGAGAAATCGAGAAAGCCGAAGTTGACGGCTTTTTTTAACTTATAAACGTAGTCGCCTGTCAGGAAGACATAGGAGATGTGGGTTTGAATAAGCTCGATCGGTTCTGTCACCGCATGGGGATAAAAGTCCGGCTTCAGCATCGCCTGAATCACAGGGGGCAGGGCAGTATCAGTCATGGAGGTTCCTCAAAATGTAGTCAGGGGATTTTTCCCAGCCTCCTTAAAATACCGGAAATTCGTCTCTCCAACGAAGACTACATGAAAGATTCATCGGGATTTTGCCTTTAACCGTCTTCTGGGTCAATCCCCAACGCCCGAAGTTGAGCCGCGAGTCGATCGGCCCGTGATTTTTCAACATCGGCCCGTGATTTTTCCACGTCAGCCCGTTGCCGTTCAAGCTCCATGCCTTCCGCACCTGTCAGAAGAACGTTCCCTTCCAGATCGCACCACCGCAACCAAAGCCGCGAAATATCCTCTTCAAAGCAGCCTTCCCACAGGGTTAAACCCAGCCCGACCTCCGCTAACCAAACCACTTGACCGATCGTCCGAATGCCCGCCGCACTCGTCAGTTCTGTATAGCCCTCAGGTCCCCAATGCCACACCCTCAAGAGCGCGCCGTTCATCTCGGTCTTTAAACGTTGAAGGGGATCAAAAACAACGTAGTAGGGAATGCCGATGTCGTAGTACAGATCCTGTTTACTTTGGGTTTTGCCTTTTTGTTTCGATCGTTGGCTGAGTTCGACTTCATCGCCTTCTTTATTGGAAACAATTTCAATACAAACATCGGGAACCTTGCCTAATTCCCAGACAAAGTACGATCGATTTCGTTTCTCCGTCAGATCGGTTGCGCGCTGTACACCGAGACTGAGTAAGACATCTGGGACGATCGGATCACTTTTGATCTGATAAAACAAGCCTACATTGGCTTCCGCTAAAAATGGTCTGGGAATGGCTTTAGAACTACAAACTGCATCGACGAGTAGCCGTTGTTGCTGAGCGGAGTGAAAGTTGTCCACGGGCTTGTCGTCCTCAATGACCAAGTGGCTGATGTCTAGTTCATCTTTTAGTTCTTCGGCGCTGAAGAGCAGTTGAGTCATGGGAAAGACAGAACGCGATGGTTTGATTATAGCAATCCTGTGCGATCGGTGAGCTTCTGCCTATCGGCCCCCCGACCTCCAATTCTGGGGGAGATGTGTATCAGGAGTCCGATCGGCCTTCAAATCCCTCCACTATCACCGTCGTCATCACCTGCACGGGACCATACCGATCGCGAATCATCGCCTCAATTTGTTGCTTCACCCAATTTTGCGAACTCATAAACTCTGGATGCAGCACCACATTCATCTCCACCCATACCTGACGGCCCACCACACCGCGACTTTGCACCCCATCACAACTTGTCACACCCTGCACCTGCTGCGCAATTTGAATCAATGCCTCCGGCGCGATCGCCACCTGCTGTAACAGCGTCGGCACCTGACGACAGATCACGCGCCAGCCACTCGCCCCCGCCATCAACACCATCGCTAACGCCAACATCGAATCCACCCAGCGATAACCCAAAGAAATCAGCACCAATGCTAAAATTAACAGCACCCCAATCCAGGCATCCTGCAAATAATTCAGCGCATTCACCTTCAGCGCCACACTCTGCATCTGTCGTCCCACCCGATATTGAAAAAAGTGACCCGCCGCCTGGGCGATCGTCATCAAAGTCAACATCTGAATCATCGAAATCGTAATCGTCACCGGAGGCAACGCGGCCAAACTCGGGGTCATCATCAACTGATGAATCACTAACATCAACAAACTCAACGCCCCAAACCCGATCGTCCCTGCCAATCCCAAAATCATCATCGCTTCAAGCTTGCCATGGGACCAGGTTTCGCGCCCTTGGAAACGGTAGGGCGACGTCAACGCGGTCAAACTCAACAGCGCACTAAAGGCATCCACAATCGTATGCAAGGAATCCGCCAGCAAACTCAGCGACTGCGTAGACCAGCCCATCCACACTCGCACCGCTAGACTGACGATCGTCAACCACAGATTAATAAACAAAACCCGCTGACAAATAGACGCCCTATCTCCCCGCGCCAGCGAATCCCAAAAACCTTCAGCCCGATCGACCCTTGCACGACTCATTTGCGTCCCATCACACTCAGCGTGACCATGATCGCACTGATTTCCCAAACTGCACGTTTTTTTGGATTCGTGGGGTGAGCGGAGTCGAACCCCAAACCCACCTTAGGTTGAATTACACACATCTACTTGTAAGGCTTTACCTTAAGACAGCCCGCCAAAACGATCGAGGGGGAAAAACCGCAGCCAAGCCCGACCAATCACATTCTGCCTCGGGAGGAACCCCCAGACATGGGAATCTGCGCTGTTATTCCGATTATCCCCCATCACAAAGTAATTCCCCGACGGCACCTCAAAACTCTCCCCCGTCACCCCCATCCGACAAAAATCAGTATCCTTCGGCATCGTCCCAGGACAGTCATAGCTCGGCGGCTCCGCAATGTAGGACTCCGTCAACACCTTGCCGTTCACCGATACCTGGCCCCCCCGCACCGAAATCCGATCGCCCGGTAGCCCAATGATTCGTTTAATCAATACCTGATCGCTGCCGTAGTTGGCCATTTTTTGCAGCGCTTCTGGAGCTGAGAAAATCACGATTTCTCCAAATTGGGGCGATCGGAAGCGGTAGGAGACCTTTTCGGCAATGAACCGATCGTTGATCAACATCGTCGGCTGCATCGAACCCGACGGAATGTATCGCGGTTCTGCCACGAAAGTCCGCACCAGCAGCGCAATCACCAGCGCGATCGCCAAAACCTTAATATTTTCAAAAAAAGCCTGCGATGAGAACTTGGGGAGTCGAGACTTGGGGGTTGAGGAGGGATCAGCCATGGGACCAGAAGAATCGTTACAACCCGTTGAGTATAGTCTGCCGCTTTGACCAATTCCAGGCACAATAGTAGAAAGAAATTCTTTTGCTCTACTTTATTTTTGGATTTTGATCATGCCATTTACCTTGACACAAGATGTCTTAATGCATCTGCGAGACAACCTCGACGGGCTAGGTTACGCCATGGGACCTCGGGGTCTATTTGGGATCGGAAATGAAAGCGGTGTATTTGATGCGACGGCAGTGGGCAGTTCCAGCAGTGCCACCTCGCTGCGCAACTCCAATACTCTAGATGCCTACACTCGGGCGTCGGTCTTTCAGTTTCAGCGCGATCGGGCGATTCCGGCGAACGGTGAAGTGGGCGAAGACCTTTACAATCGCGTCGATGACCAAGTCCGCGATGTCCAAAATAATCTCAAAATTGTCCTCCTCGCCGATGGCCAAACCAGCAAAAGCATCCTGGGCGAAATCGACGGCAGTAGCGCTGTCCCCGCCGCCAATAAATTCCGCATCAGTGGCTACTACGGCAACCAAACCTTCCGCCTGGTGAAGGAGTATCAGCGGTTACGACGCTTGCCGATCACGGGGATTGCTTCTATGGCGGTCGCTCGTCAACTCAAGGATGAAGCCCGCAAGCTGACTGGGACAGGCTCTGGCTCTGGCGGTGGAACTACAACCCCACCTGCTGCGACTGATGCCACCGCTCGTCTTCAAAAGCTTAGTGCGATCAAACAGCGCTATCAAAAGGGCGAGATTTTATCGGATGATTTCGTCCGGGAAATGATTCAAAACATTCCTTAGCGTGAATATCGAAGTCCCGATCCCCCTAGCCCCCTTGAAAAGGGGGAACCGGAATAAGATTCGGGGGAACTGGAACAAGATCCAAAGTCTCCCTTTTTATCAAAGTCCCCCTTTTTAAGGGGGATTTAGGGGGATCGGGCGTCACGGCTCACAACCTTTGATTCCAATTAAACTCCGGGTCCGATCGTCTGACGTTCCAAAACCATGTACCGAAAAATGTATTCCACCAGTTCGATATGGTTGCGGGCTTGCTCGGTGGAGTTGCCCCAGACGGTGACGCCGTGATTTCGGATCAGTAGGGCTGGAATGGCGGGCGGGGTTTTGGAAAAACGGTCTTTGATGGCTTGAGAAATGGTGGGAACGTGGAGATGGTTTTCAAATAAGGGCATTTGACAGGTGGGATTTTCTTCCCAAATGCCTAGCCCTTTGACCATTTCTAAAGGCGGTAATGTGATGCCCTCGTCCTGGGTGAAATTCGAGACTAAGTTGGCCTCGATCGAATGCACGTGATAACAAGCCTGCGCCTCGGGAAATAAGGAATAAATCGCCTGATGAATGGACGTTTCTGCGGAGGGTTTATCGTTGGGACGCTGGGGTGTCCAGTCGCCATCCAGGTTCATATTGATGAAATCCAACGGAGTGAGATTGCCTTTGGATTTGCCACTGGCTGTCACCCAGTAGCGATCGGCGTCAATGCGGGCTGAGAGGTTTCCCCCAGTGCCCCACATCCAGCCGCGATCGTGAAAATAATGGGCCGCGCTGCAAAGTTTTTCATGGAGCGTTGTTTTAGATTCTGGCATGGTTTTGAATTAGCTCCAGTGTTGAATCAAGTAATCGCGAATGTCAAAAAAATCATTCCAAGCCACGTAATCTTTTCCCTGTTCGTCCAAATATTTGGCAAGCCGATCGCGCGCAAAAACCAAGTCTGCGGCCATCGCCATTTTAAAATCAGTAATAGAATCACCAATGGCGATCGATTGATCAAACTCATAGTTTGACATCACATCTACCTTCGCCATCAACTCAGTATCACCAACGTGCGCGGAATTAACTTTAAAGTATTCGCCTGTCGTGTCGAGATCCACGGCATGTAAGCCGAGTAGACGCGGTTTAAGGTCCGCGAGGACGGTCTCGACCATGAGGCGGATACCGCCGGAGACGACGACGCAGGGGACGTTGCGGGCTTCGAGGAAGTCGAGAAATTCGGGGAAGCCCGATCGGATCGGGTGGGGTTTTGAGAATTCAATAATGTTGAGAACTTGATCCGAGGGAATGGATTCCAACAGTTGCGTGACACCGTCTCGCAAGGTCAAGGTCTGGGCGTACATTTGGGACATGAGTTCTTCGGCGAGTCCGGGTGGGGAGAATGCCTTAAGCAACTCTACAAAAGTATCGTGGAGGGTGATGGTGCCGTCAAAGTCGGAGAAAACGATCGGTTTTTGCATGGGGTTTTGAGGGTTTTGAGTTTAGAGATTCGGGCGGGCAGCCCCCTAGCCCCCAATACTGGGGGGACCAAACCGAAGAAGATCCTTCTTAAAGCCCCCCAGAATTGGGGGGTTGGGGGGCGGTTCGTCAGGGGCGATGGTATTACACCATCCATTTTTTTAATGCGGTCTTCAACGCAGAATCCGGCACTTCGTCAATGATGAACGATCGGCCTGATTCTAATCGGTCCAACGCTTCAAAGAATGCAGTCACGCCAGAAGCGGGACCACTGGGATGATCCATAATGCCAGTGCCTGCATTCAAGATCACGTCATTGCCGTAGTCCGCGATCGCCCTAGGCACAACCCCCGGATGAATGCCCGCTGATGGCACGGGGAAGACATTACGATCGCGCAAGGCATCTCGAATCGCCATCTCTTCAGATTTTTCAAAGGGTAAACTGCCATAGTGAGCAGGGTATAGGACTGCATCTGCGCCTGCATGGGCCGCTAATGTCCCCAAAATGCTGGCGTAGTTAAACCCATGGTCCGGTGCGCCACATAAGGCTCCTGCTAAGGCGGGATGCATGAAAATTGGGACATTGACTTCTGGGTCCTGGGCCAAGGATTCTAAGACGGACCAGCCGTAGGTCAAGGTATTGAACAGCAATGCATTTGCGCCGTTAGCGACCAATCGTTTGGCATTGTCGAGGATTTCGTGGGCGCGGCCTGTGACGTTGGTGGCGTAGAGGAGTTCTTTGCCTGTGGTTTCTTTGGTTTGGGTGATGACTTCGCGACAGGCTTTGAGCCGATCGATCGTGGGTGCAATATCCAGATTTCCCATGATCTCATCATCTTTAATGATATCCAATCCCGCCGCTGCCACTTCACGCAAAATCCCTGTATGATCGGCAGCAGTTAAGCCCAATGCGGGTTTGAAGATGGCCATGACGAGGGGACGATCGTGGACTTGGAGCCGATCGCGAATGCCCGACAAGCCCACCATAGGCCGCTGTCCATAGTCCTCCGGCAATCGAATCGCCGTCACCTTCCCTGACCCCGCCATGGAAAACTTCCCAAAGATCATCGTCAGCAAACTGCCGATATCACCTTCAGTATTAGCAACGGGAAACTCAACAGTGGCCGTACTGTGACCACTATCGTGAGTAACAACACGAATGACCTTTGCTAGATAACGCTGAAATGATTCTTCGCGATGGGAAAAACGATCGTCCCAACTGCCGACGGTTTGCCCGATCGCAATCACGTTCGCTTGCTTTTCTGCATTAACGCCAGGAGGAAAACGGTAATCGATTTGAATACTCATAGAAGAATACTTAACCTAGGGGTTGTGTGCAGAAGCCCGATCCCCCTAACCCCCTTGAAAAGGGGGGACCGGAATTGTTTTGAGTTCTTTGAGCAGCATGTAAACCAAACCTCTAACTCAAAGTCCCCCTTACCAAGGGGGATTTAGGGGGATCGAGTCTAAGCTGTTTGCAATGTCTCGAATTTGATAGGGGTGCTGGTATATTCCGGGGTCCAACCGTCGGTGCCTGCAAAATATCGAACGGCTTTGACGCGACGACTGGGCGTGAGACAGAACCAATGCTCCGTGCCTGCGGGGACGTTGATGTATTCCTCCGGCTGCACCGTCAGTTCCACCTGGGAACCATCGGGCCGCACGAAGCCGAAAATGCCTTCTCCATCGACGATGTAGCGCACTTCGTCATCGGCGTGAGTATGCACTTTGTCAAACTTCGCTAACATTACCTCTAAATTCGGCACGTCCGAATGCAACACGATCAAATCCCGTGAGGTATAACCCAAATCTGCTTTGAGCTGTTCAAAATACCGATCGAGTCCCACCAAAACCTGTTCTTTTTCATCCTCTGTCAGGGCTTTTTGATCCAGCAAGGATTTAACCTCAGGCCCGGTACTCCAGTGATTGAGACCAATATTCAAGGGGGCGAGTTCGGCGGCGATCGCCCCTAAATCCGTCAAGGTCTGCCCATTTTCCATCCGCAAAATCGCCATTTCACTGCCCCAAAAAATGTTGTTTCAATCCGTTCCGACAAAACATTATAGGACAGTCGATCGCCCGGTTTTGCATCAATTTTGAATCTAAATCAATCCAGGCGGCGGTGTGATCTCAATGCGGCGATTGGGCAAATCCACCACTGGGACGATCGCCTCCACAAAGGGAATCAGCGCAGGCTCCTTGCGGCCCTCGATCGCCACTTCCAGCAAATCATTCCCCGCAAACAGCACATTCGTCACGGTCCCCAGCAAGTCCTGCGATGCCTGCATATAGACCTCTAGGCCCACCAAGTCCGACACATGAAACTCGCCCTCATCCAACTCAGGCCGATCGTCCTTTTTGACCAAAATCGTGCAGCCCCGCAGCGCTTCGGCTCCATTGCGATCGGTGACGCTCTGCAATTGGATCACGTACAGGCCCTTGCCGTCTTGAAAATAGCCCTTAGTCAGCTTGACGATTTCCGCCTCCGCCTGCCCCGGACGCAGCAACCACCGCACCCCCTTCTTCTCAAACCGCTCAGGAAAATCGGTGCTAGGATGGACCCGCATTTCGCCCCGAATGCCGTGGGCAGAGACGATTTTGCCCACTTCCATCAAGTCTTCAAGGGATACGGTTTCGGCAGTGCTCATAAAAATCTAAAGCGTGGAATCTAAAGCGTGAAAGTCCAAACCTTAGCACATGAGGCGATCGCTTAAAGCATTAGCAAAGCATTAGCTATGGACGCGGGGTTCGGGATGGAGTGTGGAGAGAATATTACTTTCGACGATCGCGATCGCCTCTAAGCGCTCCATGACCACCGATCGATCGAAATAAGTATCCGCCAAAACCCAGTACAGACCGTAATGTCGGGCTTCAGATTCCATCAGCGATCGGTAAAATTCGGCGAGTTCTTGATCTTCGCAATGCTGGCCGATCAGTCCGAGGCGTTCGTGGCTGCGGGCTTCGATCAAGGCCGATACCAGGAGCATGTCTAGGAACCGATCGGGTTCGGGACGGCGGACGACTTGGTTGAGGGCGGCACCGTAGGGTGGGGCGTTGAGGGGCGCGAGGGGAATGTTGCGATCCTGCATGATCTGGTTGACTTGGTGGAAGTGGAGCAGTTCTTCCTGGGCCAGGTGGGTGAGTTCGTGGACGAGTTTGGTATTGGATGGGTAGCGGGACATGAACTTTAGTGCTACGCTTGCGGCCTTGCGTTCACAGTTGGAATGATCGAGCAGGATCGTATCCATGTTGGCGAGGGTTTGCTGGGTCCATTCGTCACGGGTGGGTTCGAGCAAAAACTTGATGCGAGGTAGAGTCGGGGCGATCGTTGGCATTTTTGGGGTGTTTCTATGACTTGGTTGGTTCTTGCAATTTTAACGGCTTTCTTTGAATCTTTGAAGGATGTCTTTAGTAAGAAAAGCCTAAGTTTTTTGGATGAGTATTTAGTGGCTTGCGTGGGGATGCTGGTGGCGGCGGTTTCGCTATTGCCTGTTCTGGCGATCGTCGGCATTCCAAAGCTCGGACCGAATTTTGGGATGGCGATCGTGATTGGCGGCTGTTTGAATGTGGTGGCCTATACGCTGTATGTGAAGGCAATTCGGATTGCGGATTTGTCGTTGACGTCGCCCTTGTCTACATTGACGCCCTTGTTTTTACTCGTTACGTCGCCATTGATTGTGCGGGAGGTGCCGACGTTGTGGGATGGAGTTGGGGTGTTTTTGATCGTGATTGGATCTTATGTGTTGAATTTACGATCGGCCTCCAATGGGTTCTTTGCGCCATTGCGATCGATTTTTCGCAATAAGGGCACGCGGATGATGGTGGTGGTGGCGTTTATTTGGAGTATTACTTCGACCTTTGATAAGGTGGGCGTGATGAATTCGTCGCCGATTTTTTGGGCGATCGTGTTGTTTGCGTTTATTGGGTTAGGAATTTTGCCGTTGGTGGTTTTGAAATCAAAACAGCCGATTCAAGGCATTCGTACCCATTGGAAATTGCTATTGGCAGCGGGGTTGGCCAATGGGATTGGGGTGGGTTGTCAAATGGTGGCGGTGGGGATGGTGGCGGTGACGCAGGTGATTGCGGTGAAGCGTTTGAGTGCTTTAATTAGTGTGGGGTTTGGGTATTTCCTATTTGGTGAGAAGGGGATTCGGGAACGGCTTTTTGGGGCGGCGATTATGGTGAGTGGAGTGGTGGTGATGGCGATCGGGTAGGCGATCGGGTTTTGGGATCTGCGTCAAAATAAAGTCCCTGACGAACCGCCCCCTAACCCCCAATTCTGGGGGGACAAGATTGGGGATTAGTTTACGAAGAGTCGGTCTGTATCTAGGATGAAGATTGTTTCTGGATTGGTTGTGGGATTAATGACTGCCATGTGGCTGGCAATGCCAAGGGTGTCGGTATTGCGATAGTCTGCGGAAATGGGTTTGAGGCTGTCGGCGGGGAAGCTGATCATGGTGGGGAGATGGCTGACGGGGATGCCGAGGAGTTGGGTGAGGGCGGGTTGACGATCGTGAACGATAACCAGATTTTCAACAGGTTTGGGGTTATCGATGCCGTAGATTTTGCGGTAGAGATCGAGGACGAGGAGGCTGTCTTGGTCGAGTTGGGTCATGCCCATCCATTTGTCGCCGCTTTTGAAAATGGTGCTGGGCGTGCGGATCACTTTGACGAGGATGTCGAGGGGAATGGCGAGGCGGAGATCTTGGATTTCGATCAGTAGGGCTTTGATTTGGGGGACGGGTGGGGTGGTGGGGCGGAGGGTTTGGAATTTTGGGTGGAGTAGCATGGGAAGAATTGGGAATGAAGAATGAAGAATGAAGAATGAAGAATGAAGAATTGCTTGTTGCGGAGGCCCGATCCCCCTAGCCCCCTTGGAAAGGGGGGACCGGAGTTTAGAGAGGAGAAGAATTGGATTCAGATTTCCCTAAATTACTAGTCTCAAAGTCCCCCTTTTTAAGGGGGATTTAGGGGGATCGAGCTTCGGCAATGACGATCGATTCAGAACTACGCGGGAACTAAAGCAGGAGCTAGAGCGGTTTTGAGGGTTTTGAGGAGGTCTTGTTCTAGGAAGGGTTTGGTGAGGTATGCGGTGGCTCCTAGGGCTTGGGCGATTTGGCGGTGCTTTTCGGCGCTGCGGGATGTGACCATGAAAATTGGGAGCTTGTCTTTCGGGCGATCGGGACGGCAGTGGGTCAGGAACTCGAAGCCGTTCATGTTGGGCATTTCGATGTCGCAGAAGACGGCTTGGATTTCGGGGTGTTGGGTGAGCTGGGTGAGGGCTTCGCGTCCGTCGCGGGCTTGGAGGGTGTGATAGCCTGCTTTTTTCAATGTCGCGCAGAGGGTGCTGCGGGCGGTGAGGGAGTCATCGACGACGAGAATGCTGGGAATGCGATCGGTTGAACGATCGTCCAACACGGAATGGTTTCCTGCGTTGGCATTTGTAATTGCAGTCGATCGATCGGGCGTAATCAATGCCGTTGTGTCGAGAACGGGAACCAAACTGCCATCGCCCAGGATTGTACAGCCGTACAGGTAAGGTGGCGGTTGGATGGTCGAGGAGAATGGCTTGATGACTAGTTCTTGTTCTTGCAGGATTTGGTCCACGGGTAAGGCGATGATGTCGGATTCGCCTGCGATCAGGAGGAGCGGGAATTTGCCGCTTTCGGGCATTGCCAATGATTGCAGGTGATCGCTGATGCTGCGGGAGATTTTGTAGTGGTTGAGGAACTGGGCTTTGGGATAGAGCGGGATGAGTTGATCTTGGATTTTGTAGTAGGCGTTGCCGTTGAGGGTGGTGATGTCGTTGGGGGTGACGGAGACGATCGAAACCAAACTATCCATCGGCAATGCCAACAGGTTTGATCCAATGCTGCACACCAACAGTTTTGCAACCGTTAACGTCAATGGCAATCGCATCGTGAACGTAGTACCTTTGCCCAATTCTGATTGAATGGTAATGCCACCTTTGAGCAAACGGATCTGCGATCGTACGGTGTCGAGTCCGACGCCCCGACCGGAGAGTTCGCTGACTTGGGCGGCGGTGGAGAAGCCGGGGGCGAAGAGGAATTCCTGAATCTGTTCGCTCGTGAGGGTTTTCGCCTCTTCTTCTGTGATTAGTTTTTTAGAAATCGCTTTCGCTTTGACTTTTTCGAGGTCAATGCCGCGTCCATCGTCGCGGACTTCGATGTAGGTTTGGTTGCCACGATGGTAGGCGCGGAGTTCGATCGTGGCTTCGGCGGGTTTGCCTTGGGCGGTGCGATCGGCGGGCGGTTCCACACCGTGGTCGAAGGCGTTGCGGACCAGGTGCAGGAGGGGATCGTTGAGTTTGTCCAGGATGGCTTTATCGACAAGGGTGTTGGTGCCGCTAAGCGTGACGGCGACTTTTTTGTGGTATTCCGTGGAGAGGTCGCGAACCATGCGGGGAAAGCGTTGCAGGGTGTCGCCCAAGGGAAACATCCGGACCCAGAGCAGATCGTTTCGGACTTGCTTGAGGGTTTGTTGTTTTTGATGTTGGGTGTGTTGGGCTTGTTGCATGACGAGATTCATATCCCGGAGTCCTTCGCCAAACTGTGCCATTTCTTCGATGACACTTTGGACGAGCAAATGCAATTCGCTGTAGCTATCCATCTGTAGTGGATCGAGTTCGGGTTGATCCATTCCAAAGGCGATCGATTCTGTACTGTAATCAATGATTTTTCCTGTTTCTGCTCCCATTGGGAATTGCAGCATTTGCAGCCGAACCCGATCGTTCTGGCTCTTGTCGGTGAAGTCTTGGAGTCCTTTGGTGGTGGACTCAAAGCGGGACATGCGATCGGTTAAACGGCTGACGAGTCCTTGCAGTTGTTTGACCTGAAGAATCGCGCCATTTTCTTGCGTAATCAGTTCGCCAATTTGGTTGTTTAACCGTTCTAGTCGTGGAAGATCGACTTTGATGGTGTTGGATGCTATAGGTCCAGTGGTCGCCGTTGCTGCTTTTCGTTTAACAACTGGTTTGACCTCAAGCGCAACCGTTTGAGCAACGTTGGGAACGACAGGTTGAACTTCAGAAACAGCGGGTTGAACTTTAGAAGCAATGGTTTGAACTTCAGAAACAACAGTTTCAGCTTCAGTTTGAACGTTGGGCTGAACTTTAGAAACAACAGGCTGAACGTCGATTTGAGCATCGGTTTGAAGCTCAAAAATGGGCGCGATCGGCGGAGCTTTGACGCTAAAAATATCATCGAGATCCGAACTCGGAATCTCTAACGGTTCACCCCTAAAGATGGCATTGAGATCGGGTGCTTCAATGGCTTCAATGGCTTCAACGATCGCCGGATTGGGACTGAATAAGCTATCGAGATCCATTTCCCCGATCGGCTGGGGATTGAAACTGAAAATATCACTGAGATTCGGGACAGGTGTTTCTGGCTGAGCGGTCGCAAACATCGTATCGAGATTAGAATCCGCAACCTCTTGACGAACCATCCCGAAAATATTTTCAAGATCAAACTCACTCGTCGGTGCGATCGGCTCACTTCCAAACCCATCATTCTCACTACCTTGATTCAGCCCCATCCAATACTCAGTCCCCCCAGAATCAAAACTCATCTCCCCAATTCCGGCTCCCCCAAAATTGGGGGCTGGGGGGCTGCTCGCCAGAGCTTCCACCACAAAACCTGGTACTGCAAACGCCAACAGCCCTTCACTCGGCTCACCCCCATCTAAAGCCGTCTTATCCAAAACCCCCGCTTGCGAAAGCTTAAATTCTTCCAGCGCGATCGCCCCAATCTCCAATGCTCTTTCCGGCTGAGTATCGAGTGCCGCGATCGTCGCTTGAGCAATGCGCACAAATCCAGGCACATTCACCAATTGCCCAACCCCAATAAACACTTCCGCCTGCGCATGAATCTCACAGAACACTTCCCGATCGATCGGATTCGCCAACACGCCTTCCAATCGCTCAATCCCTTGCGCCACATCCGTGCCAAAAATGATCGCCACCAGGTCAAACCCCAGCTCAGCACTGGTCGGCAGCTCATGATCCACATCCTGCAACACACTCCCGAGCCAATCCGCCAACTGATCCAAAATCGGTTTCGCCGCTCGAAGTGCCGCGTCTCCATCGTGAGATCCGGTTTGAATCTGTTCCAATAATGGTTGACTTAAGCAATCGTAAGCTTGCAATAACAGCGATTCAAAATCTGACTCGATCGGTGTTTCTAACCGATACAGCGCTCGGAAGACATCTTCAATCTGGTGGGCGATCGCTTTGATGGCATCGAGTCCCATACTCGCGGCTCCTCCTTTGATGGAGTGGGCGGCGCGCATGAGTTCGTGGATTTTTGAGACGCTGCGATCGTGACGCAGATCGAGTAATCCTTGTTCGAGGATTTGGAGAAATTCGAGGGATTCTTCGATGAAGAATTGATAGATTTGTTCGTCGTATTCGAGGGTAGTGGCTGACATAGGAGATTGGGGAGATGGAGTGAGAAGCGATCGGGCGGAGGATGGTCTCGCTTCGTTCGTGACCACCTTGGGTTAGAAACCCAAGGCTCATAGCGGAAGTCCGTTGAAACGGACTGAAAGAGATTGATTGTTTCTCTTCAACCTGTTTCAACAGGTTTTCGCTATGAGCCTCGGAATTCATTCCGAGGTGGTTGGGAACGGAGCGATCGGGTTTTACAGTTTGAACTGAGTGATGCTGACTTCTAGACCTTTAGCAACGTTCACCAGGTCGGAGAATGAACTCGACACCGTGTCCGATCGCTTGGAGGTTTCGTCGGCGATCCCTGCCACTTCTTTCATCGTGGCACTGACCGCATTAGAAGCTTCCGTCTGCGCTGCCGTCGCTTCGGAAATTTCCTGGACTAACTGCGTGATTTGCGTACTCACTTGCGTAATTTGATTGAGACGTTGACGGGTTTCTTGAACCAATTGGGTTCCGGTGACGACCTGCTGCGTCCCGTCTTCCATCGCCGTGACCACTTCATTGGTCTGGGTCTGAATCTCTTCGACGAGTTGCTCAATTTCCGCCGTTGCCGCCGCAGACTGTTGAGCGAGCGATCGCACTTCTTCCGCAACCACCGCAAACCCGCGTCCTTCTTCCCCAGCTCGTGCCGCTTCGATCGCCGCGTTCAATGCCAACAGGTTCGTCTGAGACGCAAAGCCCCCAATCAAACTGACGACTTTGGAAATCTTCTGGGACGCTTCACCCAGACGTTTCACTTTTTTCGATGTTTCCGACACCGTTTCCCGAATCGCCGAAATCCCGATGACCGTCCGGTTCATCGCATCATCCCCCGCTTTGATCGTCGCGGTGGCTTGAACCACTTGATCTTCTGCTTTTTGGGCACGATCGGCGACGCCTTGGATGGATTCTGCCATGACTTCGATTTGTTCAAACGCCAGAAGAATGGATTGCATCTGGTGACGGGCTTCCTGGGACAGTTCATTCGCTGAGATTTCACTGCTGGATGCCGTTGCTGTTACCGATTGCGACGCAGTTTTCACCTGTTCAACAATGCGACGGAGCGATCGAATCAAGGCATTGTAGGAATCCGCGATCGTCCCCACTTCATCCGCCGTCACCGTTGCGCGAATCGTGAGATCACCTTTGCTAACCGGGTCCACTTCCATGAGCAATTCCAGTGCGCGTTTTTGGAGGAATTCCTTTTGGTGCTTCTGTTCATCGATCGCAGCAGACGCATCAGCACGGGCTTCCTGGCGGGCGATTTCAATGCGATCGGATTCGGCTTTTTGTTCGGTAATGAGCGTATTAATTTGCTCGGTCATTTGGTTGATATTGGACGAGAGGCGGGACACTTCGTCATTGCCGATGACCGGAATCCGAATGCTCAAATCTCCCGCTCCGATTTGTTCCACGGCTTGCGCGGCGGTTTCGATCGGTCGCACCGCCCGACTCGCCAGCACCGCTGCAATCACAGCGACCAATAATGAGACCCCTGCCGTCCCCAAAATCAACGTGAAGAGCATCTGCTGTTGGGCGGCGAATGCGTTGCTGCTGGGAGCCGATCGGACGGCGCGCCATTGGAGTTCGGGAAGTCCGGGGAAGGTCTTGAGTTGGGCATGACCGACGAGGAGTTCTTTATTTTGATTCAGCGTGTCGAGGGAGAGGTTGCTGCTATCGATTCCAGTGGTGTCTTTCCAGAGTCCTGAACCGGGCAAAACATCCCACAGTTTTTGGTTGATATATTTTTGGTCTTTGGCGATGAAGATGTTGCCTGCGTTATCGGTGACGTAGAAGGCATCGCTCCCCGAACCGGAGAGTGCTGCCACCTCACTGACGGCTTCTAGGGACATCCGGCTACGGACCACGCCGATCATTTTATTGGTTTCTGAATCGCGAAGCGGAGCGGCAAAGTGAATCACCATTTTCCCGCTGGATTTCGAGAGTTCTGGCTCACTCACCATCGGTTTCTCAGTACGAAGAACGGTCTTGAAATACTCCCGATCGCGATGATTGCCCAGCGGTGTGCCTTCCGATTGAACGATGACATTTCCCGTCAGATCAAATGCTGCAATGCTGTCATACACCTGATAGGTTTTAGCAAATTTGGTCAGAATTTTCGACTGTTCTGCAATGGGAATTTCAGTCCGAACTTTAGGGTTTGTCAAAATTGGAAGACTAGATAGCACCTGAATGTCGCCATACCGTTCAAACATAAAGCGGTTAATTTTATCCGCCATGCTGCTGCTGGTATTGGTGGAGGTTTCAAGAACATTTTTACCCACCGTTTGGTTGGCGACCCAGTAGGCTGTACCGCCGACCATGGTTGCTGACAGGGTGCCGATCGCGATCGCCGCTAGGGTTGCTTTTGCCCGGAGACTGAGGTGTTTGGGGAGTTTAAAGCGATCGCCTATCCGTGGTTTGGGCGATTGGGGAGTGTTGCCGTTGGACGACTTCTCTGCTTGTTCCGGTGTTGTACTATTGGTAGTCGTTTGAACGTCAATACGTTGGCTATTGGAATCAAATGCAGAATCAGACGGATGAATGTTAGCGACCATGGTGAAAATCCTGAGACGTTAAAGTGTGCAAAGACGAAGGATGAATTGAAAATAAAGACCCTAATGCTGAAAGTTCGCAAAAATCTCAGCGGTATTGAGAACGAGAAAGGTGTCAGACTGCGGTGAAATCCAATAGCCTTGAATACAGGGTGATGTTTGCGATCGGGTTTGTGAATTCTGCTGAGTGCTGGGCAAACTTTGAATCTCGATCGGATCGCACCAGACCATTTGAGTCATCTGCGACACGACTAACCCGAGGGTTTGACCATTGTGGTGCAGGATGATAGCGCTGTAGTGGCTGCCTTGCAGCGGTGGTAGTGGTTCACCGTTGAGGACGGCTTGGAGATCCACGAGCCACAGCACTTCGCCCCGCCAGTTACAGACCCCAACGATCGAGGGGTCGAGATCGGGAATGGGCACGATTTGCTGAGCGCTTAAGGTCAACACTTCCGTCAGGTTTTGCGTGGGTAAAATCGCGAGATTGGATGGGAGGGAGAAGCTGAGAAATTGTTCAGTCTTAGATTGAGTCGGCGATTGAGTGGGCGATGCGATCGACATGGACGTGGCTCAAGAATGGATTGGAAAAGAAATTCATGTCCCCCCAGAATTGGGGGCTAGGGGGCGGTTCGCCAGGGATTTAAGGTTTGACTAACGCCTCTACAGCTCGTAATAATGCAGCGGCATCGATCGGCTTGGTCAAATAGCTCGAAGCCCCTTGTTTGATTCCCCAATACTTATCCATTTCGCTATCTTTCGTGGAACATATCACGATCGGAATTTGCATCGTGCTGGGTTCTTCTTTCAATTCCCGACAGAGTTCAAAACCGCTGAGACCGGGCAGAACCACATCCATCACGATCGCATCGGGTGTTTGGCTTTGGAGATGGACCTTTGCTTCTTCACTGGTGGTCACAATGACGGTGTTATAACCGCCTTGACGAAGGGTTTTACCAATGATTTCAGCTTGGCTCATCATATCTTCAACAATCAAAATCGTAGTCATGGAATGCTCGCTTGGGTGAATGTAAAATTTAGAATGGAGATTGGAAATTAGGCCATGGAGGTCACGAAGGAGGTCATTTCACTAGCGGGTTGAGGGGCTAGGAAGCGATCGATCGTTTGTAATACCTTGTCGGCTTCGGGGGGCTTAGCGAGGAAGTCAGAAGACCCGGCTAGCTTGGCACGAACCCGATCGATCACGCCGTCATGTCCGGTTAAAATCACAATGGGCGTATTTTGAAATGCCGAGGTCTTGCGCAAAAAGGTACAGAGTTCGTACCCATTGGTATTTGGCATGACGAGGTCTAAAAAAATTAGGTCGGGTTTTCGATCTAAGAGCATCGAAATGCCTTGAAGGGGGTTAGTAATAGTCAACACCTCATACCCTTCCGGTTCCAGAATTTTTGCCATTTTTTGTCCGATCGCTGGACTGTCATCAATACAAGCAATCAAGGCTTTACGTTTTGGCTTGGCGATCGCCTTCGGTGCGGCCTTAGGAACGATCGGCGCTTGCCAGTCTGGAATTGCTCGTAATTCAATCACCCCCTGCTGAATCAGTTTCCACAGCACTCGGATCAAATTGGGCAACGGACATTTCATCTGGCAGGCGACATCCCACAGCGTGTACTGTCCTTTCATTAGGCTGACCATACTGGTGAAGGCTTCGGGTGAGACTTGAGATTCCAATTCGTAGGGATGAATCACCACCGGGGCTAAGTCCGGCGACACCTGGCCAAAAAAGGCTTGGGAGCTTTTACCAATGGCATACCACTGTAATCGAAGCTGCTGTGCCTCATTAATCAATTGCTCGATCGCTAGGAACGTCGTCTGATGCTCAATTTTGACACCGGGCTTCCATTCCGTCTTCGCATTCGCATAGCTAAGGATTTCAAACAAAACTTCTTGAGTAATTTGGCGAATCGCCGCCTTGGCTTCATTCACACCCATTAAATTTTGTTCGATCGCTTGATTGATCAGATCCATTTCCCAGAGTTCATGGCTCGATCGGGCCGTCTTGATCCAGGGACTGGTGATACACTTTGGGCAATGCTGTTGGATGCCTCGGGTCCAGCGACGGACAGGATGGACGCCGCCCGTCGCATAGACCAATCGACCTAAATAGAAATAGAGCCGACTTTGTAAAGGCTGGGTTCCATAAGTTACCGTTAGCTCGCCTGTTGCTCGCTGTTGCGACAGCGTCAACAGGTCATAGCTGAGTTTTGTCATTACCGTTTGATCTGTCATCATAGTCCGCTGATTAACCTAGCAATAGCGATATAGAGAATTGGAGGATTCGAGATGTGGAAAATAAAACATCAAATGAATCGCTCACCATTGCAGCGGAGACTATCATCTGATGCTCTAGTCTTCAATGTGTCGTTCGACACATCCGGATGCTTCAATAACCTTTTTGTGACAGTTGATGAATCTCTATCTAAAGGCGTAAAAGTCCTTTATGATGCGGCTTTCAGCTCTCAATAGATCTACGGATTGTTTATGCTTTATCTTGTGGAGAATAATGATTCAGCATTTTAAATACGTAGATCTTCGGATGACGTTTGGAGATAAATTCGATCGGCCTATTTTCTAATTCCTAGAACAACAATTCTAAAAATTCAGCTTCTGATAAAGTCGTGATATTGAGCGATCGAGCCTTTTCTAATTTCGATCCAGCATCTTCACCCACCACTACAAAATCTGTTTTTTTGCTCACGGAGTCAGTGACTTTGCCACCTGCTTTGCGGATCATGTCTTTGGCTTCGTCGCGTTTAAGCGTCGGCAACGTTCCGGTGACGACGAAGATTTTGCCTGTGATGGCGGTGACGGCGGTTTCTAAGGGTTTGCCTTCGCCTTTGAGTTGCAATCCTGCGCTGCGAAGTCGTTCAATTAAGGCGAGATTGCTGTCAGTTTGAAACCACTGCACCACCGATCGGGCGATCTCATCGCCAATGCCAAAGATAGACGAGATCTGTTCTGCTTCTGCGGCGGCTAGGAGTTCGACGGTCGGAAAGGATTCGCTGAGAATTTGGGCGTTAGATGAGCCGACGAGCCGAATGCCCAGACCGTACAAAACCCGAGACCAGGGTTGGGTCTTAGAAGCCTCGATCGCTTTGACGACTTTTTCCGCTGACTTTTGGCCTGTGCGATCGAGTTCCATGACTTTCTCAGGCGTCAAATCGTAGAGATCGGCGATCGAACTCACCATAGTTGCATTCAAGAGTTGCACAATCAGCTTTTCACCGACACTATTGATATCCATCGCGCCTCGACTGACCCAATGCTGCAAACCACCCCGTAAAATCGCCGGACAGGAGGCATTCACACAGCGCGTAACGGCTTCACCCTCAGGCCGAACTAGTTTTGAATTGCATTCCGGGCATTCCGTGGGTAAGGCACAGCGAACGGCGTTTTTAGGGCGAAGTTCAGGGAGGACCATGACGACTTCGGGGATGATTTCTCCGGCTTTGCGGACGATGACGGTGTCGCCGATATGGAGGTCGAGTTCTGCTAGCCGATCGGCATTGTGCAAGGTGGCTCGGGCTACTGTCGTGCCTGCGAGTTCGACAGGCGCAAGTTCTGCGACGGGGGTGATGGCTCCCGTGCGTCCGACTTGGATGGTGATGCTGTTGAGAAGGGTGGGGACTTCTTCGGCGGGATACTTGTAGGCGATCGCCCAGCGAGGAAATTTATTCGTAAATCCTAGTTTGTCTTGAATACTAAATTCGTTAACTTTAATGACAACGCCATCAGTCATATAGGGTAAGTCGTGCCGATCGGTATTCCATTTCTCGCAGTATTGCTGAACCGATTGTAAATCCTTACACTGTTCACGGTTGGGGTTCACGCGAAACCCAGCGGTTTGGAGCCATTCTAGGGAAGTCCACTGCGAATTTACCGTCGTCAAATCGGTATTGGGGAAATGTACAGTGTAAGCAAAGAAATCCAGTTGCCGATCGGCCACCTTCCGCGAATCCAATTGTCGCAAGGTTCCGGCGGCAGCGTTGCGGGGATTTTTAAACTTTTCTTCTCCGGCGGCTTCGCGTTGAGCATTGATCCGATCGAACATGTGATTCGGTAAGAAGGCTTCGCCGCGCACTTCGACGATCGGGGGCGGATTTTCGAGATTCAACTTTAAGGGAATGCTGCGAATGGTGCGGACATTGGAGGTGATGTCTTCGCCTGTGATACCGTCGCCTCTTGTGGCACCGCGCACGAGAATGCCATTTTCGTAGGTCAAGGCCATGGCGTTGCCGTCAATTTTTAATTCACAAATATAGGTCGCAGGAAGGCCATCTTCGACACGCTGCCAGCGTTCTTGCCATTTGTCGAGATCGGCGTTGTTGAAGGCGTTTTCGAGGCTGTAGAGGGCGATGTTGTGCTTGACGGAGGTGAATGCGCTGGAGGGCTGATCGCCGACGCGCTGGGTGGGACTGTCGGGGGTGATCCACTCAGGATGCTCGGTTTCGAGATCCTGGAGTTCCCGATACAGCCGATCGTAAATACTATCGTCAAGCTGCGGCTGGTCGAGGACGTAGTACTCATAGCTCGCCCGGTTGAGGAGTTGGCGAAGTTCTTGAACGCGGGCGAAGGTGGTCATGGGTGCAAACCAAAAGAATAAAGAAGGGATCGTACCAGAGAGTTTAGGGAAAATCTCGCTGAATTTAAAGATTAATGTTGACCCAGACGATCGGCACTCAATGAAATCGCTCAATGAAATCACGAATTGCAATTCCAAACAGCACCCGATCGTCTACACTAATCTCCAACTCGATTCGGTACAACCCCGAAGGTAAGGGACAGTCCAGTTACAGAACTGATGAAAATATAGTACAAATAAACTAGTCAGTCAATCCTTTGTTTTGTCTTTCTGGATGAAAACTAAGGCGTTGGATCCTAGGCGTTGTACAGGAGTTTTAAGATGAGATTACAGTTTGCGATCGGGGCGTTTTTGGTGCTGTTGGGGGCGGTGGAGCTGTGGGACTGGTTTCGGGAGCGGCAGGTGCCTTGGCCGATGATGGTGGTGCTGGCGGTGGTGTTGGCGGTGGTGTCGAACTATCAGAAGTTGCCGATCGAGGCGATGTTGGCGAACCTGTCGAGTTCACTCCAGAAGAATTCGGATGTTGAATAGGGTGTTTTATTGATCTTTTATCGTATGAGAATAATTATAGTTTATAGTTATTGAAGAAAATTGTCTCATAGGGGAGATCGCCGCAATGTTTACAAGGCAAACCAGTGGCAGTTGTGTCTGTATCTCCTGCAATCAGCTCATTTCAACGACGAAGCAAGCCTGCCCCCATTGTCAGCATAGCAACCCTACATTATGGGGGTACTCCCGCACAGTCCGTCGATTTGGGAATGACTTTGGTTTTTTGTCGATCGTGACTTGGGGCTGTTCTGCGCTGTACGTTGCCACCTTGCTCGTCGATCTCAAAAATGTCGTGACGCTTGGGAATTTAGATCTTGCATCGTCGCATCTTTTATCGCCCAGTGCTACCAGTCTGTTGCTCTTTGGGGCCAACGGTGCGACTCCGGCCATTGGCATGGGACGGTGGTGGACAGTCGTCAGTGCAGGTTGGTTGCATGGGAGTTTATGGCACATTCTCTTCAATATGTTGTGGCTGCGGGGGCTTATACCTCAGGTTTCAAAGGCATTTGGGGCTGGACGATTAGTTATTATTTACACGGTTTCGATCGTTGTCAGTGGTGCATTCAGTAGCTTTGTAGGTTATGTGAGAGACCCTTTTTTCCAGAATGCACATTTTGCGATCGGAGCATCGGGTGGTCTGTTTGGATTGCTAGGGGCATTGGTTGCCTACGGTCAAATCGTAAAAAGTTCCACCATTAGACGTGAATTTTGGCTGCTGTCATTAGTGCTGTTGGCATTGGGATTGGTCACTCCACATACCGATAACTGGGGACATGTGGGCGGATTTTTAGGGGGCTATCTGATCAGTCAAATGAATGGGATTAATCCTCGTGAACGAGAAGGGATGCAACAGCTTTTTTGGGCGATCGGTTGTCTGCTTCTCACTGCTGTCAGTATTTTGGCATCACTGATTCATGGAGCCTACTATTGTAATTTCTTCAATATTTGGGCTTCGTGAAATTCTGCGTGACACCATCTTTTGATAGACTGAGAGCGGTGGTTTTTAGCGGTGCGATCGGATTGGCGATCCCTTCAGATATGTTTAATACGTTTTGGTTTAAAAAAATCTTTGGATTCGCGATCGTGGTTTGCCTGTGGATTGGCATGGCGTTTCCAGCGGGAGCGATGCTGGAGGACGATCGCTATGATGGCGACATTTTTGCGCTGTATGCAGGGAATGGGTCGATCGTGCCACCGAAGAGTACGTTGGCGAATTCTCTGAAGATGGGGAAGCCGACGGTGGTGGTCTATTACCTGGATGACAGCAAGGATTGCAAGACCTATGCGTTGACGGTGTCGCGAATTCAGGAGTTTTACGGGCGGGCGATGGATATTTCGCCGATTCGGGTGGATTCGTTGCCGTTGAAAGAGTCCTACGAACCAAATGAGGCGGGTTTTTATTACCGTGGGTTTGTGCCGCAGACGGTGATTTTTGATGCGAAGGGTAAGGTGCAGTTGGACGAAATCGGCAATACGCCTTACGAGAAGATTGATGATACGTTGCGATCGATGTTTGATTTGCTTCCGCGCGATACCTCTGAGGTATTGACTCGTCGTCGGTTGAATGATGTGAACATTGAAATGTCGAAGTAATTTTGATTTTAATAAAAAACGCCAAGGTTCAATATTTAAGAACCTTGGCGTTTTTTATTGGAAACCCGATCCCCCTAGATATCGAGATCAGACATGTTCATCTTCGATCCGTAGGTCTCAATGAACTCTCTGCGTGGGGCAACCCGATCGCCCATCAACATGGTAAAGACCCGATCGGCTTCTGCCGCATCTTCAATCTCAACCTGTTTCAGCGTCCGGGTATCGGGATTCATCGTGGTATCCCAAAGCTGTTGCGGCATCATTTCACCCAATCCTTTAAAGCGTTGGATGTTGTAGTTTGCATTGGAGGGGAACTCGGCAATGCGTTGTTGCAGATCCCGTTCGCTGTAGCAATATTGATGCTGTTTCCCGCGTTCGAGTTTGTAGAGCGGTGGGCAGGCAATGTAGACGAAGCCCCGATCGACCATTTCCCGCTTGTAGCGATAGAAGAAGGTCAGTAGCAGTGTCCGAATGTGCGCCCCGTCTACGTCCGCATCGGTCATGATGATAATGCGGTGATAGCGCAAGTTGGCAATATCAAATTCTTCGCCTTTAATCCCCAACCCTAAGGCTGTGATCAAGGCTTGAATTTCAGTGTTTTTGTAGATTTTGGAATCGTCAGTTTTTTCAATGTTGACGATCTTCCCGCGCAACGGCAGGATGGCTTGGAAGCGACGATCGCGACCTTGTTTTGCCGAACCGCCTGCCGAATCGCCCTCTACGATGTAGATTTCGGATTCCGAGGGGTCGCGGGAGGCGCAGTCGGCGAGCTTACCAGGTAAGGTCGAGGATTCTAGAACCGACTTACGGCGGACGAGGTCGCGGGCACGACGAGCGGCTTCAGCCGCATTAAACGATTGGATGGCCTTGTCGAGGATGGTGTCCGCAACTTGGGGCCGGAATTCCAAATACTCCGTCAGCACTTCACTGACGATCGAATCCACAATCCCCCGCACTTCACTGTTCCCCAGCTTCGTCTTGGTTTGTCCTTCAAATTCCGGATCGGGAACTTTAACAGAAATCACAGCCGTCAGACCTTCCCGGATGTTTTCCCCGGCCAGGTTTGACATATTTTCTTTGAGCTTGCCGCGCTTGCGGGCGATCGAGTTCAACGTCCGAGTCAGAACGGTTTTCAGCCCTTCTAAGTGCGTTCCACCATCGATCGTCCGAATGTTGTTCGCAAAACCGAGAATGTTATCACTGTAGGAATCAATACACCATTGCAGCGCAACTTCCACCTGCACATTGTTCTTTTCAGCATTAATCGAAATCACTTCTTCGTGCAAATGCTGCTTGTCACGATTCATGTAGGTGACATACTCTTGAATCCCACCTTCATAGAAGTATTCCTCAACGCGAGGCTCACCGTCTTTAGCGGCCTTTTCACGCTTATCTGTGAAGATGATCCGCACACCCGCATTCAAATAGGCCAACTCTTTCAAGCGGCCTGACAGCGTGCCGTATTCAAATTCGGTCGTTTCGGTAAAAATCGTCGCATCGGGCATGAAATGGATCTGGGTCCCGGTTTGAGTTCCCGCGCCATCTTTAGACGCCAGATCGCCCATGGACAATCCACGCTCAAAGCGCTGCGTATGGATCTGCTTATTCCGCCAGACCGTGACATCCACCCATTCAGACAGGGCGTTCACCACCGAAATCCCGACCCCATGGAGACCACCGGAGACCTTATAGCCCCCATCCCCAAATTTTCCACCCGCGTGGAGAATGGTCATAACGGTCTCTAGCGCAGACTTTCCAGTCTTACTATGGATATCCGTCGGAATTCCACGCCCGTCATCCTTGACGCTGACGGAGCCATCCTCATGGATAAATACATCAATATTTTTACAGTAGCCCGCCAACGCTTCGTCAACGGAGTTGTCCACAACCTCGTACACTAGGTGATGCAATCCGCGTGGACCCGTGGTCCCAATGTACATTCCTGGGCGTTTACGGACTGGCTCAAGCCCTTCGAGGACTTGAATTTGTTGAGCGCCGTAGTCTTGTGTCATGAGTTGCGTACTCCGTCTGGACAGGTTTTGAGAGGCAAAGGTTCAAAACATTTCTTCATGGCAGCTCTTCAACAGAAATGCCCGTAAGAACGTTTTGGACGATTTAATATAGCAAAGATCCTAGGAATTCTAACATGAAAGGGTTATGGGCGATTTTAGCCGCCTCTGAGAGGCATTTTGGGACTGTGAGGAGAGTGATGTATGACAGCTAGAGTGACAGTGGATCAAAATCTAGATCAAAATTTGACCCCAAGCTCAAATTCGATCGGCTCTATCCAAGACTCCATCCAAACCGATCGAAGCACCCTCGAAACTAATGCAATTGTACCACAAAACCCGCAGGCATTGATCGTGGTCTGTGGCGCGACCGCAACCGGGAAATCGGGCTTGGGCATTACGATCGCCCACCACCTCAAGACTCAAAACCTCGACTCCCTGATCATCAGCGCCGACTCCCGGCAGATCTATCGCGAGTTCGACATTGGCAGTGCGAAGGTGATGCCCGACGAAATGCAAGGTATCCCGCATTATTTAGTAGACGCCTACGACCCGATCGAAACCGTTTCAGCCGCAATGTTCCAAGATCAGGCGAATCAGATTTTGACAAAGGCAGCGGTGCCGTTACTTGTCGGAGGGACGGGTTTGTACATTCGATCGATTACCCATGGAATGCGGATTCCCCGAGTGGTGCAGCATCCAGAACTCCGATCGCAACTCGAATCCCTCGGCCAATCATTTTGTTATCAATTGCTTCAGCATTTGGATCCGCAGACCTGTCTCAAGGTTCATGCCAACGATCGGATTCGCACGGTGCGGGCTTTGGAGGTTTTTTATGTGACGGGGATTCCGATGAGTGCGCAGCAGGGTGAAGCACCGCCGAGTTATCCGATTTTGCAGATTGGGTTGCGATCGGAGCGATTGGACGATCGGATTGCGCTGCGGACGCGGCAGATGTTTGATCTGGGGTTTGTGAATGAGGTGAAAGCCTTGGTGGAGAAATATGGTGATGAATTGCCGCTGCTCAATACCTTGGGCTATCAGGAAGTGAGACAATATTTGCGAGGAGAAATCACGTTAGACGAAGCAGAACAGTTGACCGTATTGCACACTCGGCAATTCGCTAAGCGTCAGAAAACTTGGTTTAATGGGATTAAAAGCATTGAATGGTTTGATGCTGATGCCGTGGATTTGGTGAGTCTGGTTCTGCAACGTGTGGATCAGTTTTTAAATAGGTAAGAATATGCACATTACAATTTTGACCTATGGATCCCGTGGAGATATTCAGCCGTTCGTGGCCTTGGGGGTGGAACTGATGCGATCGGGCCACACCGTCCGTCTTGCAGTCCCTGCCTTGTTTGAAGGCTTTGTGACCGCGCAGGGACTAGAGTTTGCCGCCTTGTCAGGCGATCCGCAGGCATTGTTGCGATCGGATGCAGGACAGGATTTGCTGAAAGCAGGCTCCAATGTTCTGAAGTTTTTACAAAGTTTTGGGGAATTGGTCCGATCGGATTTGCCAGGGGTTTTGCGGGATTCTGTCACCGCTTGCGTCGGGACGGATTTAATCATAGCGACAGGGTTTACCTTTTGGGGATTAGAGATTTCTGAGGCGATGGGCATTCCCTGCGTCTTTACCAATGTCAATGTCTTGAGCGCCACCCGCGAGTTTGCCATTCCCTCTGCGCCACCGGGACTCTCATTGCCCTTTGGCTTGAATCCATTGATTTATCCATTGTCATTGATTCCATTTTGGCAACTGTACCGATCGCCCATCAATGAATGGCGCAAAGCAGAGTTTGGATTGCCGCCCTTAGGCATTTTAGATGAACCCATTCAACGCTTACAAAAAACAGGAATGCCCTTTTTATATGGCATCAGTCCATCGGTCATACCCAAACCAAAGGATTGGGCCAATCATTTACATATGACAGGCTATTGGTATTTAGATCAACCGAACTTTGAGGCTCCGTCGCAATGGATGGATTTTTTGAATGCTGGAGAGCCACCGATTTATATTGGATTTGGCAGCATGGCGGAACGAGATACGACGGAATTAACCGAAATTGTCCTGGGAGCCTTGGCAAAGTCTGGCGAACGGGGATTACTGTTATCGGGCTGGGGTGGTCTTAAGCAGACGGATTTGCCGGATACTGTATTGAAAGTCGAGTCTGCACCCCATGATTGGTTATTGCCCAGAATGAAAGCAGTGATTCACCATGGCGGAGCAGGGACAACGGCAGCAGCACTGCGATCGGGCCGTCCCTCCATGGCAGTACCCTTCTTTGGTGATCAGCCATTTTGGGGCAATAAAATTGAACAACTCGGGGTAGGTGCAAGGGCGTTACCGAGATTGGAGTTATCGATTGAATCATTGTCCGATCGTATTCAACAATTGTCTAATAATGCCAAACTCAGATCAAACTCTCAGGCATTGGGCGATCGGATCCAAGCTGAAACAGGAACCAAAACTGCTGTTGAAATCATTCACGCCAGTTTGTAAGGCTATAGGGATTTGCCAAACCGGACTTCGACTCCGCTCAGTCCTCAACTCAGATCTGCTCAGTCCTCAACTTAGAATTATTGGCATTTGTGATGGAGATCATCTATCAGTTGTGATACGGGGAGCTAACTGCGTGAATTTGCGGAATCAAATTGTGGCGACTGTATGAGGTAACAGGAGACGATCGTGAAGCCTGCATAAAATTGCAGAGTCTTTCCTATCTTCTAATACCCCGTTGATTTGATCCCCATTCCCTGAAAATTCATGAATTCACTAATCTCTATTCCTACAAATTCCACCTTTGCGACGGTCTTGGAAGGTTTATTGGATGCTGTTTTAATCTCTGATATTCAAGGTGAAGTTCTTTACACAAATCTTTCAGCTCAAAAAATATGTAATCAATTAAATCTAACTCACCTAAAAAACCACGCCATCTGGAGCATTTGTGAGTTACTTAAGTCCTATACCGATCGGTCTTTGATTTTAGAATCTGAACTCACGATCGCTGAAATACAATATCGCATTCGTGTGCAATGGCTCAACGCCCAAGCTGAAGCCGAAGCCCGAGATAATCGGCTGATTGTTCGCTTTGAAAACCAGCAGCATTCTCTACGCTGCACAGCAATGGTTGAATCCCACAATTTTGGCTTAACACATCGAGAAACCGAAGTCTGGGAACTGAAACGCCAAGGTAAATCACGCCGTGACATTGCAGATCAATTATTTATATCGATCGATACAGTCAAAAAGCATTTAGCTAATATCAAAATCAAACGCGAAGCGCATTTTAATTAGTCTGTTGATCATACTGCCGCGATCGTTTCTTCTCTAAATACTGCTGGTGATCGTCGGTTGCCAGCCAGTACGCTGAGTCTGGACAAATATGCGTCACGATCGGTTTCGCATAATTCCCTGATTGATCTAAGCGTTGCTTACTCCATTGAGCTTTACGTTGCTGTTCAGGACTGTGGTAGAAGATGACCGATCGGTACTGTTCCCCCCGATCGGCTCCTTGACGATTGAGACTCGTCGGATCATGCATGATCCAAAAAGCATCCAGCAGCGCATCATAGCTAATCTGGTTGGGATCAAAATGAATCTGAGCCACTTCGGCATGGCCCGTAATCCGCGAGACAACATCTAAATAGCAGGGATTGTCAAAATGGCCTCCCATATAGCCCACCGAGGTTTTGATCACGCCGGGAAGCGATCGAAACCGATCTTCAATTTTCCAAAAACAACCCCCGCCAAAGGTAGCAATCTCTAAATTGGGTTCTAAAGGATTCATGCTCAACTCCTATAAAAAATCTCCCAGTTCCGAAGAGTCTGGGAGAAATAACCTAAGCAAATTCAATCTTTGCAAATTCAATCTTTACAGGAGAATCGGCAAAACCAATCCCCATTAAGACCAATTTTAGCTTCCCGAAACCGCAAAGGCCAGTGAAACTGACACTTCAGGGTGAAGCTTGAGCGTAGCGGTGTATTGACCAATGCTCTTCACTTCAGGGACATCGAGATCGCGACGATCGATTTCAATACTGACAGCCGCCTTAATTGCATCAGCAATATCTTGGCTGGTAACGGTTCCGAAGATCGCTTCATTTTCGCCCACAGGCTTCACGATCGAAAGAGTTCCTGCTTTTTCCAGGGCTTCTTTTTGTGTTAGAGCGACAGCTTTCAATTCTGCGAGGCGCTGACGTTCCAGTTCCTTGCGGCGTTCCACTTGCTTCATCACTCCCGGCGTCACCGTCGTTGCGAAGGATTGGGGGAACAGAAAGTTGCGGGCGTAGCCAGGAGCCACTGTCACCACATCGCCTAATTTACCCAGTTTGCTCACGTCCTTAGTCAGGACGACTTGAACCTGTTTTGCCATGATCGTTTTGTTTCCCTTAAGAATTTCCGTCAATGCTAGCGGAAATTTTCACTCAGCTTAATTTACGCAGCCAGCTTACATTTACGCAGCCAAACACCAGATGTTACCAGAACTCTGTCACAAGGGAAAGCGTTTTGTGTTCAAAACTTGAGATTGCCTTCAAAGCGAATTTCGGGTTTGCCATTACTAAACCCGATGCGGGAAGTAAAGCCTGTGCGTCCAGGCCCACTGAGGTTTTGTAAAATGATGCCGTAGCTACTGCCGCTGGTGCGGTTGTTGTTGAGAAGTCCCGTCGAAAAATTTTGTAAATAAATCCCCGTAGACCAGATCGGACTCACAGGCACCACAGTCTCCAGCGTCCCATAGAGTCTATTGCTCATGTCCACCGCCCCCGTCACCGTCATCCCATTTTGAAAATTCATCTGACCGCGCCCGAACAGCACAGGTTCGATCGCACTTCCCGTGTAGGACAGCAGCGCACCGCCCGTCACGGCGATCGTCAGGGGTGTCGTCTGTCTCAAGTAGCTGTAGCTAGCGATCAGGGTACTGGGGTTGCTGGGATTGCTGGCGCTGTTGAGTGAGAGGGATAGGCTGGGATTAGAGACGACGATCGCGCTGATTTTTTTGTCTTTGTTCAAGATGGCACGGGCCGATTCCCAGTTGAGGAGTGCCTGGGTATAGAGTCCAAATCTCGGCTCCAGTTGCCCATAGTCCGCCCGCCGAACGTTGGGGGCGAGTTGCTTGGCGACGTTGCCCCAGAGTCCGCCGTGGTAGCTGTAGTTAAAATTTCCACGGGATCCCGTCAGGACGGCTTCGATCGTCGGCAAATAGGCATCCCCTTCGTAGCGATGAATATTGGTTGTGACAAGACCGATTTGCGACAGTTCCAGCCGATCGAACGCCGTCGCAAAACTCCGAATCGCAACGGGCAACACCGCGCCGTCTGTATTGGGAACCTGATCGCCAATTTCCAGTTGCCGACCGCCATCTGCGGTGGTGATGATCACCTTGACGGTGGAACTTCGGGCGGCGTTACTGACGATCGGCGGCAGATTGTCATTGAAGATGGGGTTGCCGATGAAGGTAAGGGGGCCAAAGGTCTCGTTAGAGAGCTTGAGTTTTGAAATAAAGGTATTGCCTTCGGTCCATTTTTGGTCCACTTGGGTGACATTGAGGCGTCGCAAGTGATTGCCCACCCGGATCTGAAACAGGGCATTGCGATCGGGATAAATCGGCGTCGGAAAGGTAATCGAACCCGACAGATCATCAATGCCGCTGGTCCGATTCGCTAACGTGAGCGTGCGTTCGAGGCGTTGATTAATCTGCTTGCGTTCTTCGGGAGTGGTGGTCGATCGCAGCAGCGTGAACGGCTCCTCCCGCTTAGCCCGCACCTTCGCCTCCCAGAGACTTTTCTCTAGTCGATAGGGCTTGATCCATTCAAAAATAGCGCCCAGCAGATGGCCGATCGTGGCGTTGGCCGATTCGCCTTCATTGAAATTTTTACGATCGAAAGAATAGGAGAGCGAGAGTCCAGGATTAGAGAAAATGTTTGTGTAGGTGGCTTGGCGGGGTTCGCGATCGTATTGCAGCAGGGTGCGATTGTGGGGACGATTTAGGAAAAAATTCGTCCATTCGTGGGTTTGGGTGGTTTGGGTCGTGCTGAGAATTTTTGGGGTCCGTAACCCCAGAGACACCCAATGGAGAGAATTCAGGTAACTGAGTTGTCGATCGTCGCGATCGAGGTAGGGATTGATCAACACATTCAACAAGTCCAAATTGTCAAACTGGCTCGCCTGCGCCACCTTAATCCCCGGAATCGATGTCACCTCCGGTTTAAATTCAAAGCCTTCCCCTGTAATCGGATTCCCAAATTTAATCCCCGCCCGCCCGAGAATTCCCGCTGGAATGACGGCCCCGACGAAGAGTCCTTCCCCTTCGAGTAGGGCCTGGAGATTATTCGTCGGAAAGGCTTGGAGAATATAGGGCGAGGTCCCTAGACCCAGGTTTTCAAAGAGTGCGCCGCCGCCGGAGGGACTATAGGTGGATCCGGTGCCGATCCGGGGAATGGTGGTGATACGGCGGGTGGGGGTTGCAGCGGATGCGGGGGTGCCGCTGTTGAGGGCGATCGTCGGGGTGGGGCTGCCATCGGGATTAGTGGCTTCGCCTGCGATCGACAGAATACTAGCGGTATTGAGTTCCTCTCTCGAAATGAGATCTTGAAAGCTTTGGGGAATCACCCAAGCGGCTTGGAGTCCCCAGAGGGGCTGGGTCGCTTGAATGCGTTGCTGCACTTCAATGTCGGTTTCGAGACCACTTTGCCGGAGACCGCCTTCCCAGCCCAAGGTTTCGATGACAATGCGATTGCCGGGAAGGACCCAATAGAGCTGATCGTCTGGCTTAAATCGGTGGAACGTTAGATCTTGAAGTCGCCCAGATTGGCCCTGGGTCCGAAAATTAAATCGGATTTGCTGGTTTTGGTGCAGGGTAAAATTGGGAGCTTCAGGAACGCGATCGCCCAGGGGATTACTCAAGGCCGGATAGCGCTGAGTGGTCTTATTCAGGGCGTCGAGGAGGGCGCGCCGATCGATGCTTTTAGGTGGGGCTTCGAGATCAGGCTTGGGTTGAACGGTGTCGGCGCTGGGGATTGGGGGTGCAATCGGTGCGATCGTGGGCGCAATGACCGGAGGCAGGGCACTGGGGGGAAGGGGAAGCTGAGCGAGGAACATACGTTTAAGGGCGTTTTTGAATGGCTCGGGGAAAAGCCAATGAATTTAATCGTAATAAAAACAAAAAAGCACTCTTTAGAGTGCCCAAAAACAAAAAAATAATGATTAAACGCGATTAAACCTGGTTTGAGGCGATTAGACCCCAAACCGTAACCCCCCAGCTTGCTTATTCCAAGCCGTTGGCACCTGCCGCCGCTTTGAGGATGGCCGTGTAGCGATCGAGTCCATCTTGGGTCGTGGTGTCGATGGCACCTAGGGTGGAAATGACTTTGTCTTTGAGAGATGCGTTAGTGGCGGGAGTGGCTGTCGTTGCGACCATGTCACCGCCTGCTAGGGTCATGCCCAAGGGTGCGCCATGGGCACCACCGGGTGTAATCGTAACGGTGACGTTCCCCGTGAAGTTGTAGCCTGCGGGCGCGACTTTTTCTGCCGAGATGGAGGTGGAGAAGCCTGCGGGCGTGGTGTAGCTGACGGCACCGCTGACAGACGCATTATCGGCAAAGGCTGGAGCAGCAGCAATGACGATCGCAACGCCAACACTGGTGTGGATCAAGGCTTTAGCCGATTGAATAACAGAGGAAAATTTCATGACAGGTACCTGAGTGGTAGATAGAGTAATGAATTGAGTGAAATCGCTGAATCGTAATAACTCACCATCAATCGGGGTTATTACAAATCGCTCATGTTGTCGCTCCATCAATATCTGTGATCAGCCCATCCTTTATCGTCAGAGAGTTTACTTAATCTTAGGTATTGACCGTTTAAGGCTTACGCTAATCCACTTAACCCAAAGAGAGTCTGGCATTTTGGTGATTTTTATATCGATATCTTTTGGGATTTAGATTGGATGCCTTGAATGTTCGCTGGGTACTCTTAAATAGATTGATCAAAGAAAACGATCGATGCTGCGCTTTTTAGGATTTATTGAAGGATTGGTAGACATGGGGCGATCGCATCGAGTAACAGCGCTATTGTTGGCAGGCATGGTCTGGCATTTTTCACCGCTGGTCGCTCATGCCGCAGACTCTACGAAATCACCTGAACCCGTTAAACCTGGACCCGCTAAATCTGAGCCAGCCAAATCTGAGCCAGCCAAACTTGAGCCAACGGCTTTGATTCAACGGTTTAAGGTGGTGGGCAGTACAGTCTTTCAGCCTTGGGAACTGGAGAATGTGACGCAGCCTTTTGAGGCGCAGGCGTTGACGATCGACACCTTGCAAAAAGCGGCGGATGCGGTGACGCGCTACTACCTGGATCACGGCTATCTCACCTCCCGCGCCGTCCTCGGCAACCAAACCCTAGAGAATGGGATCGCGACGATTCAAGTGGTGGAGGGTTCTTTGGAGTCCCTGACGATCAAAGGGACGCGCCGCGTGGGACAGGACTATGTGCGCGATCGGATTGCTCAGGCGGGGCTAAATCCGTTGAACCAGGAGAATTTGGAATATCAGTTGCGTCTGCTGCGGGGTGATCCCCTGTTCAGCAACATCGAGGCGACGCTACAGGAGGGAACGCAGGTGGGGCAGAGTGTCCTGGCGTTAACCGTTCGAGAATCCCCCATGCTGACCGCTCTAGCCTCTCTGGACAACTACGGCGCAAAACCTGTCGGCGCACAGCAGTTCGGGATTGCAGTGGGATCGCGAAACCTCACGGGGAAAGGGGATTCGCTGGCCTTGAATGTGGTCCGATCGCTCACGGGGGGAAATTCGTCCCTGCAACTAAGCTACCAATATCCCCTGAATCCCAGTCAAGGAATGCTGTCCCTGCGGGTTGCGAACACAGGCTATCGGGTGACGTTACCGGAGTTGGCTGAGTTGGGGATTACGGGCCGATCGCGGTTATACGAGGTGTCACTGCGACAGCCGATCGCCCGATCGGTCCAGTCGGAGGTGGCGCTTTCGGTAGGGCTAATGCACCGATCGGGTTCGGCCTTGGTGGGCGACATTTTGACGGCTTCTAGTGAGACGACGCGGTTACGGTTTGGCCAGGATTGGTTGAAGCGCGATTCGGTGGGCTATTGGATTGCGAATTCGCAATTTGATATGGGGATGGTGAGTGGGGATCAGACGGGGCAATTTTTGGCTTGGTCGGGAGAGGTGCAGCGGGTGCGATCGTTGGGTAAAAACCAGCAACTGATCACCCATTTTGGCTGGCAACTGTCCCCCGATACCTTGCCCGCGACCCAAAAGTTCAACCTAGGCGGATCCCAGACGTTGCGGGGTTTGCCCTCTGGGGTGATTAATGGGGACAATGGGATTTCGTTTTCCATCGAAGATCGCCTGACGGTGATGCGCAAAAAATCAGGTGCAGCACTGCTCCAACTTTCGCCCTACCTAGAGATGGGCACGGTGTGGAATCAAGCCAATCTGGGTCAGTCGGAACCGTTGGGATTACTGGGGACAGCGGGATTAGGGATTAATTGGCAACCGACGGGAAATTGGTCTATGCGGATGGATGTGGCGATGCCTGTGTGGGGTTCGGTGAATGGGGGCATGAACTTTTATCTCAGTACGAACTATCGGTTCTGATCGGGGCGTTCTGTTCCATTGACGGCTGCCACTAAAATTCTCATGACTGATTCCAAATCTTCCGGCACTCGATAACTATTAATCCCTTGCTCCAAAGACTTCGAGGCCCGATCGAGACGGCCAAACTGCCAACTAAGTCCGGTGGTGACGGCTCCAATAACTTGGGGTTGCTGGTCTAAATTGGGTGTTTTTTCCCATTGGTCGATCGCTGCCAGTTCCGCGACCAATTGCGTAAACCCCCGCGTCAAATCCTCATACTTCGCTTCAATGACGACAAACTGGGTGGCCGGATTTTTGAGTTGGAATAGATAATCTAGATTTCCCTGTAACCAATTAGATACCTTCAGCGGATATTCAATCCGCAGTTCTGCATGGGTGTAGTGAATCACCTCGGTCATCACGCGGGAGATGATGATTTCACGGCGGGCTAGTTCGCTGGTCAATGGGACGTAGGGCAGCACTTCTTCGAGCCGATCGTGCAATTCTTCCAACCGATCGAGTTCACCATGAAACTGAGGCAACTGAAGATTTTTGCGCGATAAGGTATACCCCAACTCCATCGCCAATTCACTCGCTTCCAACCCCATATCGAAATAGCGGCTGAAACTATAGTTTTGCTTGTGATCGAGTAATGCCATGGGACTGCACTAGGTTGGGTTTTGATCAGTCGTTCCAAGAAAACTTAGCACAGCCGCTAAGAAGTTTTCAGCGTCTTCTAGCATGGGAAAATGGCCAACTTTTTTCAAAACTTGGTAGTCCAAGCTGGGATTCAAAGCAGCAGCAGCCCGTCCGAGACTGGCAGGGACGATCGTATCCCGATCGCAGGACAACACCAACGTCGGGATTTTGAGATTTTTAATCTGTGTTGAAATATCCGTGCAGGTCTGGGCATTGGCTACGCTTAGAAGAGTTCCGATCGCCGCTTCAGAGGTTGCTCCGAGATAGTCCTCGATGAATTCCTGTCGATCGCTAGCCGGAATCGGGCGATGCAAAAACCGCTGCATGACGAGAAAGTCCATGCCAGGAAGTCGATAGAACCAAGGCGGGCGAAAATTAATCACCAACTGCCCAAACTGGTAAAAAACGCCAAAAATCAGGGCATTAAACTTAAAGACTCCGCCGCAGGTCAAAATACATCGATCGATCCGATCGCACCAAGTTTCCAACAAATAAGTGGCAATGGAACAACCCATGGAATGGGCGATGACGGAGACGCGATCGACCTGCAACTGCTGCAACAAGTCTGCCAAATCATCGCCGTAGGATTTCAAGCTATAGGCCGTGGGTTCGTCACCCGCCACAATCTTGCTCCGCCCAAACCCGCGCAAATCGTAAATCAAACAGTCATACCGATCGCTCAATGCCTCCGCCGTCGATCGCCAATACCGCGCCGATCCACCCCAGCCATGCAAAAACACAAGCACAGGCCGATCGGTCCGATCGCCTGCGGATGTGGTAATCCATTCGTAATAGGTCTCACAGCCTCGAACAGTTAGAAATGACATTACGCAGACTCAGGCTTAGGCAGTGAGGAGGGATGAATCAGAAGGTCGGCGGTCGATCGCTTCTCGACCATTTCGCGGGTGATGATACAGCGGGTCAGATCTTTACGGGACGGCACTTCGTACATGATGTCGAGCATCAGTTCTTCGACAATACTGCGCAACGCCCGCGCCCCGGTCTTGCGACGGTATCCTTCAGATGCGATCGCCTTGACCGCATCTGAACGAAACTCTAGCTGCACATTGTCCATGCGCATGAGCTTTTGATATTGCTTAACGAGGGCGTTTTTGGGTTCGGTGAGGATGGCCATCAGGGTCTCTTCATCCAAAGGTTCTAAGGTCGCCGCCACCGGGATCCGACCGATAAATTCGGGAATCATCCCAAATTTCACCACGTCGTCAGCCTGCATATTCTTCAGCATGTCCGCCGATCGTTTTTCTGCAGAAATCCCCTCTCGACCTGCTTGGACAAAGCCCATGGATTTCTTACCGATGCGCTGCTCGACGATTTTGTCGAGTCCTACAAACGCGCCGCCGCAGATGAACAGGATGTTGCTGGTATCAATTTGGATGCAGTCTTGGTAGGGATGCTTGCGTCCGCCTTGGGGAGGGACGTTGGCGATCGTGCCTTCTAGCATCTTCAGTAATGCCTGCTGAACACCTTCGCCAGACACATCACGGGTAATAGAAGGGTTCTCACTTTTACGGGCAATCTTATCGATTTCGTCAATGTAGATAATGCCGCGCTGGGCTTCTTCGACATCGAGATCGGCCACTTGCAGGAGTCTCAGGAGAATATTTTCAACATCTTCACCGACATAGCCTGCCTCGGTCAGCGTGGTCGCATCCGCCACCGCAAAGGGCACATCTAAAATGTTGGCCAACGTTTGCGCAAGTAAGGTTTTGCCCGATCCCGTGGGTCCGATAAGCAGAATATTGGACTTTTGCAGCTCAATTTCGGGCTTTTCTTCTTCGCCGTGGGATTCGAGATAGGTCAGACGCTTGTAGTGGTTGTAGACCGCGACAGACAACACCTTTTTGGCTTCGTTTTGACCGACGACATGCTCATCAAGGTGCAGCTTGATTTCCCGGGGTTTGGGGATTTGGCCCATGGTGATGGGCGTGGTCCGAGTTTTGCGCTTTTCCTGGGGCTGATCGCGTCGGTTGGGCACGGGCTGCGGAGAGCCTGCGCTATCGAAGAGTTCTTCGTCCAGAATTTCGTTGCAGAGGTCAACGCATTCGTCACAGATGTAGACGCCAGGACCCGCAATGAGTTTGCGGACTTGCTCTTGCGATTTTCCACAGAATGAACATTTCAGGTGAGAATCGTAGGTTTTCGGCATGGCGACGGTTAACCTCGTACAACGATCGGTTCTTCGGTTTTAAGATAGAGCGATTGAAATGAGCAATTGAAATTCGATTCAAGCCCAGCAGAGAGACGAGACTGGGTTAAGCAACCACAGAGAGCAATGGCTTGCCAATCCGATCTTCACGATAGATAACGCTATCGATCAATCCATAGGCTTTAGCTTCTTCGGCAGACATGAAGTAGTCCCGTTCGGTATCCTCTTCAATTTTGGAGAGCGGCTGTCCGGTGTGTTCAGCCATGAGTCCATTGAGAGTGCTCTTATGGTAGAGAATCTCACGGGCCATGATTTCGATATCCACCGCTTGACCCTGTGCGCCACCGAGGGGTTGGTGGATCATGATGCGAGAACTGGGAAGAGACATGCGTTTGCCTTTAGCGCCGCCTGAGAGTAGAAACGCTCCCATGCTCGCCGCCAAACCAAAACAAATGGTAGCAACGTCGCAGGTAACTTGGTTCATGGTGTCGTAAATGCCCATGCCCGCTGTGATGGATCCGCCGGGAGAATTGATATAGAGCTGAATGTCTTTCTCGGGGTCTTCGGCTTCGAGGAAGAGCATTTGGGCAATGATGGCGTCGGCGATCGTGTCGTTAACGTCAGTCCCTAAGAAAATAATGCGTTCCCTGAGGAGTCGAGAGTAGATATCAAAGGCACGCTCTCCGCGTCCAGATTGTTCGACAACCATGGGAACTACGGTGGAGGAGATGATCTCCTGATGACGAGAGGTACTCGTAAGTTCGTAGCCAGCAGATTGAGAAATCATAGGAGTTCGGAAAGGTCCAATCAAGGGTTTAAAGTACTCATTTCCTTCCATTATGCCTTAGTTCTCTCGGAACTGTTGAACCATAAAGGGGGGAATTGCCGATCGGTCTTCGCTTTTATCTGCCTTGAGCTAAAGCCACAAGGCTCATAACCCAAACCTGTTAAAACAGAGCGTCCCAAATCCTAATTATTCTGATTCTTGCGTCCGTTCTAACGGACTTTGACAATTCGCCCTGGATTCATTCCAGGGCGATCGCTAAGCCTTAGCCCTCGACGGTTTCGGCAACAACATCCACATCTTGATCTTTGGCTTCGACTTCAGGCGTTTCAGGCGTCAGCGTTCCCTCAGGGACCAATTCCAACGTCCAGTTCGCTTCAATCCACTCCAGAATGGTTTCCTTGAGCATGTCTTCGCCTAGGACTTCCCGGAGACGATTACGATCGATGTCCTGACCTTGTAACTCAATCAGAGCTTCCTGATAGCGCGCATCAAAAGCATCATCCTCAAGCTTCAAGCCTTCGAGTTTGGCGACTTGGCCGAGGGCGAGGGTGCGCTTGATCCGATCGGTCGCTTCGGGGCGAGAACGATCTTTCAGCGCGGGAAGCATTTCAGGGGTGAAGATCTGACGAATATCTAGACCTTGCTGCTGAAGCTGCATCGCCGTCTGGGACAGCATATAGTTCAGTTCGCGATCGAGCAAGGTCTCAGGAATTTCGACGTCGATGTACTTGAGCAACTCATTGAGAATGGCGGTCTCTTTGTTTTGCTTGTTGCGATCGTCGATTTCGCGCTGGAAGTTCCGTTCCATGTTGCTGCGAAGTTCGGCGATCGTTTCCACGTCACCATCGGTCAACTCTTTAGCGAAATCGTCATTCACCTCAGGCAGTTCACGACCTTTGAGTTCCTTCAAGGTCATTTTGAAGGTCGCTTTTTGGCCTGCGAGTTCTTCAGCTTGATAGTCCTCAGGGAAAGTGGCAATGACATCTTTAGTTTCATCGACCTTCATGCCGACGATGCCGTCAATAAAGCCCGGAATAAATCCACCTTCTTCAAGATCCAAGGTGAAGTCTTCCGCTTGACCGCCTTGAACGTCCATTTCTTCTCCGCCTTCAGGGGTGTAGCGACCGTGGTAGTCCACGACGACCACATCGCCCATCTGCGCCGCGCGGTCTTCGATCGGCACTAGGGTCGCGAGGCGTTTGCGATAGCCCTCGATCGACTCATCAATGCGAGCGCTATCTAGCTTGACCTCTTCCACTTGGACGGTGAGTCCCTTGTGCTGCGACAGCACGACTTCCGGCTGAACATCGACAGAAGCCTTGAAAACCAAGGGATTGCCCGGTTCATAAACCGCGATCAGTTGCTCAAAGTCAGACTTTAGCTGAATGTTGCCGAGGGCTTCGATTTTTTCTTGCTTAATGGCGTCTTTAATAGACTGATCCACGAGGTCTTCAAGGGAGGTTGCCTTGATCCCCATGGTGCCAAAGCGCTGCACAATGACTTGACGGGGCACCTTGCCCTTTCGGAACCCAGGAATATTTGCTTGGCGCATGAATTTCTGGATCGTGCTTTCGTACGCCTTCTTAGTCGTCTCCGCCGAAATTTCAATTTCTAAGCCAATTTGGCTGGCGGGCAGTTTTTCCTGGGTAACTTTCATCGTGGTAGCTAGCTATTGTATAAACTCTAGTGGTCGAGTATCGCAGTTGCTAATCCTAGCTCATGTGGTGACAGGTTGAACATTGAGTGTCGAAATCATAATCCTGTCTCTAGATTTGGGTTTAGGTTCAGCCTTCGAATTTGGGGCGTTAGCGAGACGATCGCGTTTTTTGGAAAAATCCGCTATGATGATGAGCAACAGATGAAGAAGAGTCCATACGAGGTTTCGATCGACTCCTAGATTAGTTCTAGGCCAGTCGAGCATTTAAAGATTTTGCGGGAGCTTATACCTAAACCGTAGGCCGCTGTTGGGCAGGCTAGTTTAGATCAGTAGAGTAGACCCGCTGTCAGGCTTCTATGAGTTGTCAAGTAGGAGAAATTTGAGTCTTTCCCTCCCCGCTTTCTGAAGGCTAGGTTATGGCTTCGTAGCGACTGATGGATGGATTTGAATGGTTTGGTTACAGACTAGTGGTTTCAGACTATGGATACAGTGTTAGGAGGTTCAGCTTGAGTCAGTTGTATCGCGTTGCCATCCTGGGCGCGACAGGCGCAGTGGGTACGGAGTTACTCGAATTACTTGAGGAACGCAATTTCCCCATTGCTGAACTAAGACTATTGGCCTCGCCCCGATCGGCAGGCACTCAGCTCGTCTTCAAAGGTCAGACCTTGACCCTGGAAGCGGTGACGAAGGACTCGTTCAAAGATATCGACATTGTCTTAGCCTCAGCGGGCGGGTCGATTTCTAAGCAGTGGGTGGAGACGATCGTCGAGGCAGGAGCCGTGATGATCGACAATTCTAGCGCCTTTCGCATGGATGCCGATACGCCCCTTGTGGTGCCGGAAGTCAACCCAGACGCGGCTAGACAGCACAAAGGCGTAATTGCAAATCCCAACTGCACCACCATTTTGATGGCCGTGGCAATCTATCCACTCCACCAAGTGCAGCCGATTCGTCGGATCGTGGCCTCCACCTATCAATCTGCAAGTGGAGCCGGGGCGAGGGCCATGGAAGAAGTCAAACTTCAAGCCCAGTCCATCCTCAAAGGCGAAGAACCCCAGCCCGGAATTTTGCCCTATCCCTTGGCCTTTAATCTATTCCCGCATAACTCTCCGATTCTGGAGAACCATTACTGCGAAGAAGAGATGAAAATGGTCAACGAGACCCGCAAAATCTTCAACGAACCCAATTTGCGCGTAACGGCCACTTGTGTTCGCGTTCCCGTCCTTCGAGCGCATTCTGAGGCATTGAACCTAGAGTTCGATCGGCCCTTCGATGTGGCCAAGGCCCGTGAACTGGTGGCAGCGGCTCCGGGGGTTGAACTGGTGGAAGATTGGCAGAAAAACTATTTCCCCATGCCCATGGATGCTAGCGGAAAAGATGATGTCTTAGTAGGACGCATTCGCCAAGACATTTCCCATGAAAATGGCCTAGACCTATGGCTATGCGGCGATCAGATTCGCAAAGGCGCGGCTCTCAATGCCGTTCAGATTGCCGAATTGCTGATCGAAAAAGATTGGTTAAAGCCCCAGGCGTAATGGACAGTTTGTCCTTCGATCGAGGCTTTTCAGGTTTCAAGGAGTAAGTACTTGAGTTTGACGACTTTACAACCCACTTTACAATCCACTGGACAAGCCAGTTTTGGCCGCGTCTTGACGGCGATGGTGACACCCTTTTCCAGCGATGGCACGGTCAACTACGCCGTTGCAGAACGTCTAGCCGTTCATTTAGCTGAAAACGGAACTGATACCCTGGTGGTCTGTGGCACCACGGGCGAATCCCCAACCCTCTCGTGGGATGAGGAGTTTGAATTGTTTCGAGTGGTGCAGAGGGCGGTGGCAGGCAAGGCGAAAGTCATGGCAGGCACCGGATCAAACAGCACCTCCGAGGCGATTTCGGCGACCCAAAAAGCCCATGCCTTGGGCTTAGACGGATCCTTGCAGGTCGTGCCTTACTACAACAAACCACCCCAGGAGGGTTTGTATCTGCACTTTAAGGCGATCGCCAATGCGGTGCCCGATCTGCCGATCATGCTTTACAACATTCCCGGTCGTACGGGAGTGTCCATGACGCCAGACACCGTCGTCCGTCTCGCGGAGGTGCCAAACATTGTCGCCATCAAGGAAGCCAGTGGGAGTCTCGATCAAGCGAGTGACATCCGCCGATCGACGCCCCCGGACTTTGCGATCTATTCCGGGGATGACTCCTTGACCTTGCCGACCTTGGCGATCGGCGGGTGCGGGGTGGTGAGTGTGGCCAGTCATCTGACGGGAAACTTGCTTCAGCAGATGATCAAATCGTTTGAAACTGGGGACCATTCAAAAGCCACCCAGATTCACACGCAACTGTTGCCCCTGTGCAAAGCCCTCTTTCTCACGGCCAATCCCATTCCGGTGAAGGCAGCTCTTCGCCTCTTAGGTTGGGACGTGGGCGGTTGTCGGCTTCCCCTTTGTGATGTGCCGGATGAAGTCGTGGAGGTACTTCAGCGGGTCATGAAAGAACTAAAAATCCTCTAAACCAATTATTACGAGTACCCAATAGATTTCAATTTCATCGAAGAACAATGCCGAATCCAATTCCTAACAAAAAAACAATCAATCTTACTCCTAAGGAGACTGCCCCAATGACCGATATCAACACTTCTAAATCCGAATCCCGTACCGTTAGTAGCCGATCGGGCGAACGCAGCAGTGAACGCACAAGCGAACGTAAAGTCGTCACCCGCAGCGGAGCTAAGCCTGTCGTCAAAGTGAATGAGGTCCAAACGATCGTCGCCCGCGACAACAGCGACGCGCTCAAAATCATTCCCCTCGGCGGACTCCACGAAATCGGCAAAAACACCTGCGTCTTCGAATACGGCGACGAAATCATGTTGCTCGATGCAGGTCTTGCCTTCCCCACAGACGGAATGCATGGCGTCAACATTGTGTTGCCCGACATGACCTACCTGCGGGAAAACCAGCACAAAATCCAGGGCATGATCATCACCCACGGCCATGAAGATCACATTGGCGGAATTCCCTTCCACCTCAAGCAGATCAACATTCCCGTCATGTACGGCCCTCGGTTGGCGCTAGCGTTGCTCGAAGGCAAACTTCAGGAAGCGGGCGTGGCCGATCGCACTGAGCTTCGCCGCGTTGGACCCCGTGACTTCATTCGCATTGGCACCCACTTCCTGGTCGAATTCATTCGCAACACCCACTCTATGGCGGACAGCTTTACCGTTGCCATTCACACGCCCGTTGGCATTGTGATTCATACAGGTGACTTTAAATTCGACCATACGCCTGTGGACGGGGAAACCTTCGACATTCAGCGTCTGGCAGAATACGGCGAAAAAGGCGTCCAGTGCTTGATTAGCGACTCGACTAACTCAGAGCTTTCCGGATTTACGCCATCCGAACGCGCGGTATTCCCGAACCTCGAAAAAGTCTACATGCAAGCGGAAGGTCGCTTGATCATCACGACTTTTGCTTCGTCAGTTCATCGGGTCAATATGATCCTCGAACTCGCGGAAAAATATGGTAAATCCGTTGCGGTCCTAGGCCGATCGATGCTAAACGTGATCGCCCACGCCAGAAACCTGGGTTACATCAAATGCAAAGATGAAACCATGGTACCGATCGCATCCGTCAACCGGATTCCTGATAACAAACTGGTGATCTTGACCACCGGATCCCAGGGCGAACCCATGTCAGCCCTGACCCGCATCTCCAACCAAGAACACCGCCAAATCAAAATCCGCCAAGGAGACACCGTCGTCTTCAGTGCGAACCCGATTCCCGGCAACACAATTTCTGTGGTGAACACGATCGATCGTCTGATGATGCAGGGTGCGAAGGTCGTCTATGGCCGTGAAGCAGGCATCCACGTCTCCGGCCACGGCTGCCAAGAAGACCAAAAACTCATGTTGGCGTTGACGAAGCCCAAGTTCTTCTTACCTGTTCACGGTGAGCATCGCATGTTGGTCAAGCATTCCCAGACTGCTCAGTCCATGGGCATTCCAGCGGAAAGCATGGTCATCATCGACAACGGCGACACCATTGAGCTGCGTGAAAACAGCATCACGAAGGGCGCGAAGGTTCCATCTGGAATCGAACTCATGGATACCTCTCGATCGGGTGTGGTGGACGATCGTGTCCTGAAAGAGCGTCAGCACTTGGCAGGCGATGGCGTCGTCACGGTGGCAGCGACTGTGGGCTGGGATGGCAAGTTGATGACTCGCCCAGAAGTCCATATTCGAGGCGTTGTCACCACCATGACCACCGAATCCTTGCAGGTCAAACTCCAAGGTGGCATTGAAAATATTCTGCGCGATCGGTGGGCGGAGTATGCGCGTCCTGTGAAGGATGGCGGCCAAGCGGACGTAGACTGGGCTGGCTTGCAGTACCAAATTGAGCGTGAAGTTCAACGGGTCCTGCGTCGTGAAGTGCAGAGCAGTCCTTTGGTGGTCTTCCTCTTACAAAGCCCTGACACCCCTGGAATCATGGGCGGCAATGCGGTTAAGGCTGCAGCGGCTGGCATCTCCTCTGCTCCTGTGGTCAAGAATGCAGTGGTTAAGAGTGCGCCTGTCACGGCGGTTGCAGCGAATACCGTTGAAGCAACGAATGGCGTTGCGAGTAACGGGAACAATGCAGGTGGTGCGGCCCCTGAGCCGATCGTCAAGCGTGCAACTCGCCAACGGGTGACGACTCGCACTCGCTCCTAGTGACGTGAGTTTGGTGAATGAATAGAAAAGTCCCCGATCGTCCATGCGGCGATCGGGGACTTTTTTATGCACCTGCAATGATGCCTAAGAGAATGGCGACGAGCTGTGTTAAATCGGACGGAACGCTATAGAGTCGAGTGTTATGAAACCAATGATCTTATGAACTCAGCTATCTTAATTTGGGTAACAATCGCTCCTTTCGTAATATTTTTAAGAATGAAAGCTGTTGAGAAAAGGAGTTTTCGTAATCCTTTTGGGATTTGGAATTTAGATCTTTATATTTGGCTTTTAGTATCAGCAGTATTTCTTGAGTTCAATATAGAATCGTCTTACCGTATCCTTGATGAGAAAGATTTTTTATATAAGGCAATTCGTTTTTTGACGGAGCCAATCCTTAGAAGTTGCTACCCTATATTTTCAATTCAAGTATTTCTATTTCTTATATCAATTGCCCGCTCAATATACACAAGGAATTTTTATTGGTTGTGGAGTAATATTTTTTTGATGTGTTCCAATTTTCTTATTTTTTTACAGGTGGCAACTTACATTTAGCAGTCCTTTCTAAAGCTGAGCTGAATCCTGAGCGCCTCGGACCCATTGCTGCACCATCCTCGCCCAACTCGTTTCTCCCATCAGAGGAGCTTGATCCAAAAAATCCTGCAATATCACCGTCGTCATCAACGGCAAAGAAACCGATCGATCGACTACCCCATAGTCCCCATCCTGCAACACCAAAATCTGAACAACACCCTCATAAACACGCCACACCTCCGGAACACCCAAGGCTCCATAGATCGGCAAGCGTGGCAAAGACAAACTCGTCACATCGACCTCGATCGCCAAATCTGGGGGTGGATCGATCGTCAAATCAATCGCCATCTTGCCTCGAATAATAGCTTCATTTTGAATGTAGTAACATTCATCTGCTTCAACACCCTTCAATAAATCTTTCCGGCTCCAAGTACAAGATCCCAAACTACACATTTCTATCTCTGACTCTAAAGTCACAACCTCAACCAACCGGGCCAAGAATTTCTTGTATCGCTCATGTATCGCTAAAGGCATCCAAATCTCCAACAAGCCATTGTCATAGGTGAGGTGTTTACTCGGCTGAGACTCCAACTCAATCATCAAAGCTTGAAATGTCTCCCAAGTAATTCCTCGCAACAAAACATACTCATTGAGTATGGGTTTTGCATCAGATTGTGAAGACTGTTGCGGTCTAATCGTCGTGATCATAGGTCATCTCCGATCGGTTCAAAACGTCCCGTACCACCATCATAACTCTCCATACCAAATCCCTTCCACCCGCTGCACGATCGCCTCCATTTCCACCTCTGACACCGAATCCAAACAAACCGTCACATGGCCCAGCTTCCGTCCCACTCGGGCCTCCGACTTGCCATACCAATGCACCGTCGCACCGGGAATCTCAGCCAACCGCGATCGAACCTCGGCATAGTCCGAAGTTGCCGACTCAAATCCCAATAAATTAACCATCACCGCCCCCGCACAGTTCAATGCTGGATTTCCTAACGGCAAACCCACGATCGCCCGCAATTGCTGCTCAAACTGTGATGTGACCGACGCATCTAAAGTGTAATGACCCGAATTATGAGTTCGGGGTGCAATTTCGTTGACCAAAACCCGATCGTCTGTGGTTTGGAAAAACTCGATGCCGACGATGCCGACAAACTGTAAATGCTCCACGATCGATCGCCCGATCGCATCAATCTGTTGTGCAAGACCCGCAGGCAAGTCGATCGGCACTTTTACCCAACGACATACGGCATTCTCCTGATGCGTTTGAACAATGGGATAAACGGCGACTTCGCCCGACACCGATCGCGCCACCATCACCGCCAGTTCCCGCTTAAACGGCACAAAATCTTCCAACAGCAAATCGATCGCGGGAACTTTCGTTAATACATCATCCAAATCAGCTTGGGTTTTAACAATAAAGGTGCCGTAACCGTCATAACCATTACGACAGGTTTTTAACACGCAGGGAAACTGAATTTTGACGCCGGATTGAAACGCTTCCGAAAGTCTGGAAAAACTAGGCGTAGGTAGATTTCGATCGCGTAAAAAGCAACGCTGATCGTATTTACTCAGCAATGGCGACAACGATGCTAGAGAAGGCCGAAAGCAAACGCCCCGTTCCGCCAACAGCGACAGCGCATCCAAATCCACAAACTCATTCTCAAATGTCACCACATCGCTACGGTTTGCTAAACTCGCTGTCGCCTGCGGATCCACCACAGAACCTAACACCGTCTCTGTGGCGATCGACACCGCTGGATCCGCCTGACTGGGAGTTTGAATCAATAATTCTAGATCTAATTTTTTCGCCGCCGTTGCCATCATCCAAGCCAACTGGCCCCCACCCACGATCCCGACACGCTTCACCGCCGCCTTCACCTGCACATTAACCATCCCACTCGTCCCCCACGGAATGAACCCACGAATTGTATCGGATTTGATACCTTCTTGGGGATGTCGGAGGTTCTTCGATCGCCCGCCCCGCCTGGAAAATAGAAAAAACGCTAAATAAGTTGGCAAAAGGGCTTGCCCAAACGCTAGATATGGTGTTAGATCAGTTTCATAGATGAATGGGTTAAAGCCAAATTCTCTTTGCTCATGCTGTGGTTATTCACAAACCCTGTCGATTCGTTTCCAGGCTTTGTGAATAACCCTTTTTTTTGGCTCACAACCCCATACGTTCCAGCACTTGTCGAATCACGATCGCCGTCCAGTCCACGTCTTCCATCGTCGTTCGAGATCCCACAGTCAAGCGGATCCCCGTCTTCGCAATCCGATCGTCATAGCCGATCGCCCGCAAAATTAAACTCGGTTCTAATTTGCCGCTGCTACAGGCTGCGCCTGCACTGATCCCGATTCCGGCCAGATTCAGTTGACGGACGAGGGTTTTACCATTTTGCTGTTGGCCATCACTGTCAGGGAGGCAAAAGCTGGCGTGGTGGGGCAGACGATCGTGCAGGCTGCCCGTGGGTTTGAGGGCGGTGCCGAGGAGTTGGTTGAAGAGGCGATCGCGCAACGCCGTCAGTCGGGCCGTTTCAGCCACCCGTTCCGCTTCGATTAACGCCGCCGCCAAGCCAAAGCCCGCGATCGTCCCCATCGCCTGCGTCCCCGATCGCCAACCCGATTCCTGTCCGCCGCCATACAGGATTGGCCGCATCGTCATGCCCGGTTTGATATAGAGCGCACCTGCGCCTTGGGGACCGTAGATTTTATGGCTGGAGAGGGATAGCAAATCCACAGGTAGCGTCGCCACATCGATCGGCAGGCGACCCGCGACTTGGACGGCATCGGTGTGGAACAGGACGTTCCGATCGTGGGCGATCGAACCCAGTTTTGCGATCGGCTGTACGGTACCGATTTCGCTTTGACCCCAGATGACGGACACCAAGACGGTATTGGGCTGAATCGACTGCGCCAACGCCTCTGGAGCCACTAACCCGAAGTGATCCACAGGGAGGCGCGTGATCTGCCAGCCCTGGGTTTCGAGCCAGTTTGCGGGTTCGGAGATGGCGGAATGTTCGACGTTGGAAATAATTAAATGTTGGGGCGTGGAATACTGCTGCGTGATCCCAAAGATCGCCAAATTGTTTGCTTCCGTTCCGCCTGAGGTGAAGACCACAGACTCCGCTGGTGCATTGATTAAAGCGGCCACCTGCGATCGGGCCTGTTCTAGCAGCGTCGCGCTGCGGTTGCCCCAGTGATGCAGGCTCGACGGATTGCCCCATTGCTCGCGCATGACCGTCGCCATGAGATCGATGACCTCACTGCGCGTCGGAGTCGTAGCACTGTAATCCAAATAGATTTGCATGAAGTCGGAGACTGAGGGACATCAATTCTTTTCTTTCTCCCCCAGAATTGGGGGCCGGGGGGCGGTTCGCCCGGATCTATTGTGGCGCTTTCGTTCCATAAGGGCAATCTAGGCCAAAGTTTTGCCAACAGGAAAAGCGCGATGACGAAAATCATAAGACAGAGCATGGGCTTCGCATTGGGCTGGGCCATACTGTCGCTCATCGGCTGCCAAACCGATCGTCCAACCCCCATCGCCGAGATCAAAACCCTCCCTGCTCTTCCCCAAGACAACGCCATTCAGGTCTACTTCAACCAGAGCGAAGCCTCAGATTATCAAGAAGCCGATCGCAACCTCACTCGATCGGGCGACAACTTTGAACAAATTTTAATCACGACGATCGCCACCGCCAAAACCGACATCAAAATCGCCGTTCAAGAATTTCGCCTTCCTCGCATTGCCAAGGCCCTGGCCGATCGTGCCCAAGCCGGAGTCAGGATCCAAGTCGTTTTGGAAAATCAATATTCTACGCCCTACAGCCGACTGACACCCGATCAAATCGAAACGCTAGATAAACGTGAACGGCAGCGCTACGAGGACAATAAAGCCCTGATCGATGCCAATCACGATGGAACTCTCACCCCAGAGGAAATCCAAACCCGTGATGCCCTCGTGATGTTGGATCAGGCCAAAATTTCTCGCGTCGATGACCGATCGGATGGCTCTAAGGGCGACGGATTAATGCACCACAAGTTCATGGTGATTGATGGCAAAACCACGATCGTCACCTCCGCTAACTGGACTTCTTCGGATATTCATGGCGATCTGACCAACCTCAGCAGCCGAGGGAATGCCAATAATTTGATCAAAATTAATAGCGCTGAAGTGGCCCAAGCTTTTGGGCAAGAATTTGATCTGATGTCCCGCGATCGAAAATTTAAAACCCACAAACCCGATCGGCCTGTGCAAACCTTCACCGTGGGAACATCTCAACTCAAACTCCATTTCTCTCCGTCAAAACCAAAGCAACCTTGGACCCGCAGCAGTAACGGCCTGATCGCCGAAGTCGCAGACAAAGCTCAAAGCTCCCTCGACCTTGCCCTCTTCGTCTTCTCCGATCCCGAACTCTCAAACCGCCTATCCGCCTTACCTGGACGAAACGTCACGGTGCGAGGTCTCTTTGAACCGGGATTCGCCAAGCGCAACTACAGCAATAGCCTGGACATGCTAGGTTTACCGATCGACTCACCCTGCCGTCAAAAATCAGGTGCTAAACCGCCGAAAAAAGCATCTCGCCCAGCCCGCAAACCGAAACAACGAGTCCTAGCCCAGCCCTGGCCCACCCCCGCCGCCCTAGTCGCAGTCCCCAAACTCAAACCCGGCGACCTGCTGCACCACAAATTCGCCATCTTCGATCGCACCACGGTCATCCTCGGCTCCCACAACTGGACCAAAGCCGGAAACCACAAAAATGACGAAACCCTGATGGTGATTGAAAATCCCACGATCGCCGCCCACTACCAACGAGAATTCGATCGCCTCTCCAAGGACGCCATCCCCGGACTCTCCTGCCAAGCGCCAGAGACGGCTTCAGAAGAAGAACCCAGCTAAAACAAAACCGATCGCAGTTCCACCAAACATAAATCAGTGCAACGGCGATCGGTCTTTGATTGATTCAACGTCAAACGGTCTCTGCATCAGCGAAACGATCGCCTGCGAGAAACATTAGTCTTCTTTATTCATGAACCGTTGAACCTGTTGGAGCGCTGCACCGAGGATATTGAACCCAGCCCAACCTGCCGCCACAGCCAAAGGTGCTAAGACTGCCAAAATCCGAAAATCAAAATCCATAGTCCCGTCTCTCAAGCAACAATGTTATGTCTCATTTTTACCTGAATGGGGATCGTTTTCATAGAGTCTTGACCGACGTTTGATCAAAAACTTCGATCGCCCCACCAACCCCACAACCATAAACCCCAACCCCAGAACCACCTGAGACGCTTCCCCATCAAAGCTTCCAAGCAGCACATTCACGCCTGCAACCCCCAGGATGAGACCATGGAGTGCCCCGATCGGCACCCGCCGCTCCCCCAAAGCTGTTACAAATCGTAACCCTGAAGTTTGGTTAACATCTCTCATAAAAAATGAAGGGTTCCATACAGAACCCTTCACTCTTCATTCAGCCATTCGTTCCATCGGGAACATTAGGGAGAAATAAGTCCCAGCCAAGTCAAGGCACCCTGTCCTGTGGCGTACTCGATCGCGAGCGCAATCACAAACCCCATCATTGCCGCCCGACCATTCAGCCGTTCAGAATAGGTACTGAATCCCGCCTTCGGTTCGTCTAACTTGGGAACACTCGTGGGAGTTGTCACGGATTTTGGATCTGCCATGATAAAAAACCTGTGGATTAATAATTCGTTACGTCTGTGCTTAACATAGCGTGACCTTACGGGTCTTGGGTGACGGGCTAAGGTGGAGATTACCGATCGCTATCCATCCCGACTTAAGGTTAAAAATAATGCGCATTGGACTTCCCAAAGAAACGAAAGATCAAGAATTTCGAGTCGGTTTGAGTCCGAGTAGCGTCAGAGCTTTGGTCGATCGGCATCATTTTGTCGTGGTTGAAACCAACGCAGGCGAGGGTTCTGGGTTTTCGGATGGCGATTATGAAGCGGCGGGGGCGACGATCGCATCCAAGGAATCTGCCTGGGCACAGGATTTGATTGTCAAAGTCAAGGAGCCGTTGCCGCCGGAATATGGCTTTTTACGGAACGACCAAATTCTATTCACCTATTTACATCTAGCGGCAGATGAAGCTTTGACTACCGCACTGCTGCGATCGGGAGTCTGCGGGATTGCCTACGAAACTGTCGAGACCTCCGATCGCCGACTTCCGCTGTTAATGCCCATGAGTGCGATCGCAGGGCGACTCTCAGTTCAAATCGGCGCGCGCTTTCTAGAGCGTCAGCAGGGTGGACGAGGGGTTTTGCTGGGTGGCGTTCCGGGAGTTGCGCCGGGAAACGTAGTGATCTTGGGTGGGGGAGTGGTGGGGAGTGAGGCGGCGAAGATGGCGATCGGATTGGGGGCGCAGGTGACGATTTTGGATGTCAATGTCGATCGGTTGACTGAGCTAGAACATCTTTTTGGATCTCGTGTGACGTTGCTGTATAGCTCGATAAGCCCGATCGAGGCGGTAGTACCTCAGGCTGACCTATTGATTGGGGCTGTTTTGGTGCCAGGGAAGAAAGCACCGACTTTAGTACCCCGATCGTTGATTGCTCAGATGCGATCGGGCAGCGTCGTGGTGGATGTTGCCGTGGATCAAGGAGGCTGCATTGAAACCATTCATCCCACCTCCCACAGCGCACCGACCTACAGCGACAGCGGCGTACTTCACTATGGCGTCCCCAATATGCCCGGTGCGGTGCCCTGGACAGCAACCCAAGCCTTAAATAACAGCACATTACCCTACGTTTTGAAATTGGCCGACCGTGGGTTAGGGGCGATCGAACAGGATCCTGCCTTAGCGCTTGGGGTCAATGTGCGCGCTGGTAAACTGATTCACCCTGCCGTGCGATCGGTGTTTCCTCACTTGATCTAGAAAATCGGGAAATCTAAACAATCCACAAACTTCAAGATACAGAATCTAACGCCCTTCCCATTCTCCAGTCTGTCGGTGTAAAATGTAGGAGGTCCACGGAGGTGTTGGTGACTGCCAATAATGTTTTTTGATCTATGTCTTATTTTATAAGGGAACTTAGTAGCGTTCGTTGCAGTAGACTGAGCTTGTACTCAGAAACTAAAGACGAATTCCAACCGTACCCACCTGGTTTTGACCAGGTCTAAAGCTGAGGTAAGACGGCACTGCGGTGGACTTTCAAGATTTTTCAAGCTCTCTCGATTGCACGATGCGATCGAGGGAGCTTTTGGTTTGTACGCGAAACATTATGAGACGAGTGGAAGCGGATGGATTTTTTGAGGAGTGGCTGGGGGATTTGCCGGAGTTGACGGTGGGAGAACGCGATCGTCTCGATCAAGTTCGACGCCATTATTTATATCTGCTGGAATATCCGGTGATGGAAGGCGTTGTCAAAATGGTGATTTTGTCTCCGTTACTGGAATTAGCCGGATTTTATGATCCCCCGTTTCGGGTGAGTGGGGAGACTGAGGTGCGGGTGACGGCTCACGATGAGGGTGAGGTGATTCACGGCAATATTGATATTTTGGTGTTGCAACAGCAGTTTTGGATCACGGTGATTGAGGCGAAGAACTCTGAACTGGCGTTGACCAAGGCGATTCCGCAGGCGTTGTCCTACATGATGGCGGCTCCTGATGCCGATCGTCCCGGCTATGGCTTGGTGATGAATGGCAGTGAATTTTTATTTTTGAAGCTAGATCGACGATCGGACCCCGTCTATGCCGTATCGGATATTTTTTCGCTGCTCAATCGTGGCTATAACTTGATCGGCGTTTTGCAAGTTTTGAAGAAATTTTCCCAGTTGTTGGTTTAAGTCTAGGATTTCACCAAATATCCCGATATCAGCCGCGTGATTTCGGCTTCTAGTTCGCCACTCTCCAGCCATGGGGTTCGATCGAGAATCGCCCGTTGAATCAAACTTTCGATCGTCCGACTCACCATAAAGACCGTCAAATCCAAGTTTTCAGGCTTGAGTTGATCCCGTCGTTGCTCTAGAAACGATCGTAATAAATTTTCCACTTGGGATTCGGCGGCGGCTGGCATAACCTGATCACGGGAGATTTGTTCATGCAAAACCTGATGCAGTCGAGGGTTCGCGGAGTGGGCGGCGATCGCGGCTCGGACGATTTGCTGGACAACTTGGGCGATCGTCAAATGCTCCACATTCGTCAGATGCTCTTGGGCGAGTTGCTGCATCTTCTCAGCGTCCTGCTGGGCAAGGGCAAACAGCAGCGCTTTTTTGTTCGGGAAATATTGGTAGAGCGACCCAATACTGACGCCCGCCCGTTCAGCAACTCGATTGGTGGTGAATGAATCCAATCCCAATTCGGTCAAAATGTGAGCCGCCGCCATCAAAATCGCTTCGACGGTCGCTTGGGACCGATCTTGTTTTGGCTGTTTACGTGGGGTTGAGTCCAGTTTTGGGGTCATAGATTGTGTCCTACAAAATGCGACTTGTCGGTGCCGATCGATCGCTCTTAAAATATGAGTAATCATTCATATTTTAGACGATTAGTGAAGCACTCAGGAGTTTTGGTGATGAAAATTGCGATCGTGGCGATGGGGAGTCGGGGTGATGTTCAGCCCTATGTGGCGTTGGGGGTTGGGTTGAAGGCGGCAGGTCATTCGGTCAAACTCGTGACCCATGAAAATTTTGAACCCCTCGTCACGTCCCACGGTCTGACCTTTTGTCCGATGCCGGGGAATGTGCAGGAGGTCGTGGAATCTCCAGAAATACGGGCGTTGTTGGAAAAGGGCGATTTTTTAGCGATTAACGCCCATACGTCAAAGCTGATGAAAACGGTTTCGATCGAATGGGCAAAGGCGGGACTAGTCGCCTGTGAGGGGGCGGATCTGTTGATTGGAGGTGTGGGAGATCTGACTCGGACCCTGGCGGAGAAGTTTCAGATTCCGATGCTGGAGGCTTACCTGTTTCCCTATACGCCGACGAAAGCGTTTCCGGCGGTTTTGTTTCCGGTGGGGCTATCGAAATTGGGTGGCATTGTGAATTGGCTCTCCCACCAGCTCATGCGCCAAATCATGTGGCAGTCGTCGCGATCGCACAATCAGCGAATGCGATCGAAAGTCCTCAATCTCCCCGCCGCTCCATTTTTCGGTCCCAAAAACGATCCCAAAATTACCCCGCTCCCAACGCTCTACGGATTCAGCCCGTCAGTGATTCAGAAACCTCGGGATTGGAAAAATACGGAGGTGACGGGCAATTGGTTTTTGGATGCCACACCGGATTGGACGCCGCCTGAGGATTTGGTGGAGTTCTTAGCTAAAGGTCCAGCCCCTGTCTACATTGGCTTCGGCAGCATGGGCAGTCGCAATCCTGAGGAAACAGCGGATCTCGTGTTGAAAGCGATCGCAAAAACGGGTCAACGGGCGATTTTGCAGTCGGGGTGGGGAGGCTTGGCTGCGGAAAATTTGCCGGAGAATGTATTGCTGGTGAAGTCGGTTCCCCACGCTTGGCTCTTTCCGAAGATGGCGGCAGTGGTGCATCATGGCGGCGCGGGAACGACGGCAGCAGGGTTACGAGCCGGGGTTCCATCCGTTGTGATTCCCTTTTTTGGCGATCAACCGTTTTGGGGCAATCGAATCATGAAGCTGGGCGTGGGTCCTGCACCGATTCCCCGCAAACAGCTCACCGCCGATCGTCTTGCTCAAGCGATTCAGACCATGGTGGGCGATCCGGAAATGCGGCGACGATCGGCTGAGTTGGGCGCGAAGATTCAGGCAGAAGATGGGGTAGCGCGGGTGGTGGAGACGATCGGGCAATTAGGTGATTACTGAGAAAGCTTCTACCGGAGCAATCGGGTCGTTCGCCCGATCCGCGTCGAACTGGAAGTTGGCGCTCTTAGGGCGAAGTCTACTGGGCGTAGACTGGAAGAGTGATTGAGGATTCTTCAGTCCGTTGCAACGGACTTCGCCCTGAGAGTGCCGAATTCATTCCGGCACGGACCCGCAACGGAGTGATGAGACGTTCTGAACACGGGGAACTCGAACAACTTGACAGGCAGAACTTCTTATAGAAATTACCTTAAAGCTGGGTTAGAGGTTCCGCTGAATTTCGGCGATCGACTCAATCGGCAAACCTACGATCGTTGCGACTTGATCGACTGCCATGCCCGATCGAAGAAGGTTCGTCACAACTTGACTCATTTGAGCTTCGGCACGATCGGCTCGTTGCTGTTCTCGCTGTGCCCGGTGTCGTTCTTCTCTGGCGATCAGTCGCTGCTGGTCAGCTTGGAGAGCTTGTTGTTGGGCGAAGCGATCGAGTTCGACGGAGGTGAGGAATTTTCGCCCGTCGGGACGATAGATTTCCAGTTCGCCATTGAATTGGGCAAACCGGATTTGCAGCCTGGGGCTGACCCAGCCGTTCATGTCGGGGATGGCAAGGAGGCGATCGTTCGCTCGCATCCAACCTTTGAGGAGAAGCCTGTCCGGATCGAAGCTGTAATATTCTTCAACGCCGTGGGTTTCATAGAACTTGCGCTTTTCTTCCATTTCGGGCGCAAAATTGCTGGGCGACAGGATTTCAAAGGTGACTTGGGGCGGGATATTGCCTTCTTTCCATTGTTGGTAGGAACCCCGGTCCCCTTTCCCGGCTCCAAAGACGACCATGGCATCGGGTGCAAGGCACGTGGCGTTATCGCCTTCGATCGGATACCACAACAAATCCCCCGCCACAAACACATGCGCCATCGCCGCAAACCAAATTTCCAAATTCTCTTTGATCATCACAATCAATTTGAACTGCTTGGTGTTGTCCGCCATGGGTTTCCCGTCTGAGTCTGGATAGTGAATTTCAATCTCAGGGTTGAGTCCCTGTTGGGTGGTGAAGGTCATCGCACCAAGGCTCCGATCGAAAGAGTACAGGTATTCTAACGCAACGCGAAATCCTGCACAAAAAAGGAGACCCCGAAGAGTCTCCCAGCTTGAACGAAATATGAATGAAATCAAATGTCTAGTCAGAACTAGTACGTTTCAACGTGCCAACGCTCTTCTTTTTTCATGGCGCGGACATAGTCTTTCCAGACGATGCCTTCTTTCGCCGCTTCCGCTCCGAGCGCTTCCTCAATTCCCGGCTCCATTCCGCGCAGACCGCAGATATAGGTGTGGGTTTTGGAGTTCTTGATCATGTTCCAGAGTTCAACGGAGTTTTCAGCCACGCGGTGCTGGATGTACATCCGACCGCCTTCGCTGTTCTGTTGCTCACGGCTGATCGCATAGGTCAGACGGAAATTGTCGGGGTAGCGCTCTTGCATCTCTTCAAGTTCTTGCTTGTAGAGAATGTTCGCCGTTTGAGGGACGCCGAAGACGAGCCATGCCATGCCTTTGTAGTTGTTGTACTCAGGGTTCGCAGCGCGCTCGTTATCTTTGAACATGCGCCATAGGTATGCCCGCATTGGCGCAATCCCGGTTCCGGTTGCAAACATGATGACGTTGGTGTCTTCTTCAGGAGGCAGGAGCATTTCCTTCCCAGTCGGACCCGTGATTTGGACTTCGTCGCCCGGTTTTAAGGCGCAGAGATAGGAGGAACAGACGCCTTTGATGGTTTCACCTGCGTCGTTCTTGTATTCCAACTCGCGGACGCAGAGGGAGACAGTCTTGTCGTCTACGTCGTCGCCGTGACGGGTGGATGCGATCGAGTACAAACGCAACTTATTGGGTTTGCCCTTGGCATCGGTGCCGGGAGGAATAATCCCAATACTCTGACCTTCGACATACTCCAGGTCACTGCCCGCAATGTCAAATTTCAAGTGCTGCACGATGCCAACGCCGCCTTCAGCCACGAGGAAGTCATTGGAAATGACTTTTCCGGTGAGGGGATTGTTGGGACGGTAGATGTTGACTTTGACATTCGCGTGGGCGGCCCCTTTCTTCGCAGCAGGTGCGGCGGCAGGTGCAACAGCAGCCTCTGGGGTGGAAGTCGAGGCGACAGCCGTGACAACCGGGGTGCTGCCATCAGCGGGGGTGACGTTCACAATTTTTCCGCCTCTAGCAAGAATAGTCTGAGCGAAGGTGCTCATGCGATCGTAGGCCACATCAAAAAAAGTGGAGCCACTTCTGCGTCCGCCTTGTAGGCCGACCACTTCATACCGATAGGTGCGATTTCCCGAGGACTGGGGACCACTTGTACTGGAATTGAACATTTCGATGAATCTCTCCGAAACCTATGAATCCTGTCATCATTATTAAGTATGTATTCTGCCTTATCCTGGCTCCACAACCAAGAGGGAAACTCAACTCGCGCGAGATTTCCTGAGGCATCAGCCGCCCTCTATGAATTCTGGGTGGTGAATTCATGAGGGTAGCTTGTAGGGCGATCGTATGTTTGGTAAGATCTGGCCTAAATAAATAGTACTAAATACTTACCATTCAGTCCGAAGCACTTGAACGGGATGGTCATGGGGATCCCACAAAGGTTCTAGTTGGGTTTGCGTTAAAACCGTTCTAGACTTTCTTGGGGATCAGCCTTGCCAGTAGAGATTCATCCTGACTTAGGGGAAGCCTCAACCGATCAAATAGGGCGGCTTGTGATGTAGTGTATTGAGGGCGACTGCGGAGTAGTCTACTGGACCTGTTACGGAATTTTGTTATTCTGTGATACCAAATTGGATTTTACTTCTCGTGAGTTTGAGTTGACGATTTTTGTTCTTTGAGGGGACCTATGACTAAGCCAGACCGTGTGGTACTCATTGGCGTTGCTGGAGATTCCGGCTGCGGTAAGTCCACATTTTTGCGCCGGATCACCGATCTGTTCGGCGAAAGTTTTGTAACGGTGATCTGCCTTGACGACTATCACTGTCTGGATCGCAAGCAGCGTAAAGAGACCGGAATTACCGCCCTTGACCCTCGTGCGAACAATTTTGACTTGATGTATGAGCAAATCCGCGATATCAAAGCGGGTAAGAGCATCATGAAGCCAATCTATAACCATGAGACTGGGGAACTTGATCCGCCTGAGAATGTCGATCCGAATCACATTGTGGTGATTGAAGGACTGCATCCTTTGTTTGATGAACGTGTGCGATCGTTGCTGGATTTCAGTGTCTATCTAGATATTGAAGATGATGTGAAAGCCGCTTGGAAAATCCAACGTGACATGTCTGAGCGCGGTCATACGCTAGACGATGTCATGCAGGCGATTAATTCCCGTAAGCCTGACTTCGATGCCTTTATCGATCCTCAGAAGGCCCATGCAGACGTTGTGATTCGCGTCTTGACCACCAATTTGATCAAAGACGACAAGGATCGTAAGGTTCTTCGGGTTCAGATGATTCAGCGCGATGGCGTGGAAGGTCTTGATCCAGTCCATATCTTTGATGAAGGTTCGACGATCGACTGGATCCCTTGCGGACGTCAACTCACCTGTTCCTACCCTGGTATCCGGATGCACTATGGCCCGGACACCTACTATGGTCACAGCGTTTCCATTCTTGAAGTCGATGGACAATTCGATAAGCTCGAAGAAGTCATCTACATCGAGAAGCATCTGAGCCAGACCTCCGCTCGTCATCCCGGCGAAATCACCGAACTCCTGCTTCAGCACCGCGAATATCCCGGTTCTAACAATGGAACGGGACTCTTCCAAGTCTTAACAGGCGTGAAGATGCGTGGCGTCTATGAGCGTCTGACGAAGGGTGCGGCTAGAGTTGCAGTTGCCGTCTAGTGATTGATTGGTTTGAGTAATCTCATCCATCAGATCTCCTGCGATCGTCCCAGGGTCAATCGCAGGAGACTTTCACTTATACTTTTGATTCATTCAGTATTCAGTGGGGATCGCGCCATGGCTGCAAATCGAAAAAATCGAACCGCTTCACCTCGTGCGAGTAAAGCAGGGATTGGAGCGGCTAGAGCGGTGAGCCAAGCGCGATCGTTGCCTGAAGATTCTCCTGTTGCGTCTGATGCTGTTACGCCTGTTTCGGCAGAGGTGGAGCTGACAGATGCGGCGGTGAATGCGACTGAAACTGCTCCAGAGTCCATCATCGAGATTGTTACAGACTTTGAGCCTGCGCTGATCGTTGATGATCTGAACCTGATTGCAGAGGTTTCAGCGCCCGAGGAAATTCTAGAGGCTGAAGAGGTTTCAGCGCCTTTTGAATCCCAGGCTAGTGCTGAGACTATGGTGATTCTTGACAGCGTTCCAGATGTTTCTCAAAACGTTGTCCCTGCTGTACCTGAATCGACCAGTCCTATCTTGGCGGAGATCTCCGCTAAAGCAGCGGCGGTCAGTACGCCTCGAAGTAAATCCAAAGTTTCAAATCCAAAATCATCTGTTCAGCGTCCCAAAGGAGATAAGACCATGACCCAAGAAACTGAAAAATCCGCTCCTCTTGCTAAAAAAGAAAGCGCGATCGCCAAGACAGGTTCCGCATTGCCTGTTCGTCCCGTGATGCCCAGTGACCTGACAGTGGTTGGAACGATTTCTTCGGCGGGTGAGCGTCCGATCGGTGCCGCAACGATGGCTGTTTTCGGAACCTACTTAAATGGTCGTCCGATCGAAGCGTCCAGCTTAAAATTGTTTGAAATTCTTCCCGGCGATCGTCCTATCTTCGCTACAGAGATTGCCTACATTCCCGACGCAGCCTTTGGCGGTCGTCCTATCATGGTCAGCCCTGCAGGTCTTTTGGGTGCTGAAGAAGTCATGGGCAATCGTCCCATTTTCAGCAATGACATCATCGATCCTGACTCCGCATCCTTGATGGGCTACCTCGACTAACGCCTCATGTTTACCCTAGCTTTTCAACAGCTAGGGTATTTTTTTGTCTGTTTTTTGTTTGTTTTTGTTTGCCTCTTCAGGGCTGGATTCATCATGGCAAAGTACATTCTCTTCGGCGCTTACTGTGAAAATGTCATCGAAAAGCGTGCGCCCCATCGAGACGCTCACCTCGCCGGACTCAAACAGCAGCAAGAATCGGGCGTCCTGATCACCTTAGGTCCAACCCAAGATTTGACGCAGGTGTTTGGGATTTATGAGGCGGAGGATGAAGCGACGGTCCGATCGCTCATCGAAAACGATCCCTATTGGAAACATGGGATCTGGACCGAATATACCGTCAAAGAATGGATTCAGGCGATCGGTTAGGGATTAGACATACAATCTCAAAGCTGTCTTATCTTGTGGGCAGTAAGAACCTGCCACGTCGTAAACGGAAAATTTGTCCTTCTCGTTCAAAATCACCGAGACATCGCGTCACCGTCACTCGGGTCGTTCCGGCTAAATCGGCAAGCTGTTGATGGGTGATTTGCAGATCGATCAAGCGGCCTGTTACGGTCCGATCGCCGAAAATATGATTAAACGGCTGACCGAAATGATGCGCTAACCAGTCCAACATTTTTAACAGCCGATCGCTCGTGTTGCGACAATAGGCGAGCGCCAGTAACTCCTCCATTTTCATGGCTTGTTTCATCAACAAATCGGAAAGCCCATGAAAATCGTAGAGCTTCGTGAGAACGGTGGGCGCTAGACATTCATACTGATGAGGCTCAATTTTGTGAGGCAGTTGATAAATTAAATCCCCAGGCCCCCACCAGCCCAAGACCGCAACATTCCCCTCCATATCCCAAGTCACAGTCCGCACCACCCCGGATTGAATAACCCAAGCTTCAGACAAATTCGGCAGCCGATCGCCCCGTTTGAACGATCGGGCTTCCATTAAGGTTTTACGGGCACGCAACAAGCTTAATTCTAAAAGTTGGGAAGTTTGAGATGAATTCTCAATAGTAGTAGAAGAGTTCATAGAGCATAAACCGGGGTAAGAGGACTGGACTGAGACCAAAACTGAGTCATTTCCTGAGCAATCTGTTCAGAGAAGTCATAGTGAAAAAAGTGCTGTCCCTCAGGAATGCTGACAACCCGATCGCCGGGTTTTGCCAAACCTTGCCACAGCTCCGCAACATCGGGTGAAATCACAAAATCTGAGGCTCCATTACAAACGAGAAGCGGCACTTGAGGCTGAATTGGGTCGAACTTAGCAATATGAAATAGCGAATGAGGCGACGGAGACGTACTCAGATCTCGGGTTAAAAGCTTAACCAAGGTTTGGACCGAGTGCGGGGTCTGCGGAGCAAACAACGATCGACAGAGCTGTGCCAGAAGTCGCGCTTGACTACAGGGTAATGTCAGACGCTGCACATAATAATGAGCTTGCCAGGTCAAGGCGGGCTGAGGTGCAACGCCTAAAAGACTCAAGGTTTTGATCAAATGGGGAACCCGATCGGCGGCCATCATGGCCATCACGCCACTGATCCCATGGCCTGCTAAATGCATGGGCCGATCGCTTTGCTTGATGTAGTCTACCAATAAATTAACGGCTTCTTCCAGAGAACTCGCTTCATCACAGTGCTGCTGGTATTCCCATCGGGCCACAACATGCGATCGACTCAAGGTCTGCAAGAGCGGCAGGTCAAAATATTTCAAATTGGGACTGGCGCTGACCCACAGTAGCGGCTCCTGCTGGGAAGCAGACAATTCAGGCTTGAGATGGAAGGGGCGAAACGTACGCGCAATATGGGGCGACATGGATAGAAAACCTCAATCAAAACGATCGGAGCGATAGATTGAACTGTAAAAGCTAGACCTGTAAAAGCTAGACCTGTAAAAGCAAAAATAAAAAGCTGACGATCGCCCTGATTCAATGAGCAGAATTTAAAGAGCAGATTCTACGATCGTCAGTCCTAATCCTCTAGAGAGAAACAATTTGCCAATGACTGCCTGATTCGATTCTAGTTGAGACTAGATATCAATTAAAGCGTTCGAGATGAGTATGGCACTTATTGATATTTTATGTCAATAATTTGAGGCTATAATTTCACGATGTATCGCATTAGACTCAGAAACCCCTAGTCTCGATCGTCTTCTAATTTAGTTGAAGAACAAATAACAATGTATCTCAATAGTCTTGTTTTCTTGTGGAAACTCCACTAGGGTAATTTTCGGGAGTCTCAAGTCCATCCTCATGGCCAATCTATAGTTGCATAGAGCGTCATATGAGAGTTGGAAAGAGTTCTCTCTAATGTATCTAGCTTAGCTTCTGAGGTAAAACGTCTATGTATTTCTGGAGGCAGCGATGGAGCGCTCTTTTTGCTCAGACCGATCGCGAGGGATTCACGAAGATCCGATCGGAACGGCGACCCCTATTGAGACTTATGTTCTCTTAGAATCTGACCTCCCTTGGGCCAGCAATGCCTGGGAGACGCAAAGTTTGCCCTTGGAGGTGAGGACCACAATCGATCGCATTAAGGTGCAATATCCTCAGACGCGCTGTCTGTTGATTAATCAAGACCGCACCCGATTTCGGCGGCAGCGGAGCTTGATCATTTATCAGCGGCAATCGCGATCGTTGGTCAGTCGGTTCGATCGCTATGAGTTCGTGATTGAGCGCCCTGAAGAGGCGATCGGTATTTTAGGCGACTTTTTTGAACAGCGATTTTCGACGCGCTTCATCACCCGTCCGACGCAGGATGTCTTAATCTGTACCCACGGTAGCCATGATCAATGCTGTGCCCGTCATGGCAATCCCTTCTATGTGCAAGCTCAGCGGATGATCCAGTCGTTGAGCGACGATGTACAGGTGTGGCGCTGTAGTCATTTTGGGGGACATCGGTTTGCGCCGACGGCCATTACGTTACCCGATGGGCGAATCTATGCGAGGTTGGATTCCTTTTCCTTGAAATCCATCTTGATGCGATCGGGTGCCCTCGACTTAATGCTCCCTTCGATCTATCGTGGATCAAGTTTGATCCCGTCGGAATTGCAATCGTTAGAACGATCGTTGCTCCTGCGCTTCGGGTGGAATTGGATGAAGGCTGGGATGCGGGCAACCGTGCGAAATGGTCCGATCGTCGGACAGAGTCAAACCCTGCAAGCCCAAATTGAATTCCAATTACCGGGCGAAGCCCCGATGGGCTGTCAAGCTCAAATTATTCCTGATCTCGAACAATCGGTCACACTGAAGGCGTCTTGCAATGTCGAAATGGAATCCACCTATTTGCATTACCAAATTCAGCAATTAAGTTTCTCGGCGCTTCCGACCTTACTTTCAGAACGAGTGGCCGATCGCGCGTCTGAAATACCTGTGGCTTAGCGCCAAAATCTACATCATCAGAGTGCTCTATGAAATTTCAATTTGGAATCGAACATGAGGTTGCATTCGTGCGATCGAATGGAGATTTTGCGGACTTTACCAATACTGACTACGACGAGTTTGCGGCGATTATTAAGCAATTGCCAGAGTATTCAACCGATCGAGCTTGTCTCCGCATGGGCGACCAAGGCATTCGTCGTAAACGCTGGTACATTGAGGGGATTGAACGCTTTGATCGCGTTGGGAATATGGTGAAATGTATTCCCAAAGGCATTGAAATTCGGACGACGATTCATTCGAGTATTCGTGAGACCTTAATGGAATTACGATCGAGTTTTGATCAATTAGTCGAGGTTGCAGGTCAGTTTGGATTTTCGGTAATCAATACGAGTTTTAACCCAGTTCAAACCACCTTTATTCCCGATCCGCCCTTAAATGACTACGAACGACTCCGCATGGCAGCGTCACCCGAGGATCGCACAGAGCATTTGCCGCTATTGACCTATGGTCCGGATTTAAATCTTTCGGTGGTGGGTGCAACGGTGAATCAAACGATCGACTGGGCCAAAAAGCTCACTTACTACAGTCCCTATTTGGTTCCATTTAGCTATAGCCCTTGTCATTACAACGGTCGCCCCTGGTCTGGAAAATCCGTCAGAACCTTTCACCGCACAGGCGTTCGGCCTGCGGTCTTAGCCTTTATCAATGATTCTCAGAGTCTGATTGAAAGCGATCCGTCTTTAACCAAACTTACTGAAAAAGCCTCTGAATATGGACGCATTGAATTTAAAGCCTTTGATAGCTGTGGCGATTTCGATCGCTATGCGGCTTTGTTTGTTTTGCTCAAGGGACTCATTTTAGACGACTCGTTAACCGGGCGTTCCATAGTACCCGATCGAGATCTCCACCAGCAGTCGGGAATGCAGGGCTGGGATTCGGTTGAGATTTATCAAGGGAGTTATCAAGTCTTACAGGCGGCGATGACCGCAATCCAGAATCCAGTGATCAATGAATGCGATCATATTTCAGATCAACAGCACCTCGATCGTCTTTCTCAATGGCTAAACGCAACGACAGGCTTAAGCGCTCGATCGTTGACAGCCAGGGCAAAGGGCATGAACAACCAACTGGCAATCTAAGAGTGAAAACCCAGAACCCTTTGCGACCTTTTCCCCAATCTTTTGCATTGTGTCACTTTTGAATTCTAAGGTCTTGGTACAGCGGATACAGACCAAATGGTGGTGACTGCCCTCATTGAGTTCATTAATTTCGTAGTGCTTGTGATCTTCCGCCAGTTCTAATTCCCGTAAAATTCCCATTTTAGACATCAGGTGAAGCGTTCGATAAACAGTGGATAGACTCAAAGGGGTCTGCTCTTGCAGTAAGCGCTGATGGACTTCATCGGCACTGAGATGCTCCCCTTTAGGTAGCTTCTGAAATAGGATCATCACCAGACTCCGTTGCGGAGTCATACGAAGCCCTTGGTTATGCAGTGCGCCCTTTAAAGCGTTGAACGGATGTGAATTCTCCATTTCAGCTTAATTTTCTCCTGATAATCCCAGTTTAATCTTCACCTATTGAACATTAGAGTACAAGATATTAGAAGCTAATTGCAACTAACTTTCAGGTAATCGATCGAACATATTCCTCAAAAGCCTCAATCCACAAGGGATTCTAAGACAATTTGGCTGCCCACCTCAGGAGAAAGACTGAATATCAAGTTTGAAGATATTAAAAATATATTTGACAATTTAAGTCAATAAGCGTTATCGTATCATTCAATACCAAGCAACTTAATACCCGACAACTTAATACCCAACGTTAGTAGTGCTACGTCAATTTCTTCTCTATCTCTTCAAAGCGCGGTGAACTATGCGATACGATCGTTTGCAGTACGACAGCATCGAACGGCTTCCTTTTGACCTTGTGGGTGAATTTTTAGGATTTGTGTGGGATAAACAGGATCAACCCCGAGCGATGCGGTTGATTTGGTTAGGGAGAGAGATTGTCATTAAGGTTTCAAAATCTCTCAGGAACGATCGCTATGATGGCTGGATTCCTGGAATGCAGGTCGAAGTCTGGGGGCAGCAGAAGCTGTCTAAGAAAAAGGCTAAGCTCAAGCTCAGTGCCGATCGGATCGCTGTTAAAGGACAGACCACCGCTCTATTGCCAACGCTGATTCAAGCGGAGATTCCTAAGCCAATCACTCCCAAAACACCTCAAGCGGCAACCAAGCCTGCCACTATTAAAGTCTGTGGTAAATCTGACTGCATGAAGCGCGGCGGAAAAGCCATGTGCAAAACCTTAGGCAAAGCACTGCAAAGCGGCAACTATCCCGCGATCGAAGTGCAGTTTACAGGCTGCATGGGCAAATGCAGCCAAGGCCCAAACCTCCTCGTCATGCCCGACAAGAAGCGCTATACCAAAGTCACAGCCGAAGATATTCCCCAAGTCTTACAGGCGCATTTTCAAGACCGATCGGCCTAGAATGTCAGGATTCCCGGTCTCAAAATGATTGACAATAACAATCGCCATTCAATATCAATTAATAATCTATGATAAGCTGTCCATTGCTCATTGTTGTGATCCATTGACTCTATGGAAGACTTGAATCTCGAAAAAGCGACGCCATTGCTGACCTCTATTATGGAATATGAATTGGCTGGTGTCGTCCGCTACACCCACTATGCACTAATGGTGACAGGACCAAACCGAATTCCGATCGTGCAGTTTCTCAAAGATCAAGCAACCGAATCCTTACTACACGCCCAGCAAGCTGGCGAGATTTTGACTGGACTGGGTGGACATCCTAGTTTAAAGATTGCTTCGATCGAAGAAAGTCATAAACATTCAATCTATGACATTCTGGTTGAGAGTAGCAATCATGAAGCCGAAGCACTCAAGCTCTACAAGCAATTTTTAGAAGTAGTCAAAGATCGCAGCATTTACCTCGAAGAATATGCAAGAGGATTAATCGGTCAAGAAGAACTCCACAGCATGGAATTACGAAAAATGCTGCGGGACTTCAAACCCAAGGATGAAGGATAAATATTCTGGAGGGGCAAATAAGGATTTTGAGGAGATCCTCTCTCCACATACCGTCATCTGGTAGAATCCTCTAGGTTTTTAGCACTATCAACCAATGGCATCAACGCGGGTACGAATCGCGATCGACGCGATGGGTGGCGACCATGCACCAGCCGAAATTGTGGCAGGCGCGCTCAAGGCACAGGACGAATTGAATGTAGATATCTTGCTGGTCGGCGACCCGCAGGCTCTAGAAGCCTGCCTCGTCGGCTATGACGGATCTCGAAAACCCGAAATTGTCGCGGCGGAAGGCGTCATCGAAATGGACGAAGAGCCAGGTCGAGCACTCCGCCGCAAGCCCAACGCTTCTATTAATGTAGCGATGAATTTGGTGAAGGGCGGACAGGCCGATGCAGTCTTTTCGGCAGGGCATTCCGGTGCAGCGATGGCAGCGGCATTGCTGCGCTTAGGGCGGCTGAAGGGCATCGATCGGCCTGCGATCGGCGCAGTCTTCCCGACGATGATTCCTGGAAAACCTGTCCTAGTCTTAGATGTCGGCGCAAATGTAGACTGCCGACCTAAATATTTAGAGCAGTTCGCCCTGATGGGAACGGTCTACGCCCAGTACGTTTTGGGCAACCCAGAGCCTCGGGTGGGACTGCTGAATATCGGAGAAGAAGACTCCAAGGGCAATGAAGTCGCCCTCGCTGCCAACCAACTCCTGCGGGCGAACCCGAATATCCCCTTCATTGGCAACGCCGAAGGTCGGGATGTTCTCTCGGGGCAGTTCGACGTGGTGGTTTGCGATGGCTTCGTGGGGAACGTTCTTCTGAAGTTTGCGGAAGCCGTGGGCGATATCCTGCTGCAAATTCTCAAGGAAGAACTGCCCCGAGGCAAGCGTGGTAAGCTAGGCAGCACCATTCTCCGCCACAATCTCAAGCGCATCAAAAATCGCATCGATCATGCTGAACATGGGGGCGGACTGCTCCTGGGTGTGGCCGGAATCTGTATCATCGGCCATGGCAGTTCTAAAGCTGGGACGGTGTTTAGTGGGGTTCGTTTAGCCAAGGAAGCGGTGGAAAATCGCGTTCTAGAACGGATCCAATCCAGCTACGTTGCAACACCCACGGCAACCATCGAGAGTTAAGCTGAGAGTTAAGGAGAACACTATCTTGGAACGCATCTTGGAACGCTTTGGACTGGCCATGACTGGATGCGGTGCTGCTGCGCCGACCCGATCGGTCTCCAATGAAGAAGTCAGCCTCTTCGTCGAGACCTCCGATGAATGGATTGCGACCCGGACTGGGATTCGTAACCGCTGTCTGGCATCTCCCGAAGATTCGCTGGCTCAACTCGGTGCCACTGCCGCCCTGCAAGCGCTAGAAATGGCTGGACTTGCGCCGGAAGAGGTGGACTTAATTCTCTTAGCGACCTCCACACCGGATGATCTCTTTGGGACCGCTGGGGTGATCCAGGCGGCGATCGGCGCACCCCAAGCCGTGGCCTTTGACCTGACGGCAGCTTGTTCCGGCTTTGTCTTTGGTCTCGTCACTGCCGCTCAATATATTCGCACTGGGACCTTCAAAAACGTTGTGTTGATTGGTGGAGATCTATTGTCCCGTTGGGTGAACTGGGACGATCGGCGCACCTGCGTTTTGTTTGGCGATGGGGCCGGAGCGGTGGTGCTGCAGGCCAGTGACGTGGACAGCTTACTGGGCTTTCAACTGCGCAGCGACGGCACCCAAAACTCCTGCCTGAACCTCAAAGTCAAGCTGGAATCCCATGAAATCTCAGAAGACTTGACGATCGCCCATGGCAGTTTTAGCCCCATCACCATGAATGGTCAGGAAGTCTATAAATTTGCGGTGCGTAAAGTCCCAGAAATTATTGAAAAAGCGCTCTTTCATGCTCAGCTCACCACCGAAGACATTGATTGGATTGTCATGCATCAAGCCAATCAACGGATCCTCGATTCTGTTGCCGATCGATTAAAAGTTCCTAACGATAAAGTCGTGAGCAATCTCGCCACCTATGGCAATACCTCTGCGGCTTCCATTCCCTTGGCCTTGAACGAAGCGGTGCGAGATGGACGGATTAAACCCGGTGAGACAATGGTGCTAGCAGGCTTTGGAGCGGGCTTGACTTGGGGGAGTGCGATCGTCAAGTGGAAGTAGCTTGAGAACCCCTCAGGGCCATACGAAAAACCAGTGAACGAAAGTCCACTGGCTTGAAAGTTATGGTTGGAAAATATGATTATTGATCAAAGAGGGGACGCTGACACATCAATTTTAATCAAGATTGAATGCCAGCGGTTGCTTGCGAATCATGAATGATCAGCAATCACTTATAAGCTGCCATTTTTTAATAGCATTTCATCCAGGTCATCGCTCAGATCCCAAGGGTTGGTAAGGTCTCCAAGCTCTCCGATATCCCCTGCATCCACAGCCTGACTATCGAGATCAAACGAAAGATCGTCCGAACCCAAGCCGTCACCTAAGCCGTCACCTAAGCCGTCACCCAGACCATCCATATCAGACAGTCCAGAGAGATCTAAATCTGAGTCGAGGCTTTCGCTGGCATCTGGCATCATCCCAGACAAGTCATCCGAAAAGTCATCCGACAAATCATCGCTCTTCAGGGACAAATCATCCAAGCCAGACTCTAGGCTGTCATCCAGACCCTCCATATTGAGGTCGTCCCCAAAGGTGTCATCGAGATCATCCATCAAGCCCGAATCTAAACTGGCTTCAGAGTCTAAACCCGTCTCCAAATCAGAACCCAAATCAGCTCCTATCTCAGACGCCATAGAAAAGTCATCCATGTCGTCCAGTTCATCTGCTGCGAACTCGATGGCGGGGGTTTCTACGGGAGCTGCGATCGCAGCAGGAGAGGCTGCAACAGCACTGGACTGCACTGTCACCGTACTCGCCATCGGAGCAACGTTACCAGGCTGAAACTCAAGGCTCAAACGAATACTTCCCATCTGCCAGTCATTGGCTCCGGGCTGTAGGACTTCACAGGGAATGCCCTGCTCCATCAGAGCATTGACTTCTGCGAGACCCATCCCCGATGCAGTGCAAGCTGTTTGAAGCTGTTGCAAAATAGTGCGAATCCGA
>JAAFJU010000222.1 GCA_013298165.1 Synechococcales cyanobacterium bin31.maxbin.ball.101 | reverse complement strand
ATACCTATGACTCACAGGTTCGTAATCTTCAGTCTTCACCGAAGTTTGAACGGTTGCCGTCTGGTAGCTGGTCTCCGAAGCGCTTTCCTGGCTATACGGTCATCACGCCTCCTGGAGCAGAAGACCCCGCGAATGCTTCCCTCTACGGGCATGTGACTCAGTATCAGCAGCAATTGGTCCAGTCACTGGGTCAGGAGCTATTTATTCCGGTGCCGCCGGAAAGTTTTCACTTGACGATCGCGGATCTGATCTGGAGTGATAGCTTTACCCATGCGATGACAACGGACCCGAGCTTTGAAGAGAAGTTGCGATCGTCCATCGAGACGAGTTTTGAGCATAATCGCCAGGTTCGCCTCGATCAGCCGATTGGCTTTCGGGTGGTGGGTTTAATGGTGATGACGAGGGCGTTGGCCTTGGCACTGGTGGCCACGGATGAGTCGGGCTACAACCAGATGCTGGAACTGCGCCGATCGATCTATCAGAGTCCGCTCTTGATGTCCATTGGGATTGAGCAGCAGTATCATTTCACCCCGCACATTACTCTGGGATATTTTGGAGATTTGGCGGCGGTCGATCGATCAGCGCTGGCGACAAAAATGGATGAACTCAATCAACCTTGGGTGGGCACAGAAGAAACGTTCTGGGCAAAACAAGCGGAGTTACGACAGTTCCCAGATATGACGAGCTATGTCCGATCGTCCGATTGGCCAAGCTTTACCTTTTAGAGTTGAATGAAGTAGAAGAGCGAGTCACATTTAAATCACATTAAAAAAGCAGGGCAAATATTCGCCCTGCTTTTTTAATTTATAGGATTAATTTCAGCTTGATCTCTAGCTTGATCATCGAGTTACTAGATGCCGTCACTAATCTTCTTCAACTTTATCCACCTGAACAAGATGAATATGTTTGTATCCGAGTTTAATGATAAATTCGTCGCCGGGTTGAAGTCCCATGGATGCGGTGTAAGCTGCACCGATGACGATTTGGCCATTTTTGTGAACACTCACACGGTAGGTGGGTTCACGACCACGACCATCCTTACTGCCTTCGGGATCAAGTCCTAATCCCTTCGCCACTAAGAGCGCATCGTAAAACTCGGTCAATGTAACGCGAGTTTCATTTTTCTTGCTGACGGTGAAGTATCCACACTGTTTCGCCTGTTCACGACGAGCTAGATGGGACAGTTCTTTGATTTTTTGTAGAAGCGCTTTTCCTGTTAAGGGCGCTGTCGCAACTTGAGCCATTCTGAAACAATTTCCTTAGAAAATTTTTGGGCTGTTCAATTCATCTAATCTAATACAATATATCGTTAATGTTTCCCATATGAACAGATTTTATAAATCTTCTTCTGAATTTCTAGAGGCATCAATCTAGATTAGATTGTCGAGGTTTGTACGCTTGTCTTCAAAAACTGTCTTCAAAAACATGGAGATTCTGTGGAGAGGTGTCCATCGATCGATCGATCGATTTCAAGGTGTTTTGATCGCTATTTTTCCTATAGTTTAAAATGTCTTAGTCTTAAAACTAAGGGTAGGAGGAGTTCATTGGGACCTATGATAGGTTAGGGTTAAGAGCGCAGTCTGTTATTTTCATCCAAAGTCAGTGGGGTGATTTCATGGAAGTTAAGTTTCAAATCCTCCGTCAAAATCCCGGTGAATCGCCTCGAATTGAGTCTTTCATTGTGGAGACGGAAGCGGGAAGTTCGATTCTGGATTGCTTGAATCAGATTAAGTGGAGTCAAGAGGGTTCGCTGACTTATCGTCGGAATTGCCGAAATATGATCTGTGGCAGTTGTGCGATGCGAATTAATGGCCGATCGACGCTGGCTTGTAAGGAAAATGTGGGCCAAGAAATTGCACGGTTTTGTGCAGATTTAGCCCCTGGGGAGATGCCTGTGATGACGATCGCACCCCTGGGAAATCTGCCCGTGATTAAAGATTTAGTGGTGGATATGAAGCCCTTCTGGGGGAAACTCGATCGGGTGCAGCCCTATATTAGTAGTGCGGCGCGGCAGGTGCCGGAGCGGGAATTTTTGCAGACGCCGGAGGAGCGATCGAAGCTGAATCAGGTGGGCAATTGCATCATGTGCGGGGCCTGCTATTCCGAATGTAACGCGGTGGCCGTGAATCCTGATTTTGTCGGGCCTCATGCGTTGGCGAAGAGCTATCGCATGGTGGCGGATAATCGCGACGCTGAGACGGAGTCCCGGTTAGAAACCTATGGTGAGGGGACGGATGGGGTCTGGGGCTGTACGAGATGTGGCCAATGTAATAGTGTCTGTCCGACGGAGGTGATGCCGTTGGATCAGATTAGTAAGGTGAAGGGTGAGATTTTGGCCCGATCGGATGATCAGAAGAGCCGATCGGTGCGCCATCGCAAGCAGCTCATTGAGCTGGTCAAGTCGGGTGGCTGGATTGATGAGCGGAAGTTCGGGATTAATGTGGTGGGCAATGGTGGGAAGGATTTGGCGGGGTTGGCGAGTTTGGCTCCGTTGGGTTGGAAGATGTTGACGAAGGGTAAGTTTCCCATGAGCTTCGAGCCGTCGGAGGGCGCGAGCGAGGTGCGATCGTTGATTGAGGCGGTACAGGCGGCAAATTTGTCCAAGCTGTGACGATCGGCTAGATTCTATAATAGAAAGCACAAGCCTTGGGATAATCATCATGACTCAAAGCAAAAACTCCATTCCCGCTATTGGTCGTTGGCAAAGCGTTTCTGCTGTGAAGTCCCCGGCTGACATCCTGCAACTGTTGCCCAGCACTGATGACTTGCCCTGCTCGGATGATACGCCCGTGGACAACGAAGATCAAAATCTACTACCCAATTTATTGCTGTTGTTGTTAACCCAGATTTGGTTAAAGCGTCTGGATTGGTACTTTGGCGTGGATATGGCGGTGTATCACACAACGGGAGTGAATCCCAAGATTCCAGTGGTACCGGATGGATTTTTAAGTATTGGCGTGGCGCGTAAGAAAGGCGGAAAGTCGAGGCGCAGCTATGCGACTTGGGAAGAGAATGCTGTGGTCCCAATTTTTGTGCTGGAAATGGTGTCCCATACGCCGCGTGAGGAGTATGAGGAGAAGCTAGAGATTTATCGCAAGTTGGGAGTGTTGTACTACTTGGTATACAACCCAGAGTTTTGGAGGCGGGATAAGCATGAGGCGTTTGAGTTGTACAAATTGGAGAATGAGGTTTATCAATTGCAAGTGGGTGAGCCTTATTGGATGTCGGAAGTGGGATTGGGTATTGGGCGTTACCGAGGTTTGGTGGGCGGTTTGGAACGGGAAATCTTGACTTGGTATGACGGAGAGGGGAATCGTTATCTCAGTGGGGAAGAACGAGCAGACCAAGAACAGCGTCAGCGGGAAAAGTTGGAGGCTTATTTACGATCGCAGGGCATTGATCCAAATCAGCTACCGGACTAAATTGTGGGGATACTGTGGGTTGGTTATGTGGCAAAATCAGCTAGCGTTTTATTTTGGAGTGTGGTGTGATGGCTGATAAATCGAAGAAAGAGACGAAGAAGGTAGAGCCTAAAGAGACTGATCCGGATGCTCCGGGGTTTGGGTGGTCGCGCTATGCCGAACAGATTAATGGGCGCTTTGCGATGATTGGGTTTGTTTCGCTGTTGGTGTTGGAAGTGTTTACGCGGCAGGATATTTTTACTTGGTTGGGGCTGCGGTAGGTGGTGACAGTTCCAGGTGCTAGTGCGCCTTGGTTTTGGCGATCGGTGCCCCTGGATAATCGGACAGGGGCTGATATTTTTGCAGCGTTGTTTGAATCAGGGACGATCGGGGCGCTGCTGGAAAGTCCGTTCCCGCCATCGCCGGATTACCCGTATTTGGGACGATTCTCCATTTGTGCAGGAGAGCCGCGCCGAATGGCGAATGGGGAATGGCGAATGGCGACGCCGGAGATCGGTGAGATTTTGCCGTTTTTACGATCGGTGTTGCCTGAGAACCCAAGCGTAGAAGCTGATTTGATGCGACCCAATCATTTGCCGTTTGTGGGTGGTTGGTTGGGGTGGTTGGGTTATGACTTGGCTTGGGAAATTGAACGATTGCCGAGGACGAACCCAGATCCACTGCCGTTTCCCGTGGCGTTTTGGTATGAGCCGGAGTCGTTTGCGGTACTCGATCATGAGGCTCAGGTGTTGTGGTTGGCGGTGAGTGATGAGGCAGAGTTTGAGGGGTTGGCCGATCGGTTGTCGCGGGAAATTCGGCCCCCTGCCCCCAATTCTGGGGGTTCTGAGAAGGGTGAATTGTCGGTTCGGTTTGTGACGGAGCAGTCAGCCTATGAGGCGGCGATCGGTCGGGCGAAGGAGTACATTCGGTGCGGGGATATCTTTCAGACCAATATTTCTCTGCGATTTGAGACTGAAACTAGGCGATCGAGTTGGGCGGTTTATCAATCATTACAGCGCATTAATCCGTCGCCTTTTGCCAGTTATTGGCGATCGCCCTTTGGGGATGTGGTGAGCTGTTCACCGGAGCGGTTGGTGTCTTTGAATGGCGATCGAATGGCTGACACAAGGCCGATCGCAGGTACTCGCGCGCGGGGACAGAATTCGGAAGAAGACTTGAGGCTGGCGTTGGAGTTACGATCGAACGAGAAAGAATGCGCTGAACATATTATGTTGGTGGATTTGGAGCGCAATGATCTGGGGCGGGTGTGCGAGTTTGGTTCCGTCGTAGTCGATGAATTACTCGCGATCGAACGCTATAGCCATGTGATGCATTTGGTCAGTAATGTGCGGGGGAGATTGCGATCGGAGTTTGACAGTATTGATTTAATTCGAGCGGTCTTTCCGGGTGGGACGATTACAGGTTGTCCGAAGGTGCGCTGTATGGAAATTATTGAAGAATTAGAACCCGTGCGCCGCAGTTTGTTTTATGGATCTTGCGGGTATTTGGATGTACGGGGTCAATTGGATTTAAATATTTTGATTCGGACGTTGTTGTTTAGCAGTCAAGAAGAGGGTTTGTCAAAAGTCTGGGGCCAGGTCGGTGCGGGTATTGTGGCGGATAGTGTGGCCGATCGGGAGTGGCATGAGTCATTACAAAAAGCAAAGGCGCAGTTAAAGGCGTTGGGATTGTGATTGGGGTGATTTCGTGGGGTTCGGGGTTCGACTCCGCTCACCCCACGAAAGATTGAGGATTGATTCGACTCCGCTCACCCCACGAAGATTGAGGGCTGAGCGGAGTCGAAGCCCGGTATCAATCAATTACCGAGCAGTCCCAAACACCTGCGTCCAGTAATACCGATATTGGTCATTAGAAGGTCCATATCCCACACCTAATTCCCGGAACTTAGGGTTCAAAATATTGGCCTTGTGACCCGGGCTGTTCATCCATTGCGTCATCGTCGCAGAAGCCGTACTGCCTCCCGCTGCGATGTTCTCACCGATCGTTGAATACGTATACCCCACCGCATTCACACGGCTCGTCATGGTGCTACCGCTAGGAGACGTATGACTAAAATAGCCCTTGCTAATCATGTCATTCGTATGGTTTTGCGCCGCTTGGCTGAGCTTGCTATTCAGCGTCACAGGCTGAAGACCCGCCTTACTACGCTCCACATTGACCAAACTGAGAATTTGCTGCTGAAAACTCCCATTTTGTGCAGCGGGCTGCTGGACGGGTTGCGTGGGTGTAGCGGGCCGAGTGGTCGTACGCTTGCGCCACCATTGTGCATTGGCCGGAGCCATAGTGCTGGCCGTAATACCGATAACCGTAGCGATCGTGACGATGGGAAGAAATTTCATAGAAGCGTTTACGAAGGTAATTGTTTCCAGAATTCCCAGACGATCGGCTCAACAGTAAAGTTCCCACCAAAATTTATTCCGCCAAAAG